>JBAYXD010000038.1:0-11421 GCA_041673725.1 Bacilli bacterium | reverse complement strand
TTTTGATATTCAAAATCACTGTCACTGTCAGTTATTTTAAAGTTAGAATCAAAGATTGTTTTATGCATTTGTTAGTTTTTCAAATTGTGTATAACGGATTTGTGCTATGAAAAGTTGCCGATTGCGGGTAATTTTTTTGTTAAGTCACAGGAAAATTAAAGCGGGCTGCAACCATTGAATAGTTGACTATATAGGCAATTTTATATAACACGTGTTATCGGCTTTTTTTTATTCGTTAATCAAAATGAATTCTTAGCTTTTACTTGATTATCATACTCATATTTAACCATTTCCCAATCGCAATGTAACGGAATTAATTGTTTTAATTCAAAAGTGGTAATATTTTTAAATTTTTCGACGTTTGAATATTTGTAACCATCAATGCTCCATTTCTGAATAGCTTTAAAAACAATATTTGTGTTATCGCTTTTAAATCCAGCAATTAATTTAATTAAATCATCTGCCTGATTGTTAATCATATAAACAACCATCTCATAATCATCATTCCATTTCTGTAATGCTTGCTTTTTTAAAGTTTGCTCATATTCAGTTGGATAATTATTTTTTATATAACTTGCATTTGCATTTAATCCCTCAGCTTTTACAGTAGTCGTAGTAAGTAATATTGACATTAATAGAATAAAGTTTCTCATATCTTTTAATTTTTTAGTGATTCAATTTTTGTTTTAGCCTCATTAAAAGCAGTTTCAATTGTAGAAAAATTATAGATAAATACAGTATTTCCTGAACCATATTTTTCTAATACTAAATACCATTTTAATTTTCCTTTGCTTACATAATATCCAACTTGAAATCCATCATCTGTTACAAATTTATTCTCTAAATAATAAGGATTTAAAGCTTTGTCGGATTCAGATGCTTCTTTCAATGATTGAATAGCTTTTAAAACTTCAATTAAATCTTCGTAAGCTATTGAAGCAGTTTTTGTGCCATATTCATTTTTCTTTGAGATTTGATAAAAATAACCAACATCTTGACCACTATAAAGTTTTCTAATTTTCGTTTCTGCTATACCATAAGTTAATTTTAGATTTGGTAGTTTGTAATCTATATATTTTATGATAACTCCTGTTTTTGAAGCAAATACATCCATTTTTGTAGCTTCTTTATTTGTATTTTTAGCATTTTGTGCAGATACAAAACTAATTTCTAATACACTGATTAGCAAAAGGAATAATAACTTTTTCATTTTTTGAATTTTAATTAATAATATGTAATTTTTATTGTTTTAATTGCCGATAACGGTAAACTTGTATGTTACGTAGGGGATTGTGTGAGATTATCTATTCGGATACGAACAAGATAATGAGAGATAATCTGCGGTTTGTAAACCGCTGTAACCCCTATGGAATATACAAAATGTTAACGCCTGGCTTTATTTTTTTATTTTTCTATCTTTTTCAATACTAGTTAATATTTCTTGTATTCTCTCGGGATATTTTCCTTCGAAATATTCTATTATAAGAGGATTCCCAGTAAAATATTGACTAGAAAATTCTATCCAAATATCGGCAGGAATTTCTCCATCCATTTTAAATAATTTTGTTGATTTTGACTTTACCTGCACATCGTTTTTTAAAATATAATTAAAGTCAGAATTTCTTCTCATAAAATATTCATCTTCTTTATATAGGTGCACTGCACCGTCAAAATGCATAAAACAATTTTTTTCTATATTGTATACTGCATGTAAATATCTAGCGGGATAAAATTTTTCATTTTTATATTCAAGAAATACTCTTTCATTCTTAAATTCCTCAGCTTGGAAAACCTTCATGTTATTTTTTGTATTCCATTTAATATTTAAGGTGTAGTTGTCTTTGAATATAAAACTATTTTCAAATTCATTTAGAAATAAAGGTGCAGCTAGCTTAGAAATTCCATCTTGTATTTTTAGAATGTCGCCATTAAACCGTGCTCCATACCATGTATCTCGTTCAAAATATAAAAATTCATCTGTGTTAACCCTAACTCTATCTAAATCAAGTGCTATATTTAAATCAATTTTTTCATTGGCTAAATGCCAATATAAATCAATAAATCTGGGTGCAAAGTTTGCATCTTTGCAGAATTTTCTTCTAAAATATGGATGAGCAAACGCTACATAATTTTTGTCGTAAAGAAAGCCAGAGGCAATTTTTATATTGCTATATTCTTTATTTAATAAATTAAAGCTAAATAAACCTTCTTTGTCTGGTTTTAAATTATTATTTAGGTGTAATAGTAGTTTTGGGTAGGTAGCTACAATACCAATTATATGATTATAACTAAAATTGTTATCTGACAACTTAATGCCATTAGAAAGACATAAATCTTTGAAGTTGTTAATTAGAGTTACATTTTCAGCTAATTTCTTCTGTTCCTCTATTTTTAAATCATCAAGATATAGTTCGTGTTCAGATTTATTCATTGTTATTTAGTTGTTAGTTTAGCTTGGCGTTAACGGTCACTTGTAAGTTGTCGTTGCGGATTTCGAAGAACGTTCCTGTCCAAAGGACACGGAACTGCGAAACGAGAATCCAGCGAACGACACACCACTAACCCCGCAATGCAATTTACAATTTGTTGAACTAAATCCCTACGGGATAGCTATTCAAATATATACATATACTTTTTTAAATCCATATTGTATGTCATTTTTGTTCTAATAAAAGTAATCATTAAATATCTTATTATGAGAACAAAAAAAGGATTTACGATTGTGGAACGTGCTATTATTGCAGTTCCTGAATTTGCTTCAGTAGTAACAAAACTCAGTCAACAGGTTACATTGCGAGGACAGAGTGAAAGTACGTTAAATAATTACATCAGGCGCATAGCACTGTTTGTTCTACACTTTAACCGGCTTCCGGAACAAATTAATGAAGATGAAATCAATGAATACCTGGTTGCTTTGGCTCGTGATCCTAAGTCGCCATCTCGCAGTAGTTTTAAGCATATGGTTTATGGCTTACGATACTATTTCCGTTTGCTTGGCATGAATAAAAAAGCCATTGCCTTGCCTGCATTAAAGGGTGATACAAAACTGCCCGTGATTCTGAATCGTCATGAGCTAAAAGAACTTTTTGCTGTACCTAAATTACTCAAACAGCGTATTGTGCTCTCACTGATTTATTCAGCAGGATTGCGTGGACAAGAGGTAATCAACCTGAAAATATCGGATGTAGATTTTGAGCGTAAGACTATTCATATTCGACAAAGTAAATATAAGAAAGACCGTATTTTACCACTGTCTCCAACTATGGCGATAGGTTTAAAAAAATATCTGAAAGCAGAAAATCCATACCTTTGGCTTTTTAATGGCAAGGAAGCCAGCGGCAAATACAGCGTAAGGGGTTTGTCGTGGATTATGCGCGAGAACCTGAAGAAAACTTCAATAGCCAAAGATGTAAACTTGCATTCATTAAGGCATAGTTATGCCACACATTTATTGGAAGAGGGGATAAATATTGTTACACTAAAAGAGCTTTTGGGACATTCCCAGATTACGACTACTATGATTTATTTGCATGTAGCGCAATTTGAATATGTTAAGCCACACAGTCCCCTGGACTCTCTTTATAACCGAAGGTAATATAATGAGCAGTAAACTTGAAGTTGCCGATATCATCCGCCAATTCGGGAAACAGTATATAGAAAAGTACCATCCTTCGCTAGAAAAGATGAAGGTCCTTTTTGATATCATGCAATGTCGTACCTCAGTTTTTGGTGGACACGAAGAACATTGTGATAATTGTCAGGAAGTACGATACAGTTACAACAGTTGTGGCAACCGCCATTGTCCTAAATGTTTAGCCACAAAGCAGGCAATATGGATTGAGAAGCTACTGGAACAAACGCTTCCTATAAAACACTATCACATTGTCTTTACTGTTCCACATGAGTTAAATGCAATCTGTCTATTCGACAGGGATCTATATTACAAAGTGTTATTTTCTGCTGTTTGGCGAACCCTTCATAGTTTTGGGTATACCCATTATGGAGCAGAAACCGGAGCTGTTTGCGTGTTACACTCATGGGGACAAAACCTTACACTACATCCCCATTTGCACTGTTTGGTTCCTGCTGCGGGATATTCTCTAAAAGGTAGTTGGAAACAAATTGGAACCTACAAAAACTACTTGTATCCTGTGTATCAATTGAGTGATTCCTTTAAAGGAAAGTTTTTGTATTCTATAAAACGAGCACTTAAACAAAAAGATATGCTGGCCGGATTTTCCGATAAAATTGAAGCTGCTTATGCGAAGCGATGGGTAGTTAATTGCGAACCTTCGATGGCCAACTCAGAACATGTAATCCGCTATTTGGGACAATACACTCACCGTGTAGCAATTAGTAATGACCGCATTCTTTCAATAAATGAGACACATGTGACTTTTATTGCCAAAGATTATCGGGATAAAGCACAGAAGAAACCAATCTCATTAACTGGTGTTGAGTTCTTGCACCGTTTTTGTCAGCATATTTTGCCCAAGCGATTTGTGAAAATCCGTAGATATGGTATTTATAATCATACCACCAAAAGAAATCTGGATCTTCAATTTGTGCCGGAATTATCTAAGGTTGAAAAAAAATTAAACGATAAAAAAGAGAATGAAACAACCGTTGAACGCATAAAACGACTAACAGGTTTTGATATTGGAAAATGTCCTAAATGTAAGATTGGTCGCATGCATATTGTAAGAGAACTACCACGTATCCGTTCGCCTGGTCGACCTATACAGCAGTTGCTACGTACATTTTTACAATAGACTGATTCTTTCCCAGTTAACACTTCATCTTCATGAGGTATGGTATTGTACTACCTAAATTCTGGATATTTTTACGTATTTGTCAGTAGTTAAGATTTCTAATTAACTTAAAAATTGAAAAATGATAACCACCGCTGAATAAATCGTAACGGAAATCTCACCACAAAAAGCAAAAAAACAAACAAAACGGTCAATAAGTGCATAGAAACATCCTGATGATTTAACCGGGATGTAGTTCAACATATACTCATCGCTAGGTCGTGCCGACCGCTCATAGTTCTATTTATTATGCAAAGTATTTTTATAATTTGAACGGCTTTATTTTCTTCTTTTTAACTTCAGATAAAGTTTCATTTACCTCACTAAATTCGATTATGTTTTGACTATTTAATTTGGAAATTAAACTATTAAAATCATCATCTTGGTCTTTCTTTAAATCTATAATTTCTCGTCCTTTTATACCAGTTGGCGTTATCGTATTAAATTTAACGTCTCCAAAAGAAACAAAAACGAATTTGTTTGTATTTGTTTTTATTTCCTCAAGAATTAGTTGGTATTCGCTGCCAACGCCTCCTTCAAATGCATCTGCCTTTTTTTTGTATGTTTCTGTAAGTACAACAATTACTTTGTCTGAGTTTTGAATACCTTCAATCATCATTCGATTAAAGTTTGTTGATGTTTCTTCCTGGGATTTCTTTCTGTCCATTGAGGCGTTATATCCTTTTTTCTCCCTAAGAAAATCTACGAAAGAAATAATCAAATCATTGAAATCCGCTTCTCCCCATGCATATGTAACAAAAACTGAAATTGCTTTATCCAAACTCATAGCAGGCATGCTAAAGCTTTCTATGGGCTTTTGAGATTTTTGAATCTTTTTTAATCCAATAATAAGTTCCTGCCGAACTTTGTCTAAAATATATTGAAGTGACGCCTTCCCAAAGCGATAATAAGCAGCTGTAAGGTTATAACCCGGATTATTATATTTCAGAATATCATTCAGCATACTGACTTGTCCTATAGGCATTTTTTTTAAAACAAGAGCCTTCGTCAAACTTTCTAAATTGTTTTCTATAAAACTAATGCCATCAGGTGATACTGTGGTTGAAATATCAAATCCAATTTTGTCAGAAATTTTTGAAAAGTCTAGCGGAAATTGATGATGTACAAATCGTCCAAATGAATCTTGAATGTCCCCAACAATTTCTGCATTTATCCTCCTATATTCAGGGATTTTCTTTCCTGTATATCCGTTTAGTTCATCATCAATAAATTCTATAAATCTCTCATCCTTTGAATTCTCTGCATATTCTTTAGCTTCCAATAAAAGAAGACTGAGTTTGCCTTCTCCACTTAATAATTTGTTTATTAGCTCTTCCATTTTTGTTTGATTAATATTTTGCATAACGTGAAAGGGTTGGTGTAGTTCGCGTAGCGAATTACATTAACCCTGTGTTAGGTGTAGTTATATTTCATTTTCCATTTTTTTTGATTTTTCTATATTTAATTCTTTTTCTATATTTAATTCTTTTTCTACGTCCTTTAATCTTTGTTTTAAATCAAATTTAGAAATCAAATCCTGATATGTTATTATTACAAAATCACTAATTTGACCAACATAGATTGCTTTATTTGATTCTCTCCAAAAATATCTAATGTATTTGCTTTCATCTTCTGTGTAGAATGGTGAAAAATCCTGAGGTAAAGAATATTTGTTCTCAAATAAATTTTTGACATCAGATAATACGCTAGAACTATTTTGAGCATCAGGATAATTGAAAAGTGTTATTTCTAGTTTATCAAGACCATTTAAGAAATAATAACAATTAATTAGTCCTTTACATTTATAATCCGAAAGAAAGAAATCTAATTCATAGCCAGTTAATGCAAATTTTTGAGCGTATTCACCATATCCAACTGTAAATGTATATGTGTTTTCTGGTTTTATCTTTTTCTCTTTAATTAGTTTATTTGCATGCCTTTTTACTTCATTTTCTTTCATATTGAAACGAAAATCCATATATATATTATCATTTCGATTCTCTTTCATCGAATAATAATTTATAATCAATAGCGTATCTTGTATTCTATTTTCTAAATCAGTTGCTTTTTGTTTTAAGGTATAGTTATTGGTTCTTTTTATAATTTGAACATCCTTTAATGCTTCCTCAAATTTTCCAGTATTAAATTTTTCCTTTGCTGAATCAAAATATTTCTGACTATTGTCACATGATGATAACATCAAAATCACTAATAAAAGTGTCACAATTTCTCTTATTTTCATAGTATTAGTTATTTAAATTATTTGTCATTTATTGTTGGTTATAGTGTTTCTCCTCTTTGTTTCAATAATCAAAGTCTTATTGATAATTACACCTAACGGAAAATTGTATGTTACGTAGGGGATTGCGTGAGATTATCTGTCCGGGTATGGACGAGATAACGAGCGGCAATATGCAGCTCGCATACCTATGAAACCCCTATGGAATATACAAAATGTTACCAGTAGTTTTTATTTTAATAATTCATCAATTTCATTAATTATTTTGTCTCTTTTACGTTCCCAAATATTTTCTTTTATTGTTTTCAATTCGAAAAATATTTCTACTCTTTCTTTTAATGAATTGAATTTATCTCTCTCATTAATTTTCATTCCATGTGTATTTGGTATGACTCCCTCAATATCCTTGTAATCAAAAGGAGGAATCAATATTGGAATATGTTGGTTCGTTTTTACCCAAGTTGCACCCATTTCACAAATACTCACAATGCTTGAATAAAAATTTGTAGATAAAATGAATATAACTAATACATTACCACTTAATTCTTCTTTTATTACATCTAGAAAATTTGCTCCTAATTCAACACCATATCCTTCAAAGGAGCTACAGAAAATATTTTCACTTGAAACTCCAATAACTTCCAATGTATCAATTATTTTTTCAACAAACTTTTTATCTAGGCTTGAATGACTAATAAATACTCTTTTGGGGACAATATTTTTATTTTCAATAATTATTTCAACATCTTTTACTGGAATGAATTTCAACTTTCTACCTAATTTAATTAATGAATTTACCTTCGTACCAACTTCGAGAGCAAAGTATCTCAATTTAAATTCAAAACTATTTGGATTTTCTCTTCTTAATACTGCGGACATAGATACTGATTCTAACCGACCAGCATTAAGGAAATCATTTAAGTATTCGTTATTGGGATTATCAAATCTTTGTTTAAGAAATTCATTTACTTCATCTTTCCAAAGATTAAATTTGTATTCATTCTTTTTGAAAATTTCAACATTTGTTCCTTGCTCTTTTATGGTTTTAATTATACTTAATCCTTTCTCAATAAATGAATTAAGTTCTCCTTCAAACTTGTCTTTTGTATATATTAAATGTGTCCTCATATTCGTTTCTTTCTTGGTTTTTTTTAATTACTGGTAACGAGGGGTACTATGAAAAGTTGCCGGTTGCGGGTGATTTCCTGTTAAGTTACATGGGAGTTGTAGCGGGCTACAACCCTTTAATAGCTTGCTATATAGGCAATTTTATATAATACATGTTATACACAGTTTTTTAATAGTTATTTAATTTATGTTGTTTATTAATTCTTCGATCAGCCATAAACAGTATCCTATCAGATTTTTTAAATTCAATTTTCAATTTTTCACATGCTTCTCTTAAATCTTTTAGGTAAGTTAAGTATAATTCAATTGATTTGTCAATGTTTTTGTCACTAGGGCTTACGCTTAATTTTAGTTCTTTATCCTTATGAATTATTCTATAAACTCTTTGGTCAATAATTTGATATATTTTGGGGTTTCGATATCTTAGAATCGTTGATGCCATTGCAAGTTGAACTCCTTTGGTCTTGAGTAACAATTTAAGAATCGTTTTTGTTTTTTTAGGGTCAAATTTAGATTCTGAGGGGCTTATTGAATTTATTAAATCAATTGTTTCTTCATTAAATTTAGCAAACCGATTAACTTTCCATAATACAATTTCGTTTAGTTTGTTTTGGTTAAAGTCAGATTTGTCAGAATCTAATTTTTCAGTTAAATATTTTTGATATTCAAAATCACTGTCACTGTCAGTTATTTTAAAGTTAGAATCAAAGATTGTTTTATGCATTTGTTAGTTTTTCAAATTGTGTATAACGGATGGCGATATGAAATCGTTGGGGATTGCGGATTACTAACTTGTCCAGTTTTACCAACTTTGATGCGTGGTAAAATGCTTATGTAATCAATTAATCCCCAATGTTTTATACCGCATGTTATGTGGCGTATTTATTAGTAATCATTTCTGTTCTTTTCAAAATTCTTCATCCCATTAATAAAATCATCAAAACTAACTTCACTTTTTAGTAATCCTCCAAACAAACCATCTGAGGTTTTATAAAACTCATCACAATTATAAGGTGAATATTTAGCAGCAATGATGAAATTATATTTTGTTAAAAATCTGGTTCTTAATTCAGCTCCTGAAATTGATTGAGGTTTCCCTTTTATTACAGCTGCTCCATCATCATATTCCTGTCGAGTCAAAATTTTTCCTTTATATAAACCAAAATCTTCTGTGTAATTACGATTATTCTTTAAACATTCTTCCATGTATTCTTTGTCATAGTTATATATTCCAATTGGCTTATCAGGAAGACATTGGACATAAACAAAGTCCTGATAATAAGATCGTCCTCTATACGCCGCTATTTTCTCAATTTTAAGTTCATCGTAATTCAATAAAATTTTATTACATCCAATTATTTTAATACTATCAATTGGCATGGCACTTGAACCACGAAACCACCAGACAGGATCGTTAGTTATACCATGACCATCTGCTTTTTTAAATCGTGTTGGATGTTTCAATAAAATTGATAATCTTGTATTTATATCTTTATTTTTCGTGAACCATTTATATCCATTATTAAATCCAGGAAAGGCTTCGCAAAATCTATAATGATAGAAAACAGTTGGCGCCTCATTTATCCTTAATTCATTTTCCTCAATTTGAGTATTATTGTCAGATTCTTTGGGTTTTGGAACGACTTCATTCTCCAATTTTTCGATATTGTTTTTATTTCTCAGTATTTTAAGTCCAAATACTAATGAACCTATTGATACAATAATAATCAGTATAAAAATCCAACATGGAATTATACAATCAGAGGTTAGAAATAATAAGATATTATTATAGATTTGAGAGATACTCTGATTACTTATAATACTTGATATCACAACTGGTATTTGAGAAATAATAAAAATCAATCCAGCTGCAATTACTTTACTCCAGACAGGGTCTTTCCAAATTTTTTGTAATCTATTCATGTGTTAGTTATTGTTGTTAATATGCCACATAACGTTTTACAATATGAAACGGTTGGGTTTTCGGGCTGAGTTCTTGTCCACCGACAAGAATACTGAAGCGAGAATCAAACCCTCGCAAACCACTGAACCCCAATTGTTTTATATTGTGTGTTATGCGCTTTTTTTCTTTAATATTTTGACAATTCGACTATAAATGATTTCAGCTAAATTCCAGTCATATCCATTAAAATTAGTTGTATTGTTGAATTGAATAACAACCATGTCCATGTCTTTGTAGTATTTTGCAATGCTTTGGTATCCGGGAAGGAGCCCGGTATGTTCATAAACATAAATTGAAGAATAAATTTCCTGTTCACCCTTATCAAACACCGAACCATTGTTTAACGCCCGCAAGAATATGCCCACGTCTTCTGCTGTAGCCAGCATTAAGCCAGTATTTTCATACTTAAAATCGGTTTCAATACCAACATAATAGCCGCTCATTACATCGTCCATGTTTACTTCACTAATCGAACCAAAAGTGTGTTTTAGCCCAAGTGGAATCAATATTCTCTCCTTGATATATTGTTGGTGGGGATAGCCCAAAGTTTTATCAATGAGGTCCTCAATCAACATATAATTGGTATTTGAATAACCATAATCTTCACCTGGTTCAAAATCGGCTGGCAAATCCAAGGCGTACTCAAGTGTTTCTTGTCTGTTTTTTGGAGGTTTTGTCCAATAATCAGGATGGTCAACAAAATTTGGAATGCCACTCCGATGCTGCACCATCATTCTCAAAGTTATCTTATCTGAATATTCAATTCTTTCAGCAAGTTCCGGAAAGTATTCAGCAAGTGTTTTATCCAAAGACAAACGCCCTTCTTTAACTAATTTCGTAGTAGCAACAGCGATATATAATTTTGTAATACTCGCAATTTTGAATAATGCTTGCGGGTAGGCAGGTATTTTCTTTTTTCGGTCATGCCAGCCTGCGGCAAAAAACTCTGGTGGCTTTCCTGCTTCGTCCACATAAACAATCATTCCATCAAATCCATAATTTATTCCTTCGTTAAGTTGTTCTTGTACGGTATCAGGAAGCGGCATTATCCATGCTCTTACCAAAATCCATGGTACGAAATATAATGAGCTTATGCTGGCAATAATAAATACAATTCTGAGTATTCGTTTTATCTGTTTCTTTTTCATAATGTCATTCTATTTCAGTGCATTGCAGTCAGTTTGTCAAATTGCGCATAACGTTAAATGTATGAAATGTTGCCGACTTCGAAGCTCAAACTTATCAAACCGAGATGCATTTGACACGAGCTACAAAGCTTT
>JBAYXD010000037.1:0-11453 GCA_041673725.1 Bacilli bacterium | reverse complement strand
GCATATTGGTTTTAATAATACCCATAACTCTTATGCCATGTTGTGTAGTATCTTCTCCTGTCTCTTTAGGTATCTTCTTGAGGTATTCTTTAAGGCATATGCAGTACATATCATAAGGTTCTAAGGTATCACTTAGAAGTTTCTCAGCTGTCTTTGGACCTACCCCCTTAAGGCCAGGTATTCCATCAGCTGTATCCCCTGTGAGCAGCTGTCTATATAGTGACCTATTACCTTCTTCCTCTGTAACAATAAGGTACTTGTTCTTAACAGGGTTGAAGTGTGCTCCGGGAAACTGTAGCATGTCCTTGTCTATAGAGACACAGATTGTATTCTCACCCTGATTCATAGCAAGGAGATCATCAGCTTCATACTTACCATACTCACAGATAGCTCCATACTTCTTGGTCATATAATCCTTCAAGAAGTTTAGATGCTCAGGTCTATGGATACCTGCTCTGTTGTTCTTATACAGAGGGTTAAGCTTCTCACGGAAGGATCCTCCTCTTGACAAGTAGCATCTCTTTTCTCCTATGCCTTGGATGTGAACAGATACAAGTGTCTCTAGAGAGACTAAACTATTCTCAAGTATCTTGATAGCATGTGACTCTGGCTCTGGCTCATACTTAAGATCAACAGTGTATGTAGCAGGGTTATCCTCCATGTACTTATCAGCTTCCTTCTTGTACTTGAATCTTATAGGCGGTCTACCAAGAGGAGTCACCTCATAGTACCTTCCATCAGTTGCACTAGCTGCCCTGTAGCAGAAGATGTCTCCATCTATATTCAAGGTAGGTCTTATTAACTTCTCCATTGGTATCTCCTGCTTACTTTCCAATTGTTTAATGCCTTCTTGTACCACCAACAACCTCTCTCTGACCAAGGGTCATTAACTAGTGCCTCTATTCTTTTGTACTCACTGTTACTGTTAGTGGTGTCAAGGACATACTTAGGTTTTCTATTAGGTCTTACTTCAAACTCCTCCTCTCTGTACATATGATGTTATCCTATACATATAATTCTTTTGAAATAAGAATAGGAGACACCTGTAGTATTGCTACAGCGTCTCCTTCTATAAGCGTGTGTACTACCTTCTGCACTCTCCGGTAGTACACACGCTCAGTGCCTCTCTCATACATTGCCACTAGAGTACCCTTCTCTAACTCCTTCTCATCATCAGGCATTGTGAAGTAGTCAGAGGCAAGTGTCTCTAGAAAGACATCTGTATTAGTCTCCAGCTCCAGAATCAAAATACCTCCACACTGCACCACCTATGGTCATTAAATATAACCTGAGTAGAATGCTTCATAATACAAGGCTGAGTTATCATGCTCTATGTGGTAGATAAGTACATCACCCTTCTCAAACCACTGACCATAGTAAGGTATCAGTAGACGGGTACTCTTCTTAAGCTCCTCTATATCTTCCCTTTGTACTCCGTAATGGTGTATCAAAATGGTATATCATCCCCGGCACCAAAAGATGCACCACTCCCAGTACCAACAGCATCAAAGCCTGCACCCTTCTCATATACTACATGGTCTACTACTTGTACTCCTGTAATATACAAGGTAATAGTATCACATACATCCCAATGATGGGCAGATGCGTTCACATTAACTACTGAACCATTACCAATATCTTCAGTGAATGGTGTCTTACCATCTGCTCCTACTACATAAGGTTTCTTATCAGGATGTTTCTCATCAACAGCCTTCTTCACTTCAAGGAAAGTTATACCATTTTTCTTACGGACATTGAAGCCAGCTTTCTTAAGGGCAGTAGCTTCAGCCTTCTCTGTTGGGTCTGTCATATCATAGATCATCTGAAGCTTCCAAGACTTCTTGCCCTTGTACTCATCAGGCTCATTCAGTCTAGCCCATTGTACTTTTTTGTTGCGGAAGGAAACGGGAATGTAGCTGTCATTGAATTTGTCATCAATCTTGATTGCCATTTGTAATACTCCTTTTAATAATTAATAAATACCTATAAGATACTATAGCAATAACTCTCTTGTTTGTCAAGCAAATACTTCAACTTCTTTAATCAAGTAGTATTTTTTAAGAACACTACTGGTATCTTGTGGCACTATACCAAGAAGTACTGGCAACATTATATCAGTCTCTTGTTCTAATGCCTCTATACTTTGAGCGACACCAATGATCTCCTCACACAAAGTATCACAATCACAACTTACTTCAAATAGTCCATACATGTTACACCCATAGAAATAGGAAGACTACAATAACTAATCCTAGTATAAGTAGAACCTTAGTCTCTCTAGAGAGAATCTCTTATCTCTTTAAGACTCATTACCATCCCTCACATCTTGAATAAGTTGATGTACTCTCTGCTTGGATAGCCCAACCTCCTCTCCTATCTCCCTCATAGAATAACCTTGAGAGAGCATCTCAACACATACCTTCTGTTCACCACTCAGACCACACAGGAGCTTGCTCAGAGCTTCTTTAGCCTCTACCCGTACACTGATATCCTCTGATCCTATATCACCCTCTACGTCCACTCTGAGGCCTCCTAGTGTATCCTCTTTAATAATGGTACGTCTTACATAATCAGAGAGTCCATACTCAACAGCCCTGTTAAGGAATGTACCAAGAGATGCACCTCTCTCCTCATCATAAGAGTCTATCTTCTCTAGTGCAATAAGATACCCTTGAGATATGAGGTCATCCAGCTCAGAGCTATCAGGATATATGTCGTGTACTCTCTTAGCACTAGCAGTTACTACAGCTCTAAGGTTCATTTCTTTACCTCTTTGAATATATAATCCTGCTTACCATCATAGCACCTAGGGGAAGTACTACCAGTTCCTATTAGAAGGCACCTACCTTTGTAGAAGCAGCAACCAGTACAGTCATTCTCTCTAGAGACAGGGATCTTATCATAGGTCTTACCTTCATACTCCACTATCTCTCTCATTTCTTCACCTCCTTGAATATTACATAGCCTTCACTATCCCAACACTGTATATCTACTACACCTAGTGCAGTGCATTTGCCATTACTCTTGAAGTCACACCCCTCACAGTTCATATCTTCTATTGGTACTGCTTCATACTTCTTACCATTGTGTTCTACTATATCGTTCATTCCTCTATCACCTATGAACTCTTCTACAGCATCCCTATGGTATTCATAATCAGAGTAAGATACATCTGTATAGCGGGCCTCAACAGTATCAAAATGTCCTGCGTGGTATGCTCTTGTGTATAACTGGCATAGCTCCTCTTCACTTATGTATATCATCCTTTTATCCCCTTAACAAGTACCTCTTCAAAGATCCAATTATTACCTTTACCATCATAGCAACCCATACCATCTGGCAGCAGTGCAGTACAACCCCACCTTCCGGCAAAAGTGCATCCTTTACAGTCTACATGTTTGACTCTCTTCTTCCTGTATATCTTACCTCTGAACCTATATACTTTCATTCTTCTGTCTCCTGTTGTTGTACCCTCTGGTGTGTTAGCTATGATTGCCTCTAGTCTCTTTATAAGACAGTGGCCATCTCCTATAGCTACGTTATGATCTAAGAGTATATTACATACATCCATCAATACTTCTTTATCATCCATGCTTATCCTCCTTAGGATCTTAGTGACAGTCACCCCAACTTTTTCCCACCATAGCAACAGCCTCTATCTTGATAGGTGACCCCATCTCTACACCTATAGTCGTAGCCATATCTTCAGCTACCTTACCCCATGCTATTGCCTCCTCTTCAGTGTCACACTCCCACTGAATCTCGTCATGCATACTAATCTCTTGGTGGATATTAGGTGGGGTAATCTCTGCTAAAGCTATCATCCACCTCTTGAATACAACAGCTGCTGTACCCTGAAGAAGAGTATTAAGAAGCTTGGTCTTACTTCGGATATATAAAGGTCTTCCATCAATACCCTTAATGTACTTACGCTGACTAAAGGCTGTCTCAAGATCATTAATGAGTTCCTCGATGCCCGGATGTGCCAGATAAAAACTCTTCTTTAGTTTTGCCCCTTCTTTCTCAGGCTTCCCTAATGTGGTAGCCAACTTCTTAGCACCACATCCATAACATAAAGCGTAGAGTGCTGTCTTCCCAGTATCTCTAGAGACACCCCAAGTCTTGGCATTAAAGGTATGAAAGTCATTACCCTTGTCAGGTGATAGGATCAGTGCTGCTGTCTCCTTAGCCTTAGAGTAATTACCTCTGACCAGATACCAAGCAAGACATCTGACTTCAATGCCTGACAAGTCTACACCTACAAACCACTTACCAGGTGTTGCTCTGAACAAACTTCTGATCTCTTTACCATAAGGAGATGTAGGTCTAGGGATATTACATACAGTACCTGAGTGTCTGTACCTACCAGTGTTAGTACCACAGGTAAAAGCATCAGCTGATACCCTACCATCACCCCTATCCCTTACACTAATAAGGGCACCTTTATCTTTGTTCTTGTTCAGAAGAAAAGATCTTCTATGACACAGCATGTTGTACTCTACAACTGTAGTGCCTAGGCCGGGAGGCAAGGACATGTAACTGTCTTCAGTTAGCTTAGGACTTGTTGGTATTCTCTGACCACTAGCATCCTGCACAAACTGATTGTCCTTTCCTTTCTTAAAGTTCCACTCAGTAGGTACCCACCCAAGGGAGAGGAGGAGATCTTTTACCTGTTGGTCAGCATCAGGGTTAAGCTCTTGTATCTCTATCTTAGAGTAAGGCCCTCTGACCTTCTGGTATCCATTTAGAAAGTACTTCTTAGTGGCTAGAGTATAGCTACCATTACTCTTAAAAGGTTTAACTGTTTTAGCTACACTCTGTAACCATAGCTGTCTCGTCTCTAGGGATACTCCTTGGTCATGTAACTGCTTCTCTAAATGCTCTACAGTGTTGAGTCTCTCTTTCCTTTCTTCCTCTTGACTACACTTAGCTACTCCAGGAATGAAGACAGTCTTAGGAGCCATCTCAATAATCTTCTCACGGATAGCCTCTGCCTTTGAGTTAAGTTCCTCATACAGAAGGACAGCATTCTGTATATCAAAGGACACACCAGTTACTGCCTGTTGAGAATGAATACTCAGAACACTCTGTTCTATCTTGAGAGCTTCATGGGTCATCTCATATTCAGGATGCTTCAACAGGTACAAGTATGCTGCAACATTAATAACTACATCACTATCACACCTGATCTTCATCTCTGGTGAATAGGTACTCCAGTCTTTATGTTCTACCTTCTGTTGTTTAAGGTGTAGCTTCTTGGCCCATGTCTCTAGAGAGAGTATCCTATCTTCAGGGTACAAGATACAGCCAAGGAGCATAGTATCTATGAACTCCCCTCTGTAGCTCCATAGAGAAGGGTACAGTTTTCTGAGAGCTGGTATGTCGAAACCTGTAATGTTGTGGCCCACTAGAACATCAGCCTTCTGTAACTCTTTGATACCATACTCAAGGTTATCCTGTGCCCAGTGATATGTCTCTTGTGTCTCCATACACTGAGCAGAGATGCAGTGTACCTTTGTCACCTCCCTCAGAAGGTTGTTTGTCTCCATGTCAAAGACAAGTGTTCTCATACTTTAACCTCCTTCCAATAGCCTGCCTCACCCTCATTGGGCCACGCATTGACACAATGAGCTAGCATCCCTTTGGTTGCACAGTACTTATAGCAATAGTCAGTATCCTTAAGGTCACAGTTCTTACAACACTGCTCTGCAACCTTGTGTTCATACAACTTATCATCTAACTCCATAAAAATTCTCACACTTTAACCTCCTACTGTAGAGATTTAAGATTGAATTGAGGCCAAGCTTTTTGTATCTGTTTGACTAGAGTACCTTGACAGTCACAGTGCCACTCAGAACACTGTACTTCCCAGGTAAGTCTAGCTAGTGCAGCTTCTAACAGAGATAGATAATGACCAAGATTAATCTGCTTCTTATTAACCCTTGCTTGTGCCAACCACTTACCACTATGTTTATCCCAACACACCCCAGAGAAGCCTGCCTTATTAGTTATAGATTTCTTACAGTTCTGTCTATTACAGGACTGACTGACATGCCTTAGATTAGACCACATGTTGTCATCCACTACCCCATTCATATGATCTACATGGTGCTCAGGCATATAAAGGAAAGCTAAACGGTGTAATAGATATAGCTTGTTGTCAATGCTGACTGAAAGATACCCATCTTTTCTGATAGTCCCACAAGGTTTGTCTACCCTTGCCTTTGCTCCACGGTCTATTCTATTGGTAAAAACTCCTGTGTTTGGATCATAGCATAGCAGCTTCTTTAACTCTTCTTGTGTCATTCTCATTTATCATCTGACCCCTCTTTCTTTCTACCCTTAAATAGAATACAAGGGATCATAAATGGCCAAACAGTAGCACCAAAACATGCCTCTGTTACTGTAGTCCCCCTCCCCTTCCCCGCTACCCACAGAAAGAAACTGGTAGTAGCCCAACCACCTGCCCACACCCAAAAGAATGCCATCATTTTCTATACCTCCTTTAGAAATTAGTATTAACTACAGGCTCACGGTATGACTGGTCTATCTTGTTGTAGTAGACCGGGAAAGAAATTGAGTTCCCAAAGTTCCTATCTTCTAGCAAAACAAATGTACTTGTATTCTGTTCCTCTTCACTAAGCTCAGGGTCTTTGTTCCGTTCAATACCAAGCATGTAGAAAGTATTCTCCATCATTGATCTTGACCCTCTGTACTGTGAACTCTGTACCTTCCCTCCTCTCTCATGTGGTGGACCGTTGCTTGGAGTCTTGAGGTGACAAGTCACTATGTAAAAGAACCCAAGGTCTTGAGCCATACATGCTAACTCATCTGACATGGTACGAAGAAGAGTCTCTGTTTGTGATGGATCTAAGCCATTAGTTAGTTTAGTTACAGGGTCAATGATGATAGTCTCACACCCTGTGAGAGCAGCATACCTTATGAAGTCTTTAGTAGACTCCCAATTAGCTTGACCAAAGGCAGGGTACATCAGTAAGAAAGGTTCCATTGCCTTAGCCGTAGCCATAAGATCAGCATCTTTGTACACAACCCCTGGCTTATGGTAGAAGATACCATCCTGCTTACCTGCTATCCTCTTGACTGTTATAAACGGAGGCTCTTCATACTTCAAAACTGCTATCTTCTTTCCCCTACTAATGTCAAATGATACAACCTCATTGATAAACTCACTGTTATGTACTACTGTATAGTCCTTGAGAAAGAAAGTATGCTCTTCCCCACGTAGTGTAAAGCCATAGAAATTACCTACACCAACAGGTGATACACTCACCCCTGTAGTTCGTGGGTTTCTCTTCCAGTCTTTTGTATACACCTTTCTCTCAAGTCTGCATGAGAGTCTTATACCATAGAAAACTACCCTATAATATATTTTGTTGTTTATAACCTTTTCTTTAAGAGAGACCCTACCACCAAGTGACTGTATTAGTTCAACAATCTGGTAAGCTAAGACCTCCCTTACTTGAGTAATCTCATACCCACCAAAGTTATCCATGGACCCATCTGTATCTATCAAACCGGCAAGGAGCTCTTTCCTCTGATGTGAGTTGCAGTAGAGATATGAAGCTGGGATGTGTTTATTATTACGGAGATTATAAGAGTCTAGTAGTTTGTGAAAAGGGTTTGTAACAGTTTGCCTAGCCTTGACACCACCTGCTATATACAACCAATCTGCCTTACCAGAAGACCACCTACTTACCCTTGTCATTGCGCAGTCAATACTCTCAGCGTACTTCTTCCACTCGGTTATAATCTCTTCGTCCATAGAAGTTAAGGAAGAGCTAGCAGAGGTGCCATCACCTAACCAAACACCTAAAATATATGGAGGTATTCTTTGCACTGTCTCTGGGTATTCTGCAAGAGACCTGTACCCTTTCCAATCCCCCATCCCCCCTGTTACTTCACTAGCTTTAACAGTTCTTTTCCTCCCAGTACCTGTCTTTTGAAGACAGAGAAGGTGCTGTGAATTAACTGTATAATCCATAGCTTTTCTCTGAGTTACTTTATACATCTGGTCAATGCCACTATGTACTTCTGATACCTCTGAGATACCTGTGGGTGTTAATACTTTATCACCTACTTTAATATCTTGAATCATCTTTAATGATCCATCATACATTCGTACTTCAGTACCTTTTTGAAAACACTTACCAATCTTTACTCCAGCCCCAACGTAGATACCTTGCCCTGGGTTCCTTCCGTATGTCTTAGCAGTAAGGGTAGGCCATGGCCATGGGTCTCCCATCACTGGCTTCTCCATCACCTTGTCTATAACATCTGATACTGTCACAATAGTATCTGGCCTATAGACTTCAGCAGAGAACAAGGCATTAATGAACTCATCCGCCTTGTTCTCAGTCAGCATCTTGTTAGCATCTTTCTCAGAGAAGAAGAGAAACTTAGCATGAGGAAGAATAGATGCTATCTCTCTAGAGACTCTCTTTCCAGCATCATCCTGATCTACTGCTACATAGATCTCCTTGTACATTTTAAGGAACTTAGGGTTATCAACAAAGGCTTTTACATTGGCACCAAATGGGAGGGAGATTACCTGTACACCCTTACAATACTTAGATGCCTGGAACATCTGGTAAGCTGATAGAGCATCATACTCACCTTCTGTTATCAATAACTTCTTAGAACTCTTAGCTACCTGCTGTCCAAAGAACTGCACCTTAGCCTTATCAGGTAACTTAGATGTAGTAAAGATAGCCTTAGGTAACTTACGCATCTTATCAACAAGATGTTTGTTTGTATCAGCCTCGTATACTGCATCTACAGTAGCAGTCAGATCACCACTGGAAGAGTACTCCCCTTGTGTTCCATAGTACTTAAAGGTATCAGGAAGGATACCTCTATACTCTTCTCTTATATCTTCTCTCTTACCAGTGGACACTTGTGGTACACAAGTGAACATCTCCTCAGGTATCTCTTTAGCTGGAGAATCTTTCATACCAAGAGTAGCAAGAAGGTTACTGATAGAGTTATCCTTTGAGCCATCTATCTTATTACCTTCAGCATCTTCATAGTACACCTCACCACTCTCATGATAATCTCTATGAGTACAGCACCAGCGACGCCCGTCACTCATCAAAAAGAGGTGCGAAGAAGTACTATCATGGCCTTGCTTGGCACATTCTGGGCAAAGCTTATTCTTCTCCATAACAACCCCTCTCTGTTAAGTATCTCAGTGCCTTAGCTACAACAACAGGACTATCCTGTAGTTGCCCTATTGCAGAGTTGCAAGAGTTACATAACAGCCCTCTAACCTCCCCTGTTTTATGGTTATGATCCACATATAGATGACCACCTCTGCCACAGATAGCACACTTACTTCCTTGTTCTTTCTTCATCCTATCATACTCCTCTATACTTATACCATACCCTCTTATGTTTGACTCCCTGTGGTAGGTAAGTGCACACTTACTACAGATACTACCTTTCTTATCTGGTGAGTGGTTGCAGACAACAAACATATTAAAAGAGTACCGCTTCTTACATATACTGCATACCTTGCTCTGACTTTCAATATCATATGCCACCATCTCTTTAGTCCTCTGAGGTATCCTTTTCTGAGATCTTGCTGCTGATATGCAATCCCTACAGATAGAGTTCAACCCATCAGCTGAGTTCTTATCTTTGCAGAAATCTTCATGCGGTTTCACACACTTACATACATGGCAGGTCTTTACCCCTGACTCTAAACACTGCTGAATCTCTTCCTTTGTTCGTCTCATTGTTGCTCCTATAGTTAAAATAATTGATGTCCTATAACTATATAGCAACAACTACGACGTTTGTCAAGTAAATACGTGGACTGTTTTAATATCTCTAGAGAGACAGGTCAGACTAAGTTACCTTCTTTAGCACATTCAGGGCAGCACATATAGTACTGATACACAGGCCCACCATCCTCAGGTTCTACCTTAATGACACTACTCATTAGTACCATGTCTTCTCTCTGAACCTCTTGTCCACAGATCAAGCAGTGCACACCCCATTGATCCAAGTACTTCTCTTCTTCTTCTTTAGTCATGTTGTATCTCCTTAAATTTAGTTGTAGAAATACTCTCTGAGCCAAGTATCTTATATCACTCCATAGTGCACAGACCAAAACCATATCTGATAGGCAAGAGCTGGTGTAGAGATATACACATTGGCAAAAGAGATACCTACTTTATGCAAGAGTGGGACAGGCATAGTGATATCACTGCCAGCTACAGCACCAACCATCTTGATAGCAAAGTTAATTGTACATACAGCTGATGTTACAAACAGAACAGTACCTATCATATCAATACCCCTCACAAAAGACTACAA
The DNA here is from genome assembly GCA_041673725.1 of Bacilli bacterium. Taxonomy (GTDB): domain Bacteria; phylum Bacillota_I; class Bacilli_A; order RFN20; family CAG-826; genus Onthovivens. The sequence continues at coordinate 1,115 of JBAYXD010000037.1, read as the reverse complement.
TAGTATCAACAATAATAATCACAGCAAGTACCCAGTTAGGAATATCCCAGTGGTTCAGGATAGGCTTAGGCTCTGGTGCCTCCTCTACAACTTCAAAGTAACCAGTATAGAAAGTACAATCTTCATCTGGTTCATACTCTTCAAGGAATAGTTCATCACCATCCACCTGTGCTACAGTAGCTATGTCACCTATCCTCATACCACCATTCTCATCACCTGCTGTACGTCTTACTCTCTGTCCTTTCTTTTAAACATAGTTACATCTCCGGTATAGTTACAGTGTATTCAACAGGGTTCTTGTACTCTGCCTTGATACTTCCATAACGGATATCTTTGACAGCCTTGACAACATCCTTAAGATATCCATCAGAGAGCTTATTGAATATCATCAGATTCTTCTCTGCATTATCAAGAGTATAGGAGTAGGTATCTTCCATGAGCCTAACCTTCCTTCTAATACTGTCATGGATTACTACCTTCACAGTGCCATCATCTCCCTTGATGATAGCCAGAGGAGTATCTCTAGAGAGTTCCTCGTAGACATCATTAGTATTCAGAAGGTTGGGAGAAGTAACTCGGACAGTGTACTCTTGGCACTTGGTTTCTTTTACTAGTTCATAGTGCCCAACATAGAACCTGTAACCTTTAGGAGCTTCATACTCCTTTAAGAAAAGACTATCTCCCTCAATAGCAGTGATAGTACCAATGTCTCCCCGTTGCATATTGGTACTATTATTATATTCATTATAGATAGGACTAACTGTACGTCTTACTCTATCACCTTTCTTAAACATTTTATTTATCCTCAGTTGAAGTCAATCTTTAGTACATCTGTAGAGATTGAGTTATAGATATAGGGAGACTGCATGTTCCTTACTACAGCTCCTGTTACATTGTTCATCTCTTTGATTACTTTGATACACCTCTCTGCATCTTGCTCATCCTCTACCTTGCCAATAGGTACACACCTAAGCTGGTCATTCCCATAGCCTAACTCCTGTAGATACTTCAAGAACTTCTCTATCCTCTTAGGGTAACTAGGTTCATCAGGATCAGGTACATCAAACACATGCAGGAGAAGTAAGTGGTCTGCTCTATCCTCTTGTTGTACAGTA
>JBAYXD010000036.1:0-11948 GCA_041673725.1 Bacilli bacterium | reverse complement strand
CTTGAAGCGAATTGTTGACCAATAGTAGCAACACCATTTTGTGCAGCATTTGCAGCAGGTAAAACAGTTACAAGTCCTTTAATACCACCAGGGACAGCCCAGGTACATAAACTAAGTAAAATATTAACAAGAGCAGTGACGATAGCACCAAAAGCAGAGCCCATGATGACACCAACTGCCATATCAAGGATGTTTCCTCTAGTTATAAATTTTTTAAAATCGGCCCAAACATGTTTAGAAGATTCTATAGTTTTATTCTTTTTTCCCATAATATATTCCCTCTTGTCGATAATTCTACCAAATATAGACTCGTTTGTTTAGTTAAAAACACATAAAATAAAGAAAGTTTAAACGCTTTGTTATATAATAACTTTCAGTGAGGTTTCTTATGAATGAAGTGCAAATAGTAGTTGATAGTACAGTTGATTTATCACCAGAAATGGTTAAGGAAAATAATTTAATTGTTTTACCTTTACACGTAGCATTTAAAGATGATGTTAGAGATTATAAAGATGGAATTGATATAAAAGCCGAAGAATTATATAACAAAGTTGAAAAGAATGGTGGGTTTACTCCTAAAACAGGTGCAGTAAATGTTGCTGAATTTGTTAAGGCTTTTAAACCTATTATTGATAGTGGTAAGGATATTATTTTTACTGGAATTGGTGCAAAACTTTCTTCAACATACCAAAACGCTGTATTAGCAAGTAAAGAATTTCCTGAAGGAAGAATCAAAGTTCTTGATAGCGGAAGTTTATCTACTGGCACTGGTTTACTCGTTATGAAGATGGTTAAGTTTAAAAATGAAGGAAAATCAGTTTCTGAAATATATGATGAAGTTAGTAAATTAGTTCCTCTTGTTAGCACAAAATTTTGTATCGATACACTTACATACTTGTTTAAAGGTGGAAGATGTAGTGGTATGACAATGATTGTCGCACATGCATTACATATTCATCCAGTTGCAAAGATGATTGATGGGAAACTAGTTGTTTATAAAAAGCCAAGAGGCGGATACGAAAAAGCAATGGATGCCCAAATTGAAGAATTCATGGAAGATCTTCCAAACATCGACAAGGATTGTTTATTTATTACTCATTCAGGAAGAATTGATGGTTGTGATAAATATATATTTGATAAAATTAGCAAATTTTATCCAAAAGAAAATATCCATATTACTGAAGCTGGTTGTACAGTTTGTTCGCATTGCGGACCAAAAACAATTGGTATTTTATATATCTTAACTAAGCCAAGAGCCAACTAGATTCTCTTAAATGATAAATAAAAACCCTATAATCTACCGCATGGTTTTGATTATAGGGTCTTTTTGCATATATGCGACAACGTTTTATGAGCTTACTTTTAGATTTCTAATAGCAATCGAAGGAACGTTTGTTGAGTTAATTTCTAATTCGCTATTATTACCAACAGCGATTACATCTTTAAAAACATCAATCAAATTTCCAGCAACTGTGATTAAAGAAAGTGGTCCACATTTTTTGCCATCTTCAACGTGATATCCTTCTGCTTGTAACGAGAAGTCTCCTGATTGAGGATTCATACCAGCATGAAGTCCAGTGATGGAGGTAATATATACTCCGCTCTTAATCTTATTAAATAATTCTTCTTCAGTTAATCGGCCAGGTTTAAGACATAAATTTGTCGCCCCAATTCCCATGGCGCCACCATTAGATTTTCCATTACCTGTAGATTCGACTTTATCGACTTGAGCAGTATCTAAGTTATAAAGGAATGTTTTTAAAACACCTTTATCAAAGATTTTCTTGTTATAAGTTGCGACACCTTCATCATCAAAATAAGTGAAGAAACAATTCTTTAATAATGGTTTTTCTTCAATAGTAATTTTCTTTGATAAAACTTCTGTATTAAGTTTACCTTCAAGTAATGACGAATGTTTTTGGACACTCTTAGCATTGCAAGATTGGTTAACTAAAATACTTACTAATTGACCAACTGTTTCTTGGTTTAGTACAGCTTTATATGCCTTATTTTTAATTGGAGTTCCATGGAACTTACTTAAAGCTTTATCACAAATCTTCTTAACAAATTCTTCTTTATTAAACTTTGAAAAATCACTTTCTAAGAAAATGTTTCCTTCGGTTTTAACTTCGTCTCCTTCTTTAGCAACAACTTCTAAATAGTAGTAATAATAATTAGTTTTGCTTTTTAATTTTAAGCCATAACTATTTTGTAATAAGTTTTCATTATCTTCTTCTTCGTATGATACTTGGACATCACCAATTCGCTTATCATAAGCGTAGGCTAAATTTTCAATATCGTGTAAAACACTAAGTTTCTTTTCAACAGGAATTAAAGAGAGTTCTTTATTATAAACATTCTTTTTTGAATATTTTTTGCTGCCTTTAAAAATAATTGGCTTCTCTTCTTTTTCAATTAAAGAAGCGGTATTTTTTATTGTTTCAATAAGAAATGGAATTTGATCATTAGTTACTTTTTCAGTAGTGACACATCCCAATTTTCCTTTATATATACCTCTTGCTTTTAATGTAGATTGATTACTAATTGAATAGTTATCTAGTTCCTTATGGAAAAGACTAAAAGAAGTTGTTTTTGTTTTTGAATATGAGATTTCAGCAACCTCAATATTTTCTTTTTTAGCTTCTATGAAAAATTTATTTAAGTTCATCGATATTTCCTCCTCTTCCACCGACAATAATTTCATCAAGTCTAATGGTTGGTTGGCCAACATTTACTGGAACGCTTCCACTTAATGAACCACACATTCCTTGTCCTAAAGCTAAATCATTACCAACCATATCAATATGTTTTAAAATTTCGGTTGCTTTACCAATTAAGGTTGCACCACGAAGTGGCATAACAATCTTTCCATCACGAACGAGATAAGCTTCTGAACAACCAAAATTAAATTCACCAGTTGCAGGATTAACTGAACCGCCATTAAATCCAACAGCGTAAATTGCAAGTTTTGTATTTTTTATAATTTCTTCTGGAGTAGAGTCACCAGGAGCAATATAGGTATTACTCATACGACTTGTTGGTTCATATTTATATGATTGTCTTCTAGAACAACCATTAGCAGCAAAGCCTTTCATTCTACGCGTATTAAATCTATCTACTAAATATCCTTTAAGGATTCCATGGTCAATTAATAAATTCTTTTGAGTTGGAGTACCTTCATCATCGATATTATTGCTACCCCATTCATTACTAATTGTTCCATCATCATAAGCACTAACTATTGGATTAGCAATTTGGGTATTAAAACTATTAGTGAAAACACTAATCTTTTTAGCAACACTAGTTGCTTCTAGTTGATGACCACAAGCTTCATGGAAGATAACGCCTCCCCAACCATTACCAATAATAACTGGGAATTTGCCACTTGGACATTCTTTTGCACTAAGCATCATAATAACTTTTTTAGCACAATTTAAAGCTCTTTCTTCAATGCTTATTTCATTTTTAAAATAAGACCAACCTTTTTGAGTTCCTGGACCATCAAAATATGTTTCAATCTTTCCTTTGTCGTTTGCGATTGCTTCAAGAATTAATCTTCCATATTCACGATGATCTTTAAAGATCTTTCTATCGCTATTATAAATAGTTACGTCTTGAACGTTGCTTAAAAATATTGGTAAAACACGAACAATTCTTGAATCATAATCATGAATAATCTTATAAAGTTTCTTTAAAGTAGAAATAACCTCTTTCTTGTCTAAATTAAGGTAACTATCAATTGGTTTATTAACCTTTTTAGTTCTTTGCAACTTTAAATCATTTACTTTAAGAGTTTGCTTTCCATCAAATGATTTTGATAGATTACTAGCAAGTTCTAATAATCCTTTTTTTGAAACATCGTTTGTATGTCCATAAACACTTCGTAAATCCTTTAAAATACGAATACCAACACCAGTAATAAGTTTATCATCTATGCTATCTACCTTATCTCCTTCAAGACTTATATTTGAATAATAATGTTCTTCAAAAAAGATTTCTGCAAAGTCGCCGCCAGTAGATAAAGCGGTATTTAATAATTCTTTCGCTAAGTTTTTACTTATCATTTTCTTAACCTCCATGGATATTTTATATGAAAAATAGTATTTTCCTATCAAAAAGTACTTACATTTGTAAAGTTTACTTTACATTATTGGTATTTAATTAATAGTTGTAATCCATTAGAATAGATATTATGAAAAAAATAAAAATTAATATGTACTCTGAGGCCGACAAGGTAGAAGGTCAAGGAGTAGGAAGCGCTTATAAAGAGCAAGTTGGAATTGTTAAATCAATTCCAGAGTTTGATGTTACGATTAACGGAAAGAAAAATAATAGTTACGATATTCGTCATTTCCATACCGTTAATCCAAGTTTCTTTTTTAAGATTAAAAAGAATAGAATCAACATTTGTTATGTTCATTTTATTCCAGTTTACGATGATGGAAGTTTACATATGCCAAAAGTTGCTTTTAAGATTTATCGATGGTATGTTTTAAAATTCTATAATAAAAACGATGAACTCGTTGTTGTAAATCCTTATTTTATTAATGAACTTAAAAAAGTAGGAATAGATGAAAAGAAAGTTACTTATATTCCTAATTATGTAAGTAAAGATAATTTCTACAAAATGAAGAGTGAAGATATTAGTAGAGCAAAAGATAAATACAAGATTCCAAAAGATAAGTTTGTTGTTTTAGGTGTTGGACAAACCCAAACTCGTAAAGGTGTTCTAGATTTTGTTGAAGTCGCTAAAAAATGTAAAGATATGTACTTTATTTGGGCTGGTGGTTTTAGTTTTGGGAAGATTACTGCGGGATATGAAGAGATTAAAAAAGCTATTGATAATCCACCAAGTAATTGTAAATTCTTAGGGATTATTCCACGTAGTGAAATGAATAAGATCTATAACCTAGCTGATGTTATGTTTTTACCAAGCTATCAAGAACTTTTCCCAATGACTATTCTTGAAGCAGTTAATTTAAGTACTCCTTTATTATTAAGGAACCTTGAGTTATATGAAGGAATCTTATTAAATAATTATGTTAGTGGAACAAATAATGATGAGTTTGTTGATCTACTAAATAAATACAAAAATAATAAAGAATTTTATAAAAAAGGTCAGGATATAAGTAAAAATATTAGCACTTATTATGGGAAAGAAAATATTACTAAATTATGGAAAGATTATTACACCAAAATCTATAATAAGTACCCAAATAAGCATGCGGATTAATAAAAATGCACATATGCGAATGCTGTTAGTTAAAGGAAAAACATATGGGAATAATTAAATTAAATGCCTTTAGTGTAATAGGAAAACTTGGCTCAACAAAAGGCAACAAAGAAGGCTTTATTAAAGAGTTAATTAATGAAGCAAACTCAAATTTTGCTGATATTAAAAATCTTGCTAAAGAAGGCTTTACTGGTGAGTGGGGTTTAATGAGTAGTTTTAAAGAAGATTTATCTCCTTGGGAAAATAATTTTAGTGAAGGTCTTTATCTTTATGGCGTTGAATGTGATCCATCAATTAAAAAAGAAGATATTCCTGTTGGTTGGGTAAAGTGGGATGTTCCAAGTAGAGATTATGTTCGTGCTAAAGTTGATGATTTAAAAAACTACTTAAATATATTTAGAAGTCATGTTTATTTTTTACTTGCTTATAATGGATTAACTCTTTCTGGAGCCGCTTTTGATTTTCATGATAATAAAGAAAACGCTGATTATATCTATTTTCCAGTTGAGAAAACAAAGCGAGAAATAGTTAATAAACTCGAAAAGAATAAAATTGCTTATTGTGGTATTCATTGTACATATTGTTTCTTCACAAGTTGTGATAGTTGTAGAGGAACACATAATGAATGTAGTCTTGCTTATTCTGAACCAGACCACATTTGTCCAAACGTTAAATGTTGTAAGAGTAAAAATTTAGATGGTTGCTATGAATGCAAAGATTTAGAAAATTGTAAAATTGGAATCTTTAAAATGGATGAAGCAGTAACAACAAAAACAACCTGTATGTTTATCAAAAAATATGGATTAGATGCGTTTGATAACGCTGTTCGTAACATGATAAAAGATGGCAAGAATTATAGTAAAGACATTGATGATATTAAATCTATTGAAGATAAGATGAAGTATTTATTTGAATACTCAAAGAAATAGAAAAATCTATATTATATAGGCTAAAAATTTATACTTGATAAAGAGTAATCAAACTAATATAATTCTTATACATGCTTTCTTTGATCGAATTTTAGTAGATCAAGGTGGAAGGAGTATCGAAAATGAAAGAAAACATTCACCCAAAGTATCACAAATGTAAGGTTACCTGCATTTCTTGCGGCAATACATTTGAAACTGAATCAACATTAGATGAGATTCGTGTTGATACCTGCAGTAATTGCCATCCATTCTACACTGGTAAACAAAGATTTACCCAAGCTGATGGTAGAATTGATAAGTTCAACAAGAAGTATCATTTAGAAGACAAGAACGCTAAGAAATAGTGTTAAATGATTAATTAAACAATCCTCACGGATTGTTTTTTTGTTATAATATCAGTTGCTATGATGTTAGGAGGCTATATTTATGGCTAAAAAAAGATTTTATATTACTACTCCAATTTATTATCCAAGTGGCAATGCTCATATTGGACACGCATATTGCACAACAATGTGTGATATTTTTGCTCGTAACAAAAGAATGAGAGGATATGAATGTTATTTTTTAACTGGCACCGATGAACATGGTGTAAAAATAGAAAAGAAAGCTCAAGAAGCTGGGGTTACTCCTCAAGAATATGTTGATGGCATAAGCGAACAATTTAAAAAGCTATGGAAGACCATGGAAATATCTAACGATGATTTTATTCGTACAACTGAAGAACGTCATTGGACAATTATTCAAAAAGTCTTTTCCCATATGATTAAAAATGATGATGTATATTTAGGGAAATATGAAGGTTGGTATTGTACTCCATGCGAATCTTTTTGGACCGATACCCAAGTAGGGGAGAATCATCTTTGCCCAGATTGTGGTCGACCAGTACAAAAAGAAACCGAAGAATGTTATTTCTTCAAAACACAAAAATATATTGATGTGGTTAATGATTGGTATAAACTTCCAGAATCGGTTTATCCAATCAGTCGTAAAAACGAAATGATTAATACTTTTATTAAACCGGGATTAAGTGATCTTTGCGTTACTCGTACAAGTTTTAAATGGGGAGTACCTCTTTTAGAGAATCCTAAACACGTATCTTATGTTTGGGTTGATGCCTTATTTAACTATCTTACTGCTTTAGGATATGGAACAAGTCATGATGAACTTTATAAGAAATATTGGGAAAGCGAAGATTCAGAAATTATCCATGTTATTGGTGCTGATATTACAAGATTTCATACTATATACTGGCCTGAATTTCTTGCTTCAATGAATTTAAGACTTCCTGATAGAGTCTTTGTTCATGGTTTAATTATGATGAAAGATGGCAAGATGTCTAAATCAAAGGGAAACGTTGTTTCGCCTTATCCATTGGTTGAAAAGTATGGTGTAGATGCTGTTAGATATTATCTTGCTCGAGAGATTATTTTTGGAGAAGACGGAACCTTTACTCCTGAACAATTTATTGACCGAATTAATAATGATCTTGTTAATAATTTAGGTAATTTACTTAGTCGAACAGTTGCGATGGTTATTAAGTATTTTGATGGTGTAGTTCCTGGCTTTAAAAAAGGAATAAATCCAAAAGATAATGAACTAGAAAAATTAGCTGAAGAAACTATTAAGAAAAACGAAGAAGACATTGATGACCTTCACATTACTGAAGCTTATATTGAAGTTATGAATATGCTTGATGTTGCAAATAAATATATTGAAGAAAACGCTCCTTGGAATTTAGCTAAGGATGAAACGAAAAAAGAGAATCTAGAAAGCGTTATGTCGCATCTCATTTATACTTTATTTGTAGGTGCAAAACTTCTTGAACCAATTCTTGTTAATAAATCACAAGAAATTTATCGTCAAATTGGTTTAACAAGCGAAAAAGCAAATTATAAAAATATCCATGATATTAATATTTGTAATGGGAATAAAGTCACTAAAGGTGAAAGCTTATTCCCAAGATTAAATGTTGCTGAAGAAGTTAAATATGTTGCTTCTTTAATGAAAAATAATTAAAGTGTTGTAATACAATCTTTACCATTAGCTTTGGATTTATAAAGAGCTTGATCTGCTTTATTTAATACATCCATTGCCGTATCATCAAAATTTGAAGTAGCTACTCCAATTGATAAAGTTACATATTTTCGTTTGCAAGCTTTAGATGCAAATGGTATTTTAAGTTCTTCAATTGAAGTTAAAATATCTTGAGCTATTTTTTGAATATCTTCAAGATTAATGAAAGTTATAATTCCACAGAATTCTTCGCCACCATAACGAGCAATCATAATATTATATTTTTTAGAAATTAATTGAAGACAATCCCCAATTTTAATAAGGCAATTATCGCCTTCAATATGCCCATATAAATCGTTATACATTTTAAAATCATCAATATCCATCATGATACAACCAGATAATATTTTCCCACTTCTACCTTTAACATAATTTTCAAAAGCAACGTTAAATGAACGTCTATTTGGTAAACCAGTTAAGTCATCAGTATCACGGTCAAACTTTAAAGCAGTGTTTTCCCTAACATTCATTATCTTTTGACGAGTTGAAACGTAAACCGCAACACAACTTATAAAGTAACATCCAATAGCATCAGTAATACTACGATAGATAACGGTGTCAGTTTTTCTAAACAAAAACAAGAAAACGATATAAATCGCTACACAAGCAAGCGAATAGAAGTAGTGACGATAAGGATAAGTAAAAATTAAAGGCGGAACAATAACAAGATAAATATAAAATGAAATTCCATTATTGTTTGTAAGAGATATGTATCACCAAAAATCGAATAAAGAATAAGTAATGAGTAAAGAACAGTAAAGAAAGCAGGTATCTTATCTACGTGTTTTCGTATATAAATAAATGAAAATAGAATCAAGATTAAAATCGCACAAAACCCACCAAGATAGTAATATTGGGCGGGTTTATAAAAATCTATAAAGAAACCAAAGATATAAAGCGAAGCACAGATTATTCCAACCGAAACTAAAACAAGTAAAATAACACTATAGTTTGCGTCTTTAGAGATGTTTTGATTATTTTTTATGTAGGATTTATCTAAATCACCATAGAAGACTTTAGTGAAAAATTCTTTAAGAGTTGTTCTTTTCTTTTCCTTTATTTCCATTTCCTATATATCCCCCATTCTTAATTAACTTAATAAACTCATCAGCAGGAATTGCTTTACTATAGTAAAAACCTTGTACATATTTTACGCCACTTTTCTTGACTAAGTCTAATTGTTCTTTGGTTTCAACGCCTTCACAAATAGCAAATAATTTTAAATTCTTAGCTAACTCTATAACTGATTTAATAATTTCTTCCCCACGTTTTGCTACTTTATTAGTATTAATACCTAATTGATTTTTCGTAATAAAGTTAATATCAATTTTTAATTCATCAACATCAAAATTCTTGAGCATATTTAAAGAAGAATATGCAGAACCAAAATCATCCATACTTACTTTGAGATTTAAACTATGTAATCTTTCAATAAGATTTGTGATGAGTTCAGGATTTTTAGTATAGGCTGTTTCGGTAATTTCAAAAGTTAATTCATTTGATTTAATATGGTAATCGTTAACTAAATTTAAAATATTAGTATAGGAATCAGCAAATAAAACATCGCTTCGTGAAAAGTTTACACTTATTGGAACCTCTTGTTTTAATGTTTCACGATTACTTGATATAAATCGTGCGGCTTCTTCCCAAACATATTTATCAAGAGCAACAATTAAACCATTTTCTTCAAAAGCCGGGATGAAAGATCCAGGGAAGAGAAGGCCATCTCGAGGATGATTCCATCTTACTAGAGCTTCGCCACCAATAATTTTTCCATCACTAATTTGAACTTTAGGTTGGATATAAATAACAAGCTCATGTTTAATTAAAGCTTGGTTAAAACCAAGAGAATAGGTGTTGCTTTGTCTAATTCTTTCTTGCATTGCATCATCATAATAAGCAAAGTTTTTATTAATATTCTTTTCTCGATAAGCTTTATCAAGAGCAACATAAGCACGGTTATGATAAACCGAAATTGGTGTATTAATATCTTTTATAATACAAAAACCAATATAAAATGCATCACGAGTAAAATAATTGCTATCAACAAGTTTTTCACTTATTTGAGCAAACTCATCCATATTTTCAGGAGTGTATTCAAAGCAAAAAGCCATCGAATCGTAATTAACCAAACCAAACTCAACGTCTTTTCTGCTAGAAAATTTACGCCCTAAAGCATTAGCAACTGTAGCAATAGTGCCATCGGTTTTTTCAGCACCAAAGAGCGCACATAAAACTTGATATTTTTTGATTTCAAGTAAAGCAAAAATATAATGTTTGTTTGGGTTTTTAGTAATCATCTTGGTTGCGTCCCGATAGAAACTAGTTTTATTATGAACGTGAGTTCTAGGTGCAAAATAAGATGTACGATAAAGTTTGAACGAATACAAGTAAATAACAAGAATTATTACAATAGCAGCAGCAATTACTATTCCAATAATAAATTTATATTGAAAAGTAGTGCTATATTTTATCAAATCCAAAAAACTATAATTAACTTCTTGTTCGCCAAAGGTCTCAATATATTTACTAATATCAGATTTGCTAAAAATAGATGTAGATTTATTAATGATGCTAAATAATTCAATTGGAGAATTATCAGAAACACCAAAGCGAATCTTGTTGCTTATTGGGTTATCGTATAAAGAATAGGTGATATTTTTATATTTAATATTTGTACGATAATAATCCGCAACAATACTGCTTAAATATAAGCAATCAATATCACCGTTTATTAAACTATCTAAACCATTTTGAGTATTATCGAAGAATGTATAATTTTTTGTTTGTAAATATTCTTTAATAGTCGACCAATAAGGAACGGAAGAACCAATTCTTTCGTTTCCTGCTTTACCATCACTTGAATCGCCAGAAACCGTAACCCTTACAACTGAATCATCTATAATGTAGTTAGATAAACGCATGTTGTAGTTGGTTGCAAAATCATAATTATCTAATGGAGCGGAAATAATATCATAATCTGGATTCTCTTTTATAGCAGAAGTAAAGTCACTTCCGGGTATTAAATTAAACTCAATTCCAGTGAAAGAGGTAATTTTATCAAAAACTAGTTTCATGATACCAGTTGGATTATTATCTTTATCAACAAATTCAATTGGTGCAGCATCATTTTTATATAAAACATTAATTTTTTTATTTTGACGTTTTAAATAATCAATATAAGCTATCTCTTCTTTTGTTAAGTTTAATTCGTACTCATAGTTAACTGCAGAATAGTATTTATCATATAGATATTCGTTGTAAGTAGGAGTAACTGCAAAAAGGGAATCTCCTGCTTTGTTAATTTTTGCCATTATTCCTTTTGTATCTAATTTATTAGTAGCAAAGAAATAATCTTCATAATCAAAAGAAAGAAGCGTTTTGTATTTTGTGTGTCTTAATAAGCTTGTTGAGAAGACAGTGTCTATTTCGTTATTCTCTAAAGCCTCTATACACTCGTTGGTTGTTGGATAAGCTTTAGCGGTATAAGTAAAATTATTTTCTTTTGCAATTGCATCAAAAGTTTCGTTTTTTGCATATCCACCAACAAATCCAACACACATCCCATCGAAAGTAGAATAATCGTTAAATACATAATTTGTTGAAGTAGTTTTAGCAATCAAAACACGATTAGCAAAACCCATTGGGTGATCAGAGTAATCAAAGATATTCTCTCTTCCTGAAGTTTTCAAAAATCCAGGAACTATATCAAC
>JBAYXD010000035.1:0-12182 GCA_041673725.1 Bacilli bacterium | reverse complement strand
ATCGTCATCTGTATCGGTGTCGTCCGCATCATTATCGTCATCTTTATCCCCTTCATCGACTTTTGTTCCACCAGTAGTAACATCATCAGAATCTAAGTTATTAATACTATTTTTATTAACTGTTTCCGTAGTTTCACTATATAAGAAAGTATAGTAAACAAGGTTATTTTCTTGATCTTTAAAATTTACTTTGATTGCTTTAGAAAAAGTGTTGTTTTCATAAACGATTTCTTCTCCTGTAGCAAAAGTAAATATACTAGAGGTAATAGTTTCGTTACTATTAATAATTGAATCAGCTTCTTTAAGAATAGTGGTTTTTAAGTACTCTAATGTATTAGCATCTAAAGTATCATTGTAATCATTCATGTCATAACCGCTTCTAAGCGAGTTAATTTTTGAAGCAGGAGTCAAGCTTACTTTGCTAAGCAAATTTAAAGATGCGCTGGCTTCAAAATTAAACTTATTGATAATACTTGCAGTGGAACTTGTTTCATCTTTAGTAACGCTATTTGTATTATTACAACTAACAATCATCGAACCAAAAGCGATAGTGCTTAAGGCAACAACTAATAATTTTTTCTTCATAATTAAGTCCTCCATTTTTTGAACTTACACTATAAATACGATTGAAGTCGTTGTTTTGTTGGAATTATTTATATTTTTCTTATTTTTTTGATGTGGCATAAATGCGAATTGATAAATATATATGATTATATCGTATGTATTTAAATTTCGATAATTAAAAAATTCTTTTAAATAATTTCTTAAATATTCGACATATTTTCAATTTTTATCGAAAAGAATGCAATTTTTTAAAATATTTAGCACTCAATGCTTTACAGTGCCAAAAAATGCATTATAATAATAACGATATCAATTTTTGGAGGAATATTAAAATGATTGAAACAAAAGAATTTGAAACTGAAAGTAAACAACTTTTAAACTTGATGATTAACTCAATTTATACGAATAAAGAAATTTTTCTTCGTGAGTTAATTAGTAATGCAAGCGATGCGATTGATAAGTATAAATATATCTCGCTAAACAGTAAGGGAAAGTATCCACAAAAAGATTATGAAATTAATCTTGCTCTTGATAAGAAAGCTAGAACTATAACTATTAGCGATAATGGTTTAGGAATGAATAAAGATGATTTAATTAATGATCTTGGTACAATTGCAAAAAGTGGTAGTAAAGACTTTGTAACAAAGTTTGCAAAAGCCACAAAAGCCGCAACTGATGCTAAAAAAGATGATGCAAAGAAAGATGAACAAAAAGATGCTGAATTAAATATTATTGGTCAATTTGGTGTTGGTTTCTATAGTGCTTTCATGGTTAGCAAGAAGATTGATGTTATAACTAAAAAATATGACTCTGATAAAGGTTATAAGTTTAGTAGTGATGGCGTAAAAACATACACTATTGAAGAAGATAATTCTTTAAAAGATAGTGGAACAACGATTGTTCTTTATTTAAAAGATGATACTGATAATGAAGATTATGGCAATTATCTTGAAGAATTTACCATTGAAGATTTAATTAAGAAATATAGTGATTATATTCGTTATCCAATAAAGATGAATGTTACAACTCAAAAACCAAAGCTAGATAAAGATGGCAAAGAAATTAAAGATCAATATGATGATGTTGTTGAAAATAAGACTTTAAATAGCATGATTCCTCTTTGGAAGAAAAATAAGAAAGATGTAACTGATGAAGAATTAAATAGTTTCTATAAGAGTAAATTCGGAGATTATGAAGACCCATTCGCATCTTTATTTATTAATGTCGATGGTGTAATTAGCTATAATGCTCTTGTCTATATTCCAAGTCATGCTCCATATAATCTCTATAGTGAGAATTATGAAAAAGGCTTAGATTTATATTCAAAAGGAATTTTCATTAAAGAGAAATGTAAGGAGTTAGTCCCAGATTATCTTAAGTTTATCAAAGGTGTGGTTGATAGCGAAGATTTTGATTTAAATATCTCTCGTGAAATGTTACAAAATTCTCCAGTTCTAAGAAGAATTAATGATAATATTGAAAAGAAAGTTATTGAAAAATTAAAAGATATTGAATCAACTGATTTTAATAAATATGTTAACTTCTATAAGAATTTTGGAGACCATATAAAGTTTGGTATTTATTCATCTTATGGACAAAAGAAAGACTTACTTGTTGATTTGCTTGTCTTCCATTCTCTTAATTCAAAAGATGACGAGTTTATTACTTTAAAACAATATAAAGACAAGATGGTTAAAGATCAAAAGAATATTTATTATGTTAGTGGAAAATCTCTTGATGCAATCAAGCTTTTACCACAACTCGAAAAATATAGAAAGCAAGGAATCGATGTCTTATTCTTAACTGAAAATATTGATGAATTCGCTTTAACAATGATGAAAGATTATGCAAAAGTTGAGTTTAAAAATATAACCAATGAATCAAGCGAATCTATGTCGACCGAAGAGAAGGATAAGATTACAACTTTGGAAGCTACTAATAAACGAATTATTGATGATTTAACTGAATCACTTAAAGGTAAAGTAGATAAAGTTACTTTCTCAACAAAACTTGTTGATTCGCCAGTTTGTATTACAACCAAAGACAATTATAGTTTGAACATGGAAGAAACTCTTAAAAACGATCCATCAAATAAGAACAATCCAGATATGTATAAAGCAACTAAAGTTCTTGAAATTAATCCAGAGCATGAATTATTCAAAGCTATTTCAACTTTAACTAATGATGATGATATCAAAAAGTATGGTTCGATTTTATATGATGAAGCGATGTTGCTTGAAGGATTAGATGTTGAAGATAAAGCTGGTTTTGTTAAGAATTTAAATGAATTAATGCTTAAAAATATTAAAAAGTAGTCAAATTCATTTAATCTAAAAAAGGAGGCTAAAGAATCAAACTTTAGCCTTTTTTAGTGGAGAATTATTATTTTTAAAAATTTGAAAATTGTTTAGGTTATAATTAAGTAGTTATTTAGGAGATTTTTAGCGTATGAGTGAAATACATTACTTACCAAAAGGTGGGAAAATTAGTTTAGTTGCTCCAAGTTTTGGTTGTGCAACTGAACCATATAAAACGAGATTGAGAGCAGCAATTAAAAACTTAAAAAGTTTAGGCTATAAAGTTAGTGTTGGACCAAATTGTAGAATTCAAAAAGTAAACACTAGAAGCAACAAACCTCGCCTCTGTGCGAAAGAATTCATGGATGCTTATAAAAGCAATAGTGATTGCATTATTAGTGTTGGTGGCGGCGAAACAATGTGTGAAATTTTACCATTTATTAAATTTGATGAACTTAAAAAATTACCACACAAATTCTTTATGGGATTTAGTGATAACACAAATTTAACTTACACACTTACAACAATTTGTGATATCAAAACAATTTATGGGGTTTGTGCTCCAACATTTGCCTACAAATTAGAATACGATTCTTTAGATGCCTTAAATTTATTAACTGGGAAAATTAAAGAGACAAAAGGATATCCAGTTTTTCAAAGATATCCAAATGTTGATGTAGACCCAATTAAAGAACCTTTAGCACCTTGCAATTTTAGTGAGCCTAAAGTAATTAGACTAAATCCAAAAAATGTTGATTTAGATTTAACCGGGATTTTGATGGGTGGATGTATCGATTGCTTACTTAATATTTGTGGAACCAAATTTGATAAAACTAAAGAATATCTTGAACGTCATAAAGAAGAAGGCTTTATTTGGTTCTTAGAATCTTGCGATTTAAATAGTATCGATATAGAGCGTGCTTTGTTCCAATTAAAGATGGCAGGTTGGTTTAAATATACTAGAGGTTTTATCTTTGGCAGACCAATGCATTACAAAGAAAAAATGTTTAATGAAGACCATTACCGAGCTATAAGAAATATCATTAATCCAATGAAATTACCTTATGCTGTTGATATTGATTTAGGACATTTACCTCCAACCATGCCTATTGTCACTGGTGCGAAAGCTCACGTAACAACAAAAAATGGAAATATTTTTGTTAAATATTTAGACCTCTAAAATAATTTAAAAAAGTGGTGTCGCATGTATGCGAGACCACTTTTTTTGTAGGTTAAAGTAAGAGCATAAATGCCACATTGGTAAATTTCGCATTATTTTTTAAACAAAAATCGTAATTATCGAACTTTTTACCTTAAAGAAATGTTTAAATTATGTATAATATTTATGGGTCTTTAATTATGGAAAAAAATTACGATATTATTATAGTTGGTGCTGGTCCTTGCGGAATATTCGCAAGTTATGAACTTAGCAAATTAAATAAGAATTTAAAAATACTTTTAGTTGACAAAGGATATGATATTTATCATCGTTCTTGTCCAATTTTAAAAGGCAAAATTAAACAATGTCCACAAGATATATACGGCAAGAGCGGATGTTTTCCTGCTTGTTCAATGACAAATGGTTTTGGTGGATGCGGAGCTTATAGTGATGGAAAGTTTAATATCACTAGTGAATTTGGTGGTTGGCTAACTGATTATCTTGATAACGATACTGTTCTCGATTTGATTAAATATGTTGATAGTATCAACCTTGCGCATGGCGCACCAAAAGAAGTCACTGATCCTTATACTCCTGAAGTTGAAGAGATTGAAAGAAAAGGAATTGCGGTTGGTTTAAAACTTTTACGTAGCCAAGTTCGTCATTTAGGAACTGAAGTAAATTTAAAAGTTTTAGAGTCTATTTTTGAAGAATTAAAAACGAAAATTGATATGCAATTTTCGACTGAAATCGAGGATATAATTGTTGATAAGAATAATCAAATAACTGGCATCATTACGAATAAAAAACAAGTTATTAATGCTAAATATGTTCTTCTTTCGGTTGGTAGACCAGGTGCTGAATGGTTATCAACTATCATGAAAAAACATAAGATTAATGTTTCGAATAATCGTGTTGATATTGGCGTAAGAGTCGAAACAAATGATATTGTCATGAAGGATATTAACAAATATCTTTATGAAGGAAAATTTGTTTATAACACTAGTGTTGGAACAACTGTTCGTACATTCTGCAGTAATCCATCAGGACATGTGGTTTTAGAAAATGATGGCAATGTTGTTACGGTTAACGGACATGCTTATAACGATTCTAGTTTAGGTAGTGAAAATACAAACTTTGCTTTACTTGTCTCACATGAATTTAGTGAGCCATTTAAAGATTCTAACGAATATGCGCGTGAAATCGCTAGTTTAGCAAATAAACTTAGCGGTGGAACGGTAATTGTGCAAAAGTTTGGTGATATCCTTGAAGGAAGAAGATCAACTCCAAAACGTATTAAAGAAGGTTTTGTTAAACCTACTTTAAAAGAAGCTGTTCCTGGAGATTTATCTTTGATTTTACCTTATAAAACGCTTCAATCACTTATTGAAATGGTGAAAGCACTTGATCACGTTACTCCTGGTATTGCAAATATGCATACGCTTTTCTATGGAGTAGAAGCGAAGTTTTATAGCGATAAAATCGAATGTAATAACAATTTTGAAACCAAGATTAAAAATTTATATATTGGCGGTGATGGAGCGGGAATTACCCGCGGACTCGCACAAGCTGGTGCAAATGGCGTTTATATAGCGCGAGATATTATTAAAAAAGTGGAGCAATAATTATGGATTTAATTTTTATAGATGCAAGTGGAAATTTTAGTTTAAATGGTTTATTAGATTTTATTCTAACAACCTTACTTCTTTGCCTTGTAGTATTCTTTGTTCTCTATTTTGTAAAAAGAAAGTTTCCATTTTATACAACAGTTGGTCTTGCTTCAGTTATTTTAGTTTCTTGCTTATTTGAATTTAGGTATCTTGAATCAATTGCCGCAATTGCTCTAGCAGTTACTTCAATTATTTATCTAGTTGCAAATATGGCAGAGACAAGATCACTTGTGGCTAATAGATTTATTGCTCCTAAGAAGATTAGAAATACAATCGTAAAAGAAAAAGATGAAGTTAAAACTTTTGATAAAGAAGCACTTTATAAAACTGTTAATGAAGCGGTTTTATATCTTTCAAAACATAAGATTGGTGCAATCATGACCCTTGAAAGAAAAGATAAACTTGATAATTTTATCAAAAATGGTTCTGTCTTGAATGCTCCTGTTACTTATGAATTATTAATTACAATATTCTATCCAGGAACGAGATTACACGATGGAGCCGTTGTTATTAGAGATGATGAAATTATCGCAGCAAGTGTTTACTATACGCCTACTACTAAACCATTAATTGGAAAATATGGTAGCAGACATAGAGCAGCAATTGGTGTTAGTGAAATTTGTGATGCAGTTACGGTTGTTGTTAGTGAGGAGACTGGAAGAATCTCTATTGCTTATAATGGAGAACTTGAAGGTTATGGACCTGATAACTTCTACAAAGCGTTTGGTAATATCATGAGCGAAACTGAAAGTACCGACAATGCGACAATTGAAGGAGATTAAAATGGACGAGAAAAGAAAAGAAGAACTTGAAAAGGAAAAGTTTCAAGAATATTACGACTTTATAATTAAAGTTTTATCAATTGCTAAAGTTGGTCGAGTTTTTTCAAAAGATTTATATGCTCTTGATAATTATGAACAACTTGAAAAACTTGCGATGGATGAACTTGAAAATTTTGAGCATGTTAAATTTAATAAACCTGATATGTTTACGCGAGAAATCTACCCAACTCCAAGTGTTTCGGTAAGAACTTGTGTTTTTAACGAAAAAGGTGAAGTTTTGATGGTTAGAGAACATCCAGAAGAAAGATATAGTTTACCTGGCGGGTGGTGTGATCTTTATGATGCACCTAGTGAAGCAGCAAAAAATGAATGCGAACAAGAAGCTGGAGCAACTATTAAGAATATGAAGTTAGTTGGAATTTTAAATCGTACACCATTTAAGGTATTTCCTGCGGGAACACCTTTACATAAATCAGTTCCAGAATATGCGATTATTTTTAGGGCCGATTTAGATGGCGAGCTTAAAGAACATCTTTATGAGACGGATGATGTAAAATTCTTTAAGGTGGAGGAATTACCTCCACTCAGTAAAAAAGTTACTGATGATGAAGTAAAGAAGATGATTTTAGCAGCAAAAGATGGTAAGGTAATATTTGACTAATTTTAAAGGAGATAGATATGTCAACACACATTAGAGATAACGCACATTTTGCGAAAACAGTTTTGATGCCAGGAGATCCATTAAGAGCGAAGTATATTGCGGATACTTATTTAAAAAATGCGAAAAAAGTAACGGATGTTAGAGGTATTTTAGGATATACAGGTCTTAATAAAGATGGTAAAGAAATTAGTGTTATGGCTAGTGGTATGGGTTGCCCATCAATTGGTATTTATTCCTATGAATTATTTGCTTATTATGGAGTCGAAAATATAATTCGTATTGGAACATGTGGTTCCTTAACTGAAGAATGCCATATTGGAGACGTTATTTTAGGAACTAGTGCTTGCTCGAATAGTGGATTTAGTAGTCAATACGCTATTAAAGGCGTAACAATGTCACCAGTTTGTGATTTTGGTCTACTTTATAAAACTTATAACAACGCTGTTAAACTTAATATTCCAGTTCATGTGGGGCCAATTTTAAGTAGTGATGTTTTCTATGGTGAAGATACAGATCAAAATATTCAAATGAGCAATATGGGAATTATTGGCTGCGAAATGGAAGCCTATGCTTTATATTTAAATGCTATGCAACTTCATAAACATGCGCTTTGTATATTAACTGTTAGTGATAAACTTGTTGGAACGAAAGAAAAAGATTTAACACAAGAAGAAAGACAAACTAAATTAACAAATATGTTTGAACTTGCTTTAACCCTTGTTGATTAATTAGGAGGATATTTTTATGACAATGGAAGAACTATTAAGAATCATTTTTATTGTAATATGTGTATTACTTGTTTTACTCTTAATTTTTCTTGTGCTTTTTCCATTTATTAAAAGAAATTATATCTTCCATCATTTTAAGAAAATTTATTATAAAAAAGTAAATCAAATTGTTCTCGATAATGATTATTTATTAATTAATAATCTTGTATTACGAGACCATAATGGTGTTATTTGTAGTATTGATCACTTAATCTTTGCTAATAAATATATCTATGTTATAAAAGACAGGTATTATCGAGGTGGAATTAGCGGAAACGCTAATGATAATGTTTGGTTCTTCTATGGTAAAAAAGGTGTGAAAGAAGAATTTGAAAATCCAATGCATATTAACGAGAAACGTATTCAAAAACTTGCTAATATTACTCATTTCGATAAAGATTATTTTGTTTCAATTGTTTTAATTAATAAAGATTGCATCGTTAAAAATTTAAAAAGTTTAAATAGTGGAAAATCTTTTATTGTCCCTTATAACCAACTTAAATCTTTAATTAAAACTATTGAAGCGAGAGACGTCCCACCAATTGAGCAAAAAGGACTTGAAAAAGCCGTACTTGAAATTGCCCAGCTTAAAGGGAAGATTGTAAATGATGAAATCGAATAATGAATTAACTGTTGTCTATTCTAAGTTTAGAAAAAACGCGCCAACAACCTTAAGGTTTAGCGCGGTTATTTCTTTTGTAGTCATAGTTTTATATGCTTTTGCGGCTTTAATACTAAATAGTATCGCTAGCGATACTTTTAATTATTTTGAACTTTTAGTAACCATAATATTTATTGTTTGTCTTGTTTTACTCCTTCAACCATTTATATATAGCTATTTTGCGACAAATATCGTCTTAAATAGTAATAGTGATCATCAAGTAGGGATGGCTGAATTTTTTAGAGGATATGGAATTGGTAGTCGTAAAGGCTTAAATTCTTTACTCTATATTCCATCAAACTTAATTTATTCATTGCTGGTTTATTTTATTAGTTTTATTGCTTTTACTTTTATTACTTGGGGATTACTTTATTCCTTTAATAGTAGTTACACAAATTTACTTAATGAGATGATGGCGTTTGCCCAAAACTCCGATACCGCGGGTTTTAATGATTTAATTAATTCAAATGCAAGTCTAATTAATCCAATTAATTTAGTAGTGGAATTCTTATCAACTTTACTTGGATTTTATTATTTCATGCATAAGATTGGTGTCAATATCTTTAAGTATTATTTACTTGCCTTTGCTGGAGGAACTAGCAAACGTGTTTACCATATGATTTTTAAAGGAACAATTAAAGATCATCAAAAAGATTTTTATAAACATTACTATAGTGTAAGTTGGATTTATACAGTGATAATTTTAGTTACTTATAGTGCAACTTATTTCTTAATTTATTTTTTAAATACTAAGAGTAGTTCTTTTATTTTAATTGCTTTAACTTCAATTGTTGTAAGTGTTTTATTTATTCTTCCATTCTTACCAATACTTTTTAATTTATATGATGAGATGGGTGAAAGATATGGAACTTACTTTATATCAAGAATGCGTAAGATGCTTGAAGAACAAGTTGCGCTTCTTAAGCAAAATTTTGATTCTTATAGTGCTGAGCAAAAAGCTCAAGTGAATACCTACGTTAGCTATTTAAACGCCATTAAGCGTCAGGATGAGCTAAATAAGGCTGCACACAAGAAAGATGAAGAGACAAAAAAAGATGAGTCTAAAGAGGATGAAAAGAAAAACGACAAATAATTAAGATTTGGTATTCAATAATTGAAATTGGTTATTCCAAGTTTCTGTACGACGGTTCGATGCCTAGTCCCATAAAAAAAGAGCAAGTCGTTAGACTCACTCAGTCACGTTTATCTGGAGCAGGTGACGGGAATCGAACCCGCGTACTCAACTTGGCAAGCTGATATTCTACCATTGAATCACACCTGCGTGCTTAATTATTCTATATGATGAGACTTAAAATTTCAAGGAGATTTGTATGAACGAATATCAGCTTGCCAATATTATTTTCCCTAACATCAAAAAAACGTTAGAAGACTTAGAAACCCTTTACCCAGAACGTAAACTAAAAGAGGGCGCCAAAGTGACGCGTTTTGCGCCATCACCAACTGGCTTTTTACATACGGGAAGTTTATTTACTTCCCTTGTTGCAAGTAAAATTGCTCGGGACACTGAAGGGGTATTTTTTACCCGTTTAGAAGATACCGATACCAAGCGAGAAGTAGCGGGTAGTGGTGAACTTTTAATTCATCAATTAGCGCGTTTTAATATTGTTCCTGATGAAGGTTATTTAGGCGACACGGAAAAAGGTGCTTATGGTCCTTATAAACAATCAAACCGAAAAGAAATCTATGAGATTGTTATAAAAGATATGATTACTAAAGGTCTTGCTTATCCTTGCTTTATGAGTGAAGAAGATTTAGCTAAATTAAGAGAAGAACAAGATAAAAATAAAGAGATTACTGGGGTTTATGGAAAATATGCCAAATATCGTGATCTTGATCCACTTGAAGCGATTAAAATGATTAAAGAAGGGAAACCTTACGTAATTCGTTTTAAATCTAAAGGAAATCACCTTAATAAAATTAAGGTTCATGATGAAATTAGAGGGGACCTTGAACTCACAGAAAATGATCAAGATATCGTTATTTTAAAAAGTGATGGTTTACCAACTTATCATTTTGCCCATGCGTGCGATGATCATTTTATGCATACTAATCTAGTTACTAGAGGTGAAGAATGGTTACCAAGTTTACCAATTCATATTGAACTATTTAAAGCGCTTGGTTTTAAAGTTCCTAAATACGCTCATCTTCCCGTAATTATGAAGATGGATAATGGGACAAGACGTAAATTAAGTAAACGCAAAGATCCAGAGGCCAGTGTTGATTACTTCTTTAAAGAAGGATATGAACCACAAGCTTTACTTGTATATTTAATGACCATTGCTAATAGTAATTATGAAGATTATATCGTAAGAACTCATGATTATAATTTAGATAATTTTACTTTTAGTTTAAAGAAGATGTCCCTTGATGGAGCATTATTTGATAATGATAAACTTAATTTCTATAGTAAAGAAATCTTAGGTAAGATGACAAAGGTTGAAATAACTGAAAAAGCTTTAGCTTGGAGCAAAGAATATTCACCAGAATTCTATAACTTTATAAATAAAGATAAAGCTCGATTTATGGAAATAATGAATATTGAACGAGAAAAGAAAAATCCAAGAAAAGATTATGCTAAATATAGTGAAATCTATCCACTTATTAAATTCTTTAGTGATGAAGAATATCTTAAGATTTATAAGGATAATAAAAAAGAATTTAATCCTAATATAAATAAGGATGTGATTATTAGTTTCTTAAATGATTATAAAGATAATTACGATGTTAAAAGTGATGAACAAGCTTGGTTTAATAAAGTTAAAGAAATAGCGAGTAAATATAAGTTCTGTGGTGACAATAAAGTTTACAAAGAAAATCCAAGCTTATGGAATGGAAATATTAATGATGCTTGCGAATTAATTCGTATTAGTTTAACTGGTAGAAAAGTTACACCTAACTTATTTTCAATAATGAAGATTCTAACGGACGAAGAGATTAAAGAAAGAATTAATCTTACAATTAAAGATTTAGCTTAACCTACCTTAGTTGGTAGGTTAAGTCTTTTTCTATTTAACTATTTTATTTTAAGACCAATTAATTTATAATCTTACATATGCCCTGGTGGAGAAGCGGTTTAACTCATATCCCTCTCAAGGATACACGCACGGGTTCGAATCCCGTCCAGGGTACCATCAAAAAATTTCATCGATTCTATCGATGTTTTTTTATTTTTTTTAAAAATAATTTATAATTTTTCATAATTCCCTACGATACAACTATTAGGAGGGTCTATTATGGACAAAATATATGAAGGACGTAAAGATTTTGTGACGTATTTAAAGTTAAGTCGACCAGACTATAAACTTTATAATACAGTTTCGGGGAGAACACCTTTTTCAATTGAGTACCAAACGCGAGTACCATTTTTACTTGAAGATAGGAGTTTTCCTAGCGTAGTAGGGACAGCTTTTGATTATTTAGCTAGATTTATGGTGGCGACAGTTATTAAGGATAATAAAGAAGATGTCCTTAAAGATTTAGTAGCTTTTAAAGGTTTAAATTCTTTTGAAGGCGAGATTAAAAAAGAATTTACGAAACATTATGAAGACGCTTTAGAAATTATTAAAATCTATATTCATGATGAAGATGAAATAAGTTTAA
>JBAYXD010000034.1:0-12286 GCA_041673725.1 Bacilli bacterium | reverse complement strand
GGAATAATGTTGGTATTAATGTAATCAGTATAAAGCGAAAGATGTAAAACAGGTTTCTCAAAGGTGTTATTTGTTGAAATAATTGAAGTAATATCTTCTTTAGTTACTGAATTATCAAGTAAAACCTTATTAGTAAATGTTGAGTTATTTTCATCATCGTACTTGGAACTATAAATATCACTGATTCCAGTAATCTTATATAATTCACTTGATAAACTACGAGCAAATTTAACTTCATAGAAATAATTTCTATATTTATTTGAATCAACATTGGCTTTATCAAATAAAGTACCAACAATCTCCTTTTTAACCATCGTCTTGAAGAGATTTAAACGAGCTTTAATAGTATCGGTTAAACTTGTAGGTTCAACGTAACTATATTTGTTACTGCCACTAGCAGCACTTTGATCCCAATAAGCTTTATGCGATTTAACAAATGTTAATTTGTCAGCATCGCTAGCATCATCATAACCTTTAATAACAACATTTCCACTTGCATCAACGCTATATGAACCGAAAATTCCTTCTTCTAAAACTGTAAAAATTGCAGTTTGGACTTTTTCGCTAGAATTAGTTGAATCATGTAAAGTATCATAGAGCCATTCAACAGTATTATGTTCAACGGTACTATTGTTAATTAAAGTTTGATCTTTAACGCTATCGGTTGGTCGAGAGTAGATGGTATCATCAGAGCATGATGTAAGTAATAAAGCACTTGCAAAAGCAAGAAGTGTAATAATCTTTTTATTTTTCATAGTAACAAGCCTCCACAACGGTACTATCACTGTTGTTCTTGAAGCCTTCTTTAAAGTGCAAAGCACAGGTTTCAGGAATCAACTTTGTTTTTCTTTGTGATTGTTGAACTTCAAGTTGTTCAACAAAACTATCCCAAGTTTCAATATTGGTGGTACGTAAACTGTTTTCGGTTGAATTTCGTTTTTCACTAATATAACTACTAATTCTATCACCGATATTAACACCACTAATTGTATTGAAAGTAACATTGAGTTTATCTTCAAGCCAAGTATAAATTCTCATTTGATAGTTGCTATCAAATCCTTTAACCTTGGTCTTAACATTATTTGCACGTTCAGCATAAGCATCATAGGTCATCGAATAGGTGTTCATATATGTTAATTTTTGATTACCACTAGCAGTGGTTGGGAAGTCTGGATTCTTTCCACTAGTACTTGCATTAGTTAATGGGTTTTCATTTGCATAATATTCATTTAATGGAACATTATATGTTTCGCCATTATTAGTGACTGTCTTATTTTCTTCAAGAGCACTTCGGTTGACAACAATGAAGTGAATTCCTTGATAACTAGAAGTTCCAGCACGAACAACAATAATAGGATTTCCATCATTATCGCAAAGAATCTTACGAACAGTGGTCCCAGTATAATTGCCTTCATCATCATAATTTTTAATCTTAACGTCTTGGAAACCATCCATGCTAGCATATTCGCTATTAGTGTTTCCGTTAGTCCATTTTCCATTACTATCTAAATCGGTGTAATGTTCGTTAAGTAAATCACCTTCATCTTCCTTAGTTGGATTGCTTCCAGATAAATCATCAGGAGTAATGAAAGCTAGATTGTGATTATTGAAATATTTGTTAAACAAAACATTACGTGGATAGTAAGTAGCATCGCCATCATTGACGACTTTATTTGAACTATCAACAGTAACATCTTTTAATTCTTCCATCTTAGTTAAAGCACCATATGGAATTGAAGCAATTCCTAAGGACTTTAAATAATTCTCATCAGTTGATGGGATTGAGAAAGGATTACTTGTAGTAGCAAGTGATTTATTAACTTCTTCATTAGTATTGAAATAAGTATCATAAGCATAAATACCTAATTTAAATTCATTAACGTAAGAAGTTGATGTATCCATAATTCCAAGATCACCGAAAGCGGTCTTTGAACCAGTATCATCACTTAAATCTTCGGCGATTTGACCAAAATTTGTACCTTTAGCAAGTTCACTAACTGCTAAATATAAGTTTTGAACATTTGTGCTTGAAATTTGTCCATTATAATAGGCACCACTTGAAGCATCAACATTAATTAAAATATGTTTAACGTGATATGGAAGTCTTTGTGTAAGATAACCACTATCGCCCCAGAATAAGTTATTAGTTTGTTCATCGGAAGCATCTGTAGTAGAATCTTTCTTCCAAGTTTTGAATGAATCATAATAAGTATCTTCAAGTTTTGTCTTGTATTGGGTAAGTTGTAATTTAAGCAATAATTCTTCTTCACTTCGTTTTGAAGCAGCGATATCACTTAATTCTGAATCTAAAATCTTTTCCCATTCAGTATCGTAAGACGTTCCATTGTCAGTAGCGGAAGTTGAAGCCTTTGACTTATAACTGTTTAAGTCAATCGTTGCTTGCTTATCGCATTCTGCTTTAACGTTTTTGTTGTCGGCAAGTGTAAACCATTCTCTAACCATAACATTGTAAATCGCGTTGTAGTAATTCTCAGTACTGTCTTGGTTAGATCCAGTATATTTTTCGAATAATTCATCAGCGGTATAGTTTGTTTGCGTACCATTAGCGTCTTTAAATGAGACTAAGACGTTACCGTTCGCATTAACTTCATTACAACCAGCTAAAGAAAGCAAACCTACAGTTGTAGCTGCAAGTACCAAAATCCTTTTGCTTTTCTTCATGAGTATAAACCTCCATATATAAATAAAATCTATTATAAAAATAGCAATTTACATTTTATACTTAATAGGACTTAAACACAACTAAAAATCCTTAATTAAATGCTATCTTATACTAAAGTATAAATATTAATTATCGTTTTATTTGTCATTAGAACCGAATTGATATACAATAACAAAGATTTAAAGGCAGGAAACGTATGAACGAATTGGTTATAAAAGATTTACATGTTAACGCAGGTAATAAAGAAATTCTAAAAGGTGTTAATTTAACAATAAAAAAAGGTGATTTTCTCGCTTTATTAGGGCCAAATGGCCATGGAAAGTCTACATTATTAGCAGCAATTATGGGAAATCCCCATTATGAAGTTACAAAAGGTTCAATTACTTTTGATGGAAAAGACGTTCTTAAAATGAGTGTTGACGAAAGAAGTAAAGCCGGCTTATTTTTAGGGTTCCAAAATCCATACGAAATTCCTGGAGTAATTAGTGCAGATTTTTATAAATCAATGATAAATGTAAGAAACAAAGAGCACGTTTCTTTATATAATTTTTATAAGTCATTAGAAACCGCTTCAAAAGAAGTTAAGATTCCAATGGAGATGGTAAATCGAAGTTTAAATGATGGATTTAGTGGTGGCGAAAAGAAGAGAAACGAAATTCTTCAAATGGTTTTATTAAATCCTAAATTTGTTATGCTTGATGAAATTGATAGTGGACTTGATGTTGATGCAATTAATGTTGTAAGTGATGTAATTAATAAACAAAAAGAGAAGGGTTCTTCTTTTATTGTTATATCTCACTATGCACGTTTATTTGATTTAATAAAACCAAATAGAACTGCAGTTATGATTAATGGAAAAATTGCTGTTGAAGGTGGTCCAGAAATCTTCAAACGTATTGATCAAGAAGGTTATGAATGGATTAAATCTGAACTTGGAATTGAAGTAGAAAAAGACACCAAAGAAATGAATAAAGTATCGATTGGCGTTTGTGCGACAAAGGAATTATCTAAGAATGGAACTAAGTAGTAATTCATTAATCCAAGCGGGATTTGAGTGGGTTTTTGAGAAATCCGATACAATTAGAGCATCATTAGAAAACGTTTCTAATAATGTTAGTTTTGTTATTCTTCCAAATGTAGATATTGATTTATATTTAGATAAAATCTCTAAAGAAAATCATTTAACTTTCTTTGTAAACGAGAATTCAAATCTTAAATTACATATAGTAAATAATAAAGAAGAAAACTCCTTTGATATTCTTGGTGAAGT
Organism: Bacilli bacterium; assembly: GCA_041673725.1. Lineage (GTDB taxonomy): Bacteria > Bacillota_I > Bacilli_A > RFN20 > CAG-826 > Onthovivens. The sequence goes on along the minus strand of JBAYXD010000034.1, from coordinate 8,333 downwards.
AAAAGAAAATGGTTCAATTAGAATTTATTTTGCTGATTTATCAAACGTAAATTGTAAGTTAAATTCTAATGTAATTTTATTAGGTAAAAATTCAACTGGAAAGTTTAGATTTTCGTCAGTTGCAAACGCAAATGTTCTTAAAAAATATAACGTTGGTTTTGATCAATTAGGCGAAGGCACAAATAGTTTATTTGAAGGCTATGGTGTGGCTTTAAAAAATGGTGAAATTGATGCTAAAGGTATCAGTCATATAGAAAAAGATAGTATAAAATCTATTGCAAATCAAAAAGTAAAAGTCATTCTTTTTGATAAAGATAGTAAAGCAAAAGCAAGCCCAACTTTAAGGATTGATTGTGATGATATTGTTGCAAACCATGCTTGCGCAATTGGGTCATTGAATGAAGACCATATTTTCTATTTAAAGAGTAGAGGATTAAATGAACAAGATGCGAGAAAATTAATTACTCTTGGATATCTTATTCCAATCGAAGAATATTTTGATGAAAAGGGAAAAGAATTGATTCAATCATATATAAAGGAGAATTTTTAATATGTTAAATGTTGAAGAAATAAGAAAAGACTTCCCAATGTTTAAGAATAACGAAAACATGCAAGGACATCGTTTTTGTTACCTTGATAATGCAGCAACAAGTTTTAAACCACAAAGCGTAATTGATGCTTGTGATTTATATTATGAAAAAGAAACTGCAAATGCTCATCGTGGTGATTATGATTTAGCATATTCCGTCGATACAATGGTTGATAGTGTTCGTGAAAAAGTTGCTAAATTTATTAATGCTAAAAAGGAAGAAATTGTTTTTACATCTGGCGCATCAATGTCGCTTAATTTAATCGCGTTTGGTTATGGATTTAAATTCTTAAAAGAAGGAGACGAAATTCTTCTAACTGAAGCCGAACATGCTAGTAATGTTTTACCTTGGTTTAAGGTAAAAGAGTTAACAAAATGTTCAATAAATTACATCCCTTTAAGTAAAGAAGGAAGATTAACTCCTGATGCTCTTAAAAAAGTCATAAATAAACACACTAAAATTGTTTCGGTAGCTCAAGTTACTAACGTTTTAGGATATAAGATTGATATCAAAGCGATTGCTAAAATATGCCATGATAACGGCACTATTTTAGTTGTTGATGGAGCACAATCAGTTCCTCATATGAAGGTTGATGTTAAAGATTTAGATTGCGATTTTATTATTTTTAGTGGACATAAGATGTGTGGTCCAACTGGGACTGGAGTGATGTATGGGAAGTTCAATTTATTATGTGAAATGAACGCTTTAATGGTCGGTGGAGGCGATAACGCTAGATTTGATCTTTGTGGCAATGTTGCTCTTCTTGAACCACCAGCAAAATTTGAAGCTGGAACCCAAAATCTTGCAGGTATTTATGGACTTGGTGCAGCAGTTGATTATCTATCAAAAATTGGTATGGATAATGTTGAAGAATATGAAACTGAATTAAGAAAATATGCCATTTCTAAGCTTGAAGAACTTGATAACGTGATTATTTACAATAAAGAAGCCGAAACTGGAATCATTACAATTAATGTTAAGGGAGTCTTTCCACAAGATGAAGCGACTTACTTAAATAGCAAAGGAATTTGCGTAAGAAGTGGTCAACATTGTGCAAAACTCTTACTGGATTTTTTAAAGACCGTTGGTACGGTTCGTATCTCGCTTTATTTTTATAACAATAAAGCAGATATCGACCAATTAGTCGATGCTTTAAAGACAGGGGGAAATATCTTAGATGCTTACTTTTAGTCCTGAAATGATGAGAGAAATCATCATGGATCATTATTCAACTCCTCTTCACAAAAAGAAGCCAGAAAACCCAAGCGAATATTTTCAAGTTCGTATGGATTCTACTAGTTGCATAGATGACATAACCGTTTATATAAAGGTTGTTAAAGATAAAATTGTTGATGCAATGTTTGATGGTGTTGCTTGTACAATATCAACTGCTTCTACTGATATTATGTGTGATTTAGTTATTGGAAAAACACTTAAAGAAGCTGAAAATATTTTTACTCAATACACAAATATGATTTATGAAAAACCTTACGATAGTGAAGTTTTAGGAGAAGCATTAGTTTTTATTAACACTTCTAAACAAGCTGCAAGAATTAAATGCGCAACTATTGGTTGGAATGGACTTGAGAAAATTATGAAGGAAGATTGCCACGATGAAGAAAAGTGATATCAATTTAAATGAAGAATATAAATATGGATTTAAGGATAAAGATACCTCAATTTTTAATAGTGGTTTAGGTTTAAATGAAGATAAGGTTCGTTTAATTTCAAAAATGAAGAATGAGCCTGATTGGATGCTACAATTTAGACTTGATGCATATCACAAATTTGTTAAAATGCCTATGCCAAGTTTTGGTCCAGATTTAAGTAATCTTGATTTCGATAGTTACACTTATTTTACGCGTTATGGTGCTGAAGAAAATAGTTGGGATAAAGTTCCTGAAACTATTAAAAATACTTTTAATAAATTAGGAATTCCTGAAGCCGAAAGAAAGTATCTTGCTGGAGCGGCAACTCAATATGAATCAGAAATGATTTATCATAATATGCTTAAAGAAGTTGAAGATAAAGGCGTTGTTTTCCTTTCAACCGATATGGCATTAAAGAAATATCCAGATTTATTTAAAAAGTATTTTGGAACTGTAGTTCCTGTTGCTGATAATAAATTTACAGCATTAAATGGTGCGGTTTGGAGCGGAGGTAGTTTTATCTATGTTCCAAAGAATGTCAAACTTGATAAACCACTACAATCCTACTTTAGAATTAATAATGAAAAGACAGGTCAATTTGAAAGAACCTTAATTATTGTTGATGAAGGTGCAGATGTGCACTATGTAGAAGGATGTACAGCTCCTATATATTCTAAAGATAGCTTACATGCAGCTGTTGTCGAAATTGTTGTTTTAAAAGGTGGGAAATGTCGTTATTCTACCATTCAAAATTGGTCGAATAACATTGTTAATCTTGTCACAAAAAGAGCGGTTTGTTTCGAAAACGCAACTATGGAATGGATTGATGGAAACATTGGTTCACAAGTAAATATGAAATATCCTGCTTGTGTTTTAAAAGGCGAAGGAAGTAAGGGATTATGTATTTCTATCGCAGTTGCAGGAAAAGGACAGTATCAAGATGCAGGAGCACGTATGATACATGAAGCAAAAAACACAACAAGTGAAATTATTTCTAAGTCTATAGTTAGAAATGGTGGAGTTAGTAATTATCGAGGTACATGTAGAATTAAACCTGATGCAATCAACTCAAAAGCACACGTGCAATGTGATACTTTGATTCTTGATAGCATTTCAAAATCAGATACAATTCCTACAAACGAATGTTTAAACAATTCTTCTTACCTAGAACATGAAGCGACAGTAAGTAAAATTGATGAAGATAAATTATTTTATTTGATGAGTCGTGGAATTAGTAAAAAAGATGCAACTCAAATGATTATTATGGGATTTATTGAACCATTTTCAAAAGAGTTACCTATGGAATATGCTGTTGAATTAAATCAATTAATTAAGATGGATATGGATGGAAGCGTTGGCTAGAAATATGAAAGAAAATTATGATGTAATTGTTGTTGGTGGTGGACATGCTGGAATAGAAGCTTGCTTAGCTTGTGCTAATCGAGGTTTTTCAACTCTTTTAATTTGCTTAAATTTTAAAATGGCTGGAAATTTACCATGCAATCCATCAATTGGTGGAAGCGCCAAAGGAATTATCGTTCGTGAAATTGATTCTTTAGGTGGTTATATGGGTATTGCTGCAGACCATGAGTATTTACAAATGAAGATGTTAAATACCGCAAAAGGCCCTGGAGTTCAATGTTTACGTGCTCAAGCGGATAAAAAAAGATATCCTCATTATTTACAAGAACATCTTAAATCAGTCAAAAATCTAGATATTTTAGAAGGCATGGTTACTGATGTTATTCATGAAAATAATAAGATTGGTGGCGTTGTTGTAAAAGATGAAAAAATATATAGTAAAGCGGTTATTTTAGCCACCGGAACTTATATGGATAGCGATATTTTACGTGGTCACACAAAGTTTATGGGTGGTCCAGATGGAGAACAACCTTCGATTGGTTTAAGTGATTCATTACGTAAAATGGATATAACTTTAATAAGATTAAAAACTGGTACTCCACAAAGAATTGCGAAGGAATCAATTGATTTTACAAAAGCTGAAATCCAATTAGGAAACGTTGAAGACCAAGGGTTAAGTTATGAAACTACAAAATTTATTCCAATTAAAGATCAAATTCCTTGTTGGTTAATTTATACTCAACCTGAAACTCACCAAATCATTAGAGATCATTTACTTGATTCAGCAATGTATGGTGGAATGGTACATGGAGTTGGTCCACGTTATTGTCCTTCGATTGAAGATAAAATTGTTAGATTTAGTGATAAACCAAGACATCAATTATTTTTGGAACCAGAAAGTTACGATACTAATAGTATTTATTTGCAAGGTTTCTCAACTAGTATGCCTGAAAATATTCAAGACTTAATGGTACATAGTTTACCAGGATTAGAAAACGCAAAAATTCTTAAATATGCTTACGCAATTGAGTATGATGCTCTTGATCCTACTCAATTTGATAGTTCTTTAATGGTCAAAAAATGGCCAGGTTTATTTATTGCTGGTCAAATTTGTGGAACTAGTGGGTATGAAGAAGCAGCTGGTTTAGGAATTATGGCTGGAATTAATGCTGGTAATTGGCTTAAAGGAATTGAGCCTTTTGTTCTTAAAAGAGACGAGGCATATATTGGTGTTATGATTGATGATTTAATCACTAAAGGCACAAAAGAACCTTATAGATTATTATCATCAAGAGCCGAATATCGTTTACTACTTAGAAGTGATAATGCAGATATGCGACTAACAGAATATGGCCACAAATATGGTCTCATTAACGAAGAAAGATACTCCAAATTCTTAGATAAGAAAGAGAAGATTGAAGCGATTAAAAAACTTCTTAAAGAAAAACATTTTGGAACCAATAGCAAAGTAAATGATTACTTAGTTGAACTTGGTTATACACGTTTAGATAATGGTATTAGTGCTACTGAAATTTTAAAAAGAAACAACGTAAACTATCATCGTTTAAAAGATTATCTTGATATACCAAGTAATTTAGAATTAACTCCAAGTGGTGAAGAAGAACTTGAAGTTAGTATTAAATATGAAGGCTATATTAACGAGCAAAGAAGAGAAGCTAATAAATTAAGAAAACTTGAAGAAGTAAAACTTAGTAGCGATATTGACTATAAACATATGGATGGTTTAGCTCTCGAAGCTAGACAAAAACTTGCTGCTGTTCAACCTAAAACTATTGGTCAAGCAAGTAGAATTAGTGGAGTAAATCCTAGCGATATTGCTGTTTTAATATTATATTTAAAGCGAGATAAGAAATTATAAAAATGAAATTTAGCAATTATTCACCTGAAATTAACGCAAAATTAGAAGATTATAAAAATCTTGTTTTAAGCGAGAATGAAAAGATGAATTTAACTGCTATTACTGATGAAAAAGAGTTTATTGAAAAGCATTTTTACGATTCTTTATTACCTACTGAATGTGTAAATTTTAATAATAAGAGTGTATTAGATATAGGAAGTGGGGCTGGTTTTCCGGGAATCCCACTTGCTATTTTATATGGCAACACAAAATTTACTCTTCTTGAACCAATGCAAAAAAGATGTAATTTTTTAAGTGACGTAATCAATAAGCTTCATTTGGAAAATGTTAAGGTAATTTGTAAAAGAGCAGAAGACATAACCGAAAACGAAAGAGAGAAGTATGATATTGTTGTTTCTCGAGCAGTTAGTAGTTTACCAATTTTGCTTGAAATTTGTACCCCATATTTGAAGAATGGCGGTTCTTTTATTTCTTATAAGGGTTTGAAATATCAGGATGAAATTGATATGTCAAAATCAGCTCTAAAATCATTGAATTGCCATGTCGCATTTGTGCAAATGAGAAAATTGCCTATTACAAAAGAAGAAAGATTTAATATAATAATTAAGAAGGATAAAAATACTCCAAGAAAGTTTCCACGAAATTTTTCTCAGATTAAAAAGAAACCATTATGATGCAAAAAATTATAGCTATAGCAAACCAAAAAGGTGGTGTTGGCAAAACAACAACCGCAATCAATTTATCTGCTGGTTTAGCTTCTATGGACCGCAAGGCTTTGCTTATTGATCTTGATCCACAAGGTAATTCAAGTAGAGGACTTGGAGTTGATATTACTCTTATTAATAAGAATGTTTTTGATGCCTTAATTTTGGATGTTGATGTAAATAAAATTATTCGAAAAACAATGATGAAGAATCTGGATTTGATTCCTGCAAATCTAAAATTATCAAATTTAGAAAACGAAATTAATCAAAAAAGTTTGCAACCATTCTTTGTTTTGAAGAATATGATTTCTACTATAACTAAAAAATATGATTATATAATCATTGATTGCCCACCTTCACTTGGCATCTTATGTTTAAACGCTTTAACAGCTGCAACAAGCGTATTAGTTCCTGTCCAATGTGAGTATTTCGCAATGGAAGGTTTAGCGCAAATCTTAGCAACTATTACTAATGTTCAAAGTGCCTATAATAAAGGTTTAATTATTGAAGGTTTCTTATTAACAATGTATGAACCTCATGCAAATATTGGTAAAGAAGTCGTAAGTCAAGTACGCAACTTGTTTAGAGAAACAACATTTAACGTAATGATTCCTCGTAATATTTCTTTAAGCGAAGCAAGTGCACGTGGCATGCCTGCAATTCTATATCGTCCAACTAGCGCTGGAAGTTTAGCGTATCTTCAATTAACTAGAGAGGTTATTGATCATGAAAGAGACTAAACAAAGGATTATAAAGTCTAATTTAAAAACTTTACTTAAAAGATATAGTCGTAGTGATGCTTTTAAAAACTTAGAGTCTGGGTTTAATCAAGAATCCATTCATAAGATTAGTCCTAAAATTATTAATGATTCAAAATATCTTAAAAAGATTTCTTTTACTCCTGAAGAATTAGAAGAGTATAAAGAAGGATTAAAATCATCTATTTATCAACCACTTGTTGTGAGAATGGTTGGAAATTCCTATGAAATTGTTGTTGGTAGACATTTTTTATATGCAGCAAAAGAATTAAATTTAGAAACAATTGATTGTCTTGTAAAAACATTTAGCGATGAAGAAGCTTTACTTGTTACTGCATCTTTCTTACGAGGATTAAAAGGGACCCAGGTAGTTGAAGAAGCTTGTATTTGTTATTATCTCAAAAAAGATTTTAATTATAAAAACAAGGATTTATGCAATCTTTTTAAACAATCCCCATCTCAAGTATCAAATATTATTCGCTTATCTGAACTTGATTCAAAAGTGTTTTCTTTAATTGCAAAAAACAAAATAAGTTATGGACATGCAAAGGCTTTTTCACGTCTTAATAATGAAGAAATTAATTATGTTGTGAACGAAATATTAGATAAGCATCTTAGCGTTAGAGAAACCGAACAACTTGTGCATTCTATTAATAACAATTCGGAAATAAATAGTAATATTATTGTTACAAAAAATAAAATTACTTTAAGCTTTGATTCTAAAGCAAAAAAGGATGAGGCATTAAAACGAATTGAAAAATATGTTAAAAGAGGAAAGATTAGGTTTTAGTTATGAACGATAGAAGAAGAAAGATTTTAAAATTAATTGCTCGTGTTTCAATATTTGGTTCATTATCAATTATTCTATATATGGTTCCTGGTTTACAATTTGGTTTGCCATTTACGCCAGGTTTTTTAAAGATTCATTTAGATGAAATCCCAGTATTATTAGCTGGGTTTGCTTATGGAACGCCTACTGCAGTAGCTTTGATTGTGATTAAAAGTATCTTTAAATTAATAACCGATATTCCTGAGACTATGGGTGTTGGTGTTTTAGCTGATTTTATATATGGTTGCGCCCTTTGCATTCCTGCTTGTTTGATTTATAACCATAAAAGAACCTTTAGTGGGGTAATTATTTGTATTTCAGTAGGACTCGCTTCTAATTTAATCTTTTCTTGTATAGTTGGTCTTTATACAATTTACCCTTTATATGCTAATATTTATGGAACTCAAACTATTGTTAATATGTTTAAAGTTTTTGATAATTCCATAAATTCGATCACAGATTTTAAAATAGCTTATGAATTTTTGCTTCCATTTAACTTTATAAAAGATGCGATTGTTATTCTTGTTATGCTATTAATTTATAAACCAATGCGAATAATAAT
>JBAYXD010000033.1:0-12652 GCA_041673725.1 Bacilli bacterium | reverse complement strand
AGTCCATTCAAACTTCTTTCGCCCACAACAGATAGGGACCAAACTGTCTCACGACGTTTTGAACCCAGCTCGCGTACCACTTTAATTGGCGAACGGCCAAACCCTTGGAAGGTACTTCCCCTCCAGGATGTGATGAGCCGACATCGAGGTGCCAAACCGCCTCGTCGATGTGAACTCTTGGAAGCGATCAGCCTGTTATCCCCAGGGTAGCTTTTATCCGTTAAGTGATGTCTCTTCCACACAAAGACACCAGATCATTATGCCCGACTTTCGTCCCAGCTCGACATGTACGTCTCGCTGTCAAGCACCCTTATGCCATTGCACTCGATATACGATTTCCAACCGTATTGAGGGTACCTTGGGGCGCCTCCGTTATTCTTTGGGAGGCGACCGCCCCAGTCAAACTGCCCGCCTAACACTGTCCTTTTGGTTGTAAACCAACAAGTTAGAATGATTGAGTCTCAAAAGTTGTATTTCACTGACGACTCCGTCGAAGCTAGCGCCCCGACATCAAAGTCTCCAACCTATGCTACATATGAAACTCAAGCACTCAATATTAAGTTACAGTAAAGCTCCATGGGGTCTTTCCGTCTAGTTGCGGGTAACCTGCATCTTCACAGGTATTAAGATTTCACCGAGTCTGCTGTCGAGACAGCGCCCAAATTATTATACCATTCATGCGCGTCAGAACTTGCCTGACAAGGAATTTCGCTACCTTAGGACCGTTATAGTTACGGCCGCCGTTCACTAGGGCTTCAATTCAAAGCTTCGCTTGCGCTAACTCATCCTTTTAACCTTCCAGCACTGGGCAGGCATCACCTCATATACATCGCCTTGCGGCTTAGCATAAAGCTGTGTTTTTGATAAACAGTTACTTGGGCCTCTTCACTGCGACCATCTCACGATGGCACTTCTTCTTGCGAACTTACGAAGTAATTTTGCAGAGTTCCTTAACAACAGTTAAACTCGCTCACCTTAGGATATTCTCCTTGACCACGTGTGTCCGTTCTTGGTACGGGACATATATAATTAAACTAGCAACTTTTCTCGAGAATTGGCATCATTGACTTCGCTACTAGGCGAACCGTTCGCTCCTCATCACTCATTCCCCTTACGCTGAAGAGATTTGCTACCTCAGCAGGTACTTAGCTTGATCCGGAATCCATAACCGGTACAATTAGCCACTTCTGTCATTACATCGAATATATATGTGTGCAGGAATATCAACCTGCTATCCATCGATTACGCCTCTCGGCCTCATCTTAGGACCCGACTAACCCAGGGAGGACGACCCTTCCCCTGGAAACCTTAGTCTATTAGTGTGCATGATTCTCACATGCAATCGTTACTCACACCGGCATACTCACTTCTTATCGGTCCACCACTCTTTACAGTATGGCTTCACCCCAATAAGAACGCTCCTCTACCACTTTAGAATAAATTCTAAAATCCATAACTTCGGTAATACGCTTAGCCCCGGTAAATCTTCGGCGCGAAGGCACTCGACTAGTGAGCTGTTACGCACTCTTTAAATGATGACGGCTTCTGGGCCAACATCCTAGTTGTTTATGCATCTTCACATCCTTTAACACTTAGCGTATATTTAGGGACCTTAATTGATGGTCTGGGCTGTTTCCCTTTTGAGCATGGAGCTTATCCCCCACACTCTGACTGCTTGTTTAAGATTTATGGAATTCGGAGTTTGATTGAAATTGGTAACGCTAGGTGCGTCCCGCGATCATTCAGTGCTCTACCTCCACAAATTATATTAACAAACGCTAGCCCTAAAGCTATTTCGAGGAGAACCAGCTATCTCCCAACTCGATTGGAATTTCTCCCCTATCCACAATTCATCCGCGGGCGTTTCAACGAACGTCGGTTCGGACCTCCAGTAGGTTTTACCCCACCTTCATCCTGATCATGGATAGATCGTCGGGTTTCGGGTCTATATCATCATACTTATTTTCGCCCTATTCGGACTCGCTTTCGCTACGGCTCCCCTTCATCAGGTTAACCTCGCATGATAATAAAACTCGCCGGCTCATTCTTCAATAGGCACGTTATCACCCTTTAACGGGCTCTAACTTTTTGTAAGCATACAGATTCAGATTCTTTTCACTCCCCTCCCGGGGTTCTTTTCACCTTTCCTTCACAGTACTTGTTCACTATCGGTCACTAGTTAGTATTTAGCCTTATGGAGTGGTCTCCACGTATTCCAACAGGATTACACGTGCCCCGTTGTACTTTGGAACTCACTAGGGGGTTATACAAGTTTATATACTGGACTATCACCATCTTTGGTAGGCCTTCCCAGGCCTTTCTACTGTTGTATAACACATCCCACATTGTGGTCCGAACTCTATAATAAATTATAGTTTAGGCTCCTCCGCTTTCGCTCGCCGCTACTGACGGAATCGATTAAATCTTTCTTTTCCTCTAGGTACTAAGATGTTTCAATTCCCTAGGTGTCTCCTCGTCTTTGATAAATCAAAGATCGATAATATTCTTATGAATATTGGGTTTCCCCATTCGGATATCGACGGATCAAAGCTCACACCAGCTCCCCATCGCTTTTCGCAGGTAGTCGCGTCCTTCATCGTCTACTAGTGCCAAGGCATCCACTGTACGCCCTAATTAACTTAACTTCGTAAAATTTTTGGTTTTTATGTTTGTCTTAACAAAATAATTTTGTTAACTTGCAATGAAAATTTAATTTGATAACTCAGATTAAATCTTACGCAATTTAACAGAAAGAACATGTTTTAAAATATCTAGTTTTCAAAGAACAATTTTTGAGAAAATCCTATTCTCTCAAAACTATATAGATGAGTTTACAATTGATTACGCCAACTTTTTGAATAAAATACCTAGAAATAGGTTTTTTAAAATTTAACACACCGACTTATTTAAGTCAGTTCCAATTCTCCATAGAAAGGAGGTGATCCATCCCCACGTTCCCGTAGGGATACCTTGTTACGACTTAACCCCAATCATTAGTCCTACCTTAGACGTCTCCCTCCTTACGGTTAGGATAACGGCTTCAAGTATTACCAACTCTCATGGTTTGACGGGCAGTGTGTACAAGCCCCGAGAACGTATTCACCGCAGCATGTCTGATCTGCGATTACTAGCAATTCCAGCTTCACGAAGTCGAGTTGCAGACTTCGATCCGAACTGAGGCCATCTTTATGAGATTTGCTTAACCTCGCGGTTTTGCAACTCTTTGTAATGGTCATTGTAGCACGTGTGTCGCCCAGGACATAAAGGGCATGATGATTTGACGTCATCCCCACCTTCCTCCGATTTAACATCGGCAGTCTCCTTAGAGTTCTCAACTAAATGTTAGTAACTAAGGACAAGGGTTGCGCTCGTTGCGGGACTTAACCCAACATCTCACGACACGAGCTGACGACAACCATGCACCACCTGTATGAGCTATAACTATGATTCTATTTCTAGAACTTTTACCTCTATGTCAAGTCCTGGTAAGGTTCTTCGCGTAGCGTCGAATTAAACCACATGCTCCACTGCTTGTGCGGGACCCCGTCAATTCCTTTAAGTTTCAATCTTGCGATCGTACTTCCCAGGCGGATTACTTAATGCGTTAGCTTCATTGCTCCAATAAGGAACATTTAGTAATCATCGTTTACAGCGTAGACTACTAGGGTATCTAATCCTATTTGCTACCTACGCTTTCGTGACTAAGCGTCAGTATTGTGCTGGTTGGCCGCCTTCGCCACCGGTATTCTTCCATATATCTACGCATTTCACCGCTACACATGGAGTTCTACCAACCTCTCACATACTCTAGTCTATCAGTTTTTAAAGCGAGAATAGGTTAAGCCTATCCATTTGACTTTAAACTTAATAAACCGCCTGCTCACTCTTTACGCCCAATAATTCCGGATAACGCTTGCAACCTACGTATTACCGCGACTGCTGGCACGTAGTTAGTCGTTGCTTTCTGGCAAGGTACTATCAAACTGGTGTCATTACCTACACCAATCATTTATCCCCTGTAACAGAATTTTACAATCCGAAGACCTTCATCATTCACGCGGCGTTGCTCGATCAGGGTTTCCCCCATTGTCGAAAACTCCCTACTGCTGCCTCCCGTAGGAGTATGGACCGTTCTCAGTTCCATTGTGGCCGTTCACCCTCTCAGGTCGGCTACTGATCCTCGCCTTGGTGGGCTTTTATCTCACCAACTAGCTAATCAGACGCAGGCTCATCAATCAGCGGAGCCGAAGCTCCTTTCATAATAAGGAATTTCACCCTATTACGTATTACGGTATTAGCCAAAGTTTCCTCTGGGTATCCCCAACTGAAAGGTAGATTACCAACGCGATACTCACCCGTTCGCCTCTAATGTATTGCTACATTCGATCGACTTGCATGTATTAGGCACGCCGCCAGCGTTCATCCTGAGCCAGGATCAAACTCTCTAAAAGTTTGTATCTAAGTTCATTATTATTCTGGTTTTAATTTCTTCATCAGAAATTATTGTTGTTAATTAATCTTAAAATTAAATAACTTAATTAAAATTGACGTTATTTTCTTGTACATCATCTATATAGTTTTCAAAGATCTCATGCACGCCTCAATCTCTTTCCGCGTGCTTTATTAATATACCATTAAGATATTTTATAGTCAATACAAATTTAAATTAATTTCAATTAAATCTGTAAGCCCAAAAAAATACCATGATATACTGCTTTTTTTGCCAATCTTCTGACCGGCAACGTTTAAAAGTATACTAAGAACCAATATCGAAATCAAGCGATTTTTTAACTTTTTTTAAACTTTTTTTAAAAACGTAAAAATAAGCAAAATAAAAGCGTTATTAGTAGTTAATTAGTAAAGAAAAACTTAAAAATAATTATTCATAAAAAATAATATATTTATCGCCTTTTATTCTTCTATCCTTATTTATATATAATATAAAATTTCAATTAATTAACCCAATCCAATAAATATATTATTTAAAAAAGTTGTCAGGTATATATGCGTATTATATTCTTTTCAAGATTTCAAATGCTTTAAAATATATTTTTTAAAGATAAAAAAATGATATTGGAATCCAATATCATTTCTCGTTCATTTAATGGTGGGTGTTATAGGGATCGAACCTATGACCTTCTGTACGTCAAACAGATGCTCTCCCAGCTGAGCTAAGCACCCATGCTGAACGCTTTATTAATATACTATAAATTAGTAATCCTTTCAAGATTAAATTTTGATACTAAACTGTTTTAAATAAATATATCAAAGGTAAAACACCTACAGCAGCTTCAACAAAGAAGCAAATTCCAACATATGGAGCATAAGCGTATCCATTTTGGGCAACCGCAACAGCACGAATAATTTCAGCTGTACCGCCAAGTATTAAACCGATAATCGAAACAATCATCGAAACAAAAGCGAATATTGACGAAAACTTATAGTTATTACGATAAAAATAAATAATACCAAAAATAGCAAGAACCATAGCTACTATACAAGTTACAAATTGAATATAATCGTAAGGTTGAGCATCCCTTTCAAATGCGTAACTAATTCCCATCCAGGCACAAGGTATCGCATAAATGAGAACAAGATATAATAAGGATATAAATGTCGAATCTTGATTTTTTCTTATAAGCAAATATGCCGAAATGCAATATCCAGCAACAAATACTGAACTCATTAAACCACCATAGAATGTGGCAATATACCCAGCACTAATTCCAAAGAAAACAACGTGACATAAATAAACAGCCGACATAATTAAATAAGCTATACGAACTAGTTTGTTATTGTTTGCAAGATTTCGTGCATTATTTACACTAATCTTTATTTCTTCACTATCAGTTTTTTTCATAATAAAACTCCAAAATTATCTGCTTTTAAATTATAACAAATTATTTATATTTTGTAATAGAAACTGACCAAAAACCAATTTCCTACTATTTTGGCTCTAGATAAGTACACCAAGTATGTCTAAATTTTAAAACCGAAATTCTAAAATATAGTCTATTTGTATCCGTATAATAGATATCACCACAATTATGTAAAATTGCAATACGCGAGGCAATATCGTCGACATCACATGACAAATATACGTATTTATTGTGAAAATCTTCAAAATCAAGCAATTTACCAATAGCGAGTCTTAATCCATAACTTGCATAACCTTTATGTCTTGCTTCGGGAATAATATAAAAATCTATGTTCCCTTTGGTCCCGTTTAATAAACCATCAGCATCATGCCTAATTCTGAATAAACCAATATATTCATCATTATTTAATAGAAAAGTATAAGTCTCAGGAATATCACCTTCGTGAACTCCTACACCAAAACTTCCATCAATAAGCTCTTGCATAATTCGCTCTCTAAACACATAAAAAGACATACCACGGAATTCATTAATAAATTCTTTATCAGATGGGTGAATTTGGAAAAACCAAAACTCACGTACAGAGCAATCTCTATTAAGATCATCTAAGTAAATCATATTTTGATTATATATAATAAAAACACCAAACTCAAATTATATCGAACTAAAGCAATATATTTTATTTCATAATAGCAATTTTTGATATTGTGAAACTATACTTTTCCAACTTTAGGAAAAGATGCAAAGAAAATCTTTTGTTAACTAATTCACAATAGCAATTTTTGATATTTCGAAATTAGTAAATATTTCTATTTAAAAAAATAAAGAACAAAATTATTTCTTCGATTATAACGATTGTTTTTAGTTTCATATAAGCAATTTTTGATATTATAGGACATTTATTTTTTATTTCTGGAAAGTAACTAAGAACATCTTTTGTTAACTAATTAACAATAGCAATTTTTGATATTTCGAAATTAGTAAATATTGCTAGTTAAAAAATAAAGAACAAAATTATTTCTCCGATTATAACGGTTGTTTTTAGTTTCATATAAGCAATTTTTGATATTATGACTTCACAACTTTCCAATTAAAAAACTCTTGAATAAATCAAGAGTTTTTATTATTCCTGGTGCCGACTGTCGGAATCGAACCAACGACCTACTCATTACGAATGAGTTGCTCTACCAACTAAGCTAAGTCGGCATAAAAAGATTATACTTTAAAAGCATATCAAAATATATAATAAATAAATTATTTTTTATTTGTTAATTCTTGATTGGTAACATCTCCATTATGCGGAACAACAGTCCATAAATTCCTTTTCTTTTTATGAACTAATCCATCGAAGAAACCAGATACAAAGTCAAAAAACCAAAAACCAAAAGTAAAAACAATAAACAAATTGTTTTTAAAAGAAAACTTAAATTGTTTTCTATTTGCAATAAGGACGACTATACAACTAATCATAAATAAAACATATACAGAGAAAAATGGAATTAAAGAATGCAAGAATAGCCATCCAGCCTTACTAATATCGAAATAGAAACTAGACAAAAATAACGCAAATGCAATCAAAAATGAAACAAGCGTTAAAACTATATAAACAACAAGAGGCCAAAGCGAACAATTATATTCAACGATAGCAATATTTTTCATAACTTTCTTCTTAGCTTTATAATCATAATCTTTCTTCTTAAAAGGTTTCCTCGAAGCTAGAAAACCCCAAACCCACCTTACATGTTGCTTATGCATGGTCTTAAAATCTTCGGGCTGTTCATCATAATATTGAACCGTTTCGTCATACCCCATTTTCACATTATGGTAAGTACAATAAGTAGTTAATTGAACATCTTCAGTCATTCCTACAAAAATCCAAGAACCGATATCATCAATAATTTGCCGATCTATGTAATAGCCTGTTCCATTAAGCATGATTTTATCGAAAACTATGCTTCTACCTTTAGAAAAAATTCCATTAAGAGTAGCAAACAAAACTGCACTATTAATTGTTACATAATTCTTATTAGCGTTAGAAAAGTTTCTATAGCCAAAGCCAACTTGATAACCTGCATTTTTTAAGTTATTCATTCTTTCGAGATAGTTGGAATCCATACGATTATCAGCATCAAAAATCATATATGCATCATAATTCGCATTTATGCCTTTTACTTTTAGGTCCTCAATAAATTCACGAATTGCGAAACCTTTAGTACCTTTGTTTACAAGATCTTTTCTTATATAAAAATTGTAACCAAGTTTTTTGGTTATCTTGCATGTTGGATCATCTTTAGATTCAACAATAACATAAACATCATATTTATCTTTAGGATAAGTTTGTTTTTTCAAACTAATTAAGTTATTCTCAATTACATTGCACTCGTTTCTAGCAGGAATGATTACACAAAATTTATAATTCTTTGTTCCTTTCAGATATTTTTTAGGCTTTTTGAAACATAACAAAAAATAAACGATGTAATACCAAAAAGTAAAAAGCATAACAACATAAGCGATTAAAATCGCTATGTCGCACCATTGAATAATAAGATCGTAATTAACCATTTTTCACCTTAGATACCAATAAATCCTATAGCATAAAGACCTAGATCATATAAACCATGACCGAGTATAACACTTAGATTACTACAATTTTTAAAATAAAACTTTACATAACCAAAAGTTACACCTAATAAAGAAGTAATAATTACTTGCACAAAATTTCCATTAATTAAATGAAATAAGCCAAAAATTATTCCCGAAATCAAAGGCGCTAGAAAAGATGCTCTTTTTAACCAAACAACTAATTGATTCATTAAATAGCAACGAAAAAACAATTCCTCACCAACAGCAACAAAAAATACATAAAAGAACGCCTTATAAATAAACTCGTTTATTTCGAAAACACTTGAAGAACTATTCTCATTAAAAACAAGATGCGGAATAATCCCAATAAATAAAAGAAAAACAAAAGCTAAAATGAATCCTATCAAAATTTGCATAAACAAATGTTTTCTAGAAATCTTTAATAAATCAATTCTTTTCGTAAATAATAACGACAAAATCGAAACAAGAATAATAGCGACATATATTAAAATAGAAAATAACCTAAATTTCCATAATTCAGTAGTTTTATTAAATGAAGTAATATAAGTTAACAAAAATACCAAACACAATGATAAAGCAAACACAAATATTTCAATGAAAATGGTCTTCTTTGAAGATTTCGTATTATCATTTTTTGATATTGTCTTTTGACCAATATTTATTTCTTTTTGTTCAGTTTTCTTGTTTTCCATTTTTATTACTTTCCACCATTTGGATCATAAATATACTCAATATATTCATATTGGTTCACACTATTAGCTATATTTTTCATTTGTTTTAAACATTCACTATGCAAATAATCCCGATTTTCATGAATAGAAAACTCTTGTTTAGGATAAACTAGCTCACCAAATATTATAGTTTGACATGGTCTCTTTCTATACCAAACTTTTCTCCATACAGTAACAAATGGCATTATTGGTGCATTTAGTTTTGCTGGGTAATGAAAACTACCGTTTTTAAAATCTCTAATTTTTGTGTAATAAGGCCAAATATGAGCTTCAGGAAAAATAATAACATTTTCTTTTCTCTTTATCGAAAGAGCTAGCGCATTTTCTAAATTTCTATAATTTGCAAAATCGTTTTCTAATGGTAAAGGAAAATATCCAAAACATTTCACTAAATATCTTACAATAGGGCCTAAACTTAAGGTGTCTGTAAAACCAATGATGTTAGTTTTCCTATGGATCGCAAATGTTTGCAATTTAAAAACATCCATAATTGCAACATGATTACCATATAAAAATACTCCAGTTTTTTGCTTTCTCAATATTTTCAATTGCTTTCTATTTTTAATTCTCACACCATTAAAAAAGCATCCTATAGATAGAATTGGTTTAGCTAGTAAATAATACAAACAATTTCCAATAAACCTAGAGAAACCAAATTTCGAGTATTTATACCCAGATGGAATTGCAGGTCTCTTTAAACCAACATCATTAAAATCCTCATTAACTGGATCTGAATAATGTATTTTCTTTGTTATCTTCCACTCTTGTTTCATTTCATATTCTCCAAAAATAAAAACTTAAATATAAATTGATATTTTGAATGCTCTAACCTTATTGATTTGCATTTAACATTATTTTAATTTTAGCATACCGATTTATTTATATAAATAGAATTTAGGGACATCTAGTAATTAAAAACATCTTGATGCAATCATATAAATAACAAATATCCTTTATTTCAAAGCAAAAATAAAACCATCACATATTGTGATGGTTAAATTCTAATGGTTGCGGGGAGAAGATTTGAACTTCTGACCTCCGGGTTATGAGCCCGACGAGCTACCAGGCTGCTCTACCCCGCGATGTAAAGAAACTATACCACATAGACCTTTAAAAGTAAAATAAACTTCACTTCTAAAAACTAAAATACTAAACTAGTCCCTTAAATAAAAAAATGGCGGAGAAGAAGGGATTCGAACCCTTGCTAGAGCATGACCCTACTATCGGTTTTCAAGACCGACCCCTTCAACCACTTGGGTACTTCTCCAAAGAACATAATTTATTGGTGGACCATCTAGGACTTGAACCCAGAACCTAACCGTTATGAGCGGTCCGCTCTAACCAATTGCGCTAATGGTCCAAGTTTGGTACCAGCGAAGGGATTCGAACCCCCGACATGCCGGGTATGAGCCGACCGCTCTAACCAACTGAGCTACGCTGGCATATTATAATTGGTGGAGCTGCGGAGAATCGAACTCCGAACTCAAGCTTGCAAAGCTAGCGTTATCCCATTTAACTATAGCCCCAATAAATAATATCACGCTTAAATCGCGCTTAATTATTATAATATAAGGAAATCAATTTAATCAATAGAAACCTTTTATTGAATAGTTAAAAAAGCAAAGAAAAGATAATAAAAAACAAGGTTTTAGTAAAATTTCCTCCAAATTATTAACTGAAAATAATTATAAATATTATACTTAAAAAGAGGAGATTAAAATTATGAAAATAATGTGTATTCTTACAAATGGTTTTGAAGATATTGAAGCTGTTGGAACAATAGCAATACTAAGGAGAGCAGGAATCCAAATTGATGTCTTTTCGTTACATGGCACAGATGCCACGGGTCGTTATAACGTTCATTTATGCAATTTAAATGATTTGCATACATGCAACACCGATGATTATGGATGCCTATTCATCGCTGGCGGACCACAATATGTCGAACTAGAAAACAATAATTATTTTTTGGATATTGTTAAAGATTTTCATAACAAAAATAAATATATTGCAGCTATTTGTGCAGGACCAACTATTCTTGGTCATTTAGGTTACTTAAAAAATACAAAATACACTTGCTTCACTAGTATGAATGAAGATTTTGGCGGAGATTATATTGATAAATATTGCGTTGCCGACAACAAAATAATCACTGGCCGAAGTGCTGCAGCAGTAATTGATTTTTCATTTTTAATTATTGAAACATTATTTGGACACGAATTATCTGATAAAATCAAAAAACAAATCTATTATTAAAGCCTATTTAAATGGAGTTACATAAATATAAGGTATCTCATGAACGCTACAAGTTGTCCTTGCATATTTTGGATGTCCAATGCAAACACTTAATATTGGAATATAATCACCAAATCTCCAATATCTTTTGACAGCTTTTGAATTGTAATATAAGTCAAATGTATCATCAACGATTGCGGCTGCTAAACCATGGTTTATTGTCTCAAGCATTAGACCATAAGCAATGCATCCAGCTGACTCATAGGCTCTTTCAATCACAGTTCGTGGACCACAAAAACCAATTGAAATAAATGCTGTACAACCATAAGTCATGTCCCTGTAAGGTGGCGTATCAAGAACAAGTTCCCTACCACTTCTTAACTCACGACCAGTAATAATAAATAGTTTAAATAAATTATACATATCATAAGCTACCGGCGTATGATTTGCAGACTTAATGATTTCCATTAAGTCATTAACGCTTACTTCTTCGTCTGAAAAAGATCTCGTCGTAAAACGTCTTTCCAAAATTTCATCAAATTCCATTATTAAAAATA
This sequence comes from Bacilli bacterium, assembly GCA_041673725.1. Taxonomy (GTDB): domain Bacteria; phylum Bacillota_I; class Bacilli_A; order RFN20; family CAG-826; genus Onthovivens. The sequence continues at coordinate 649 of JBAYXD010000033.1, read as the reverse complement.
CTTGTAAAAAGAATAAAAATTATCCGATTTACCGCCTTTCTTCTTTCCAAATTATTAGACAATAAAATTGATTAATCAACCCTAAATTTAGAACAAAAAAAGTTGATTACTTATGTAATCAACAATTTTTAAAAAACTTTTAAGTTATTTTTTGCTGCTAGTTAATAACCCAAAACCAGAGCCCAAAGTAGCTAAAATATAACATACAACAGTAATAATATAGGTAGCACCCCATTTATAATCGCCAACATCAATCTTATAATCATCAGTACTGTTTGCTAATGCGTAACCATTTAAAACAAAGAAAACCATAATTGTTCCAGCTAAAATTAACGCAAACGAAATAAAAGCAACAAGCTTTGACTTCTTAAAAACAAAATTTCCTAATAAGCCTAAAATAACACCTAAAACTGGCAAAAGTAATGCAATGCAACCGATAGTGTTAAAAGCAAAGCTAAAGCTTTGAGCTACTGATCCACTACTTCCAGATGCCGACAAAACAATAGTCACATCATGAGTTCCACCAAAAACAATTGCTAATCCAGGAGATACCGTTTCGAATTTGTGGGCAACATATAAAAAAGAGAAGCTTTATAATTAGTGTACTGAAAAAATTAAAGGAGCTTCTCTATGACTATTATAAACTATT
>JBAYXD010000032.1:0-12695 GCA_041673725.1 Bacilli bacterium | reverse complement strand
TCAAGTTCACTATTTTTAATATATAGGTTACAAACATCAATGTTTGCTCCTGGTGCTTCACCAATCATAACGTGATCATATTTACTTAATACATCTTTTTGGAATCTACCAAGTAAAACATGGTTGCCATCCGTATTATCATAAAATTCACGTCCAGTTTGTGTCATATGCTTTTTAGCATTATTAAAAGATTCTTTCCATAAATAACTGATGGTGTCACATCTAAATCCATAAACGCCTTTTTTAAGCCAAAAATCCATTATATTTTCAACTTCTTTAATAACATCTTCATTATGATAATTTAAATCAACTTGTTCTTTACAAAATAAATGTAAATAATAACAACTCTTATCATTAATCAAAGGTTCCCAAGCACTTCCAACAAAAATTGATTGCCAATTATTTGGTGGTCGTTTGCCATTTTTACCTTTGCCTTTTTTAAAATAGTAATAATCTCTATATTTTGTAGTTGGATTATTTATTGCTTGTTGAAACCAAAAATGCTCACTAGAAGTATGATTGATTACTAAATCCATAATAATTTTAATGTCACGAATTTTAGCTTCGTGCATCAATGCATCAAAGTCATCCATTGTTCCAAAACGTGGATTGATTGCTTTATAATCGCTAATATCATAGCCCATATCAAACATTGGTGAAGCGTAAATTGGTGATAACCAAATAATGCCTACACCAAGCTCTTTTAGGTAGTCTAGCTTTTGTGCGATACCTTTTAAATCTCCCCAACCATCATTATTAGAATCATAAAATGATGATGGATAAATTTGATACACTACTCTTTCTTTATATGCTTTTTCCATATTTTCTTGTTCCAATCTATCTTATTTTACTATCTAGAAGGTAAAATTAAAAGCACTAGAAAAGCGTCACGATTAGGTGACGCTTTTATGCAACTTTTGATTAGCTACTTAATTTTAGGGAATTTTTCACGATTTGCATTGTAATGAGTATGTAAATACTTATGTGCTTTTTCGCTTCCAAATTCACCAAAGAAATCTTTATATAAACGAATAATATCTGGATTTAAGTGCGATCTACGAATTGGACGTCCTTCATCTTCTCTATAGAGAACTGCAGCACGTTTTTCTTTGTAGGTATCTAAGATATCAGGATCTTCGTTTGGTAAGAAAGCTGGGTTAACGTATGGTTGACCACCACCATTAATACAACCTCCTGGACAACCCATAATTTCAATAAAGTCGTATTTTGACTTTCCTTCTTTAATTTCATCAAGAAGTTTATGTGCGTTTGCCATACCACTACTGACTGCAAAATTGTAGTCATGACCAGCAATATTTACGGTTGCTGACTTAATAGCAGCAAATCCTCTTACAGGTTTAAATTCAACTGGCTCAAGTTCTTTTCCAGTAATGAAGTAGTAAGCACTACGAATAGCCGCTTCCATAACACCACCAGTAACACCAAAGATAACACCAGCACCAGTATAATCACCAATTAAATCATCATCGAATTGTTCATCTGGAAGAGACTTCCAATTGATACCACTTCTCTTAATAACTCGAGCAATTTCTCTTGTAGTTAAGACAATATCAACATCAGGATTTCCATCGACTGCTTCGCCATCACGAGTAATTTCGAATTTCTTAGCAGTACATGGCATAACACTTACAACACAAATATTTTTTGGATCAATATTATGCTTTTGGGCATAATAGGATTTAATTGTTGCACCCATCATTGTATGAGGTGATTTGCAACTTGATAAATGAGAAATAAGTTCTGGATAATAATACTCAATATAGTTGACCCAACCTGGAGAACAACTAGTTAGCATTGGACCAGGAACTTTATCTTTAATACGTTTAACAAGTTCGGTAGCTTCTTCAACAATTGTTTCATCAGCACCAAAGTTAACATCGAATACTCGATAGAATCCAAGTCTATGTAAAGCCGCAACCATTTTACCAGTTGAAGTTGTACCAATCTTTTCCCCAAATTCTTCACCAATTGCTGCTCTAACTGCAGGAGCAGTTTGAACAATAACAAGTTTCTTATCAGCAAAAGCTTTATCAAGTTTATCAATACTTGAATGTTCCATTAAAGCGCCGGTTGGACAAACAAGTGTGCATTGACCACATTGAATACATGGAACTTCACTAAATGAACGATTTTGAACTGGACCAACAACCGTCTTGAATCCACGATTCTCAAAACCTAAAATGCTGATCCCTTGGGCATCTTTACAAGCTTCAATACATCTACCACAAAGAATACATTTGCTGGTATCACGAATAATTCCAGGAGCAACTTCATCTAAAGTAGTATCAGTTTTTGCACCAATATATTGCTCTGGACGAGCACCAACAATATGGGCGACTTCTAAAAGTTCACAATGACCTTCTTTGTTGCATGATTTGCAATCAAAGTAGTGATTACTTAAAAGAAGTTCAACACTAGTTCTACGAGCTGTAACAGCTTGTGGATCATTAATTAAAATATGCATCCCATCATTAATTGGATAAGCACATGATGGAACAAGACCTCTAGCACCATCAACATGGACAAGACAAACACGACAAGAAGCTAATGAACACTTTCCATCTCTCCAAGTACAAAGTGAAGGAATGTTAAATCCACACTTTTTAGCAGCTTGTAAAATAGTTTGTCCATCATCAACTTCGTAAGGTCGGTTTTCAATATAAATTGTAATTTTCTTACTCATAAATGTTCTCCTTACTTTTTGTAGACAGCACCAAATCTACATACTGCCATACAAGTACCACACTTGATACATTTCTTTGTATCAATCTTAAAGGCTTCTTTGCCAACAACACCAGAAATACAACCAACTGGGCAATTTCTTGCACACATTGAGCACTTCTTGCATTTATTTGGATCAATATTGTAAGTAATTAATTTCTTACAAACACCATTTCTACATTTCTTATCGGTAACGTGTTCAACGTATACTGGATAGAATTTAGCTAATGTTGATAAGACTGGGTTTGCAGCTGTTTGACCAAGACCACAAAGAGCGCCAGTTTTAATAGTTGAAGCTAAGCTCTTGAGTAAATCAAGATCTTCCATACTTCCATTACCATTAGTAATTCGAGTTAAAACTTCAAGTAAACGTTTTGTTCCAATACGGCATGGTGTGCACTTTCCACAAGATTCATCACAAATGAATTCAAGATAGAACTTAGCAACATCAACCATACAGTTATCTTCATCCATAACAATAGCACCGCCACTGCCCATCATACTTCCAGCAGCGATTAAACTACCATAATCAATAGGAGTATCAAGATCAGCTTCAGTTAAGCAACCTCCTGATGGACCTCCAGTTTGAATAGCTTGGAATTTCTTATCATTAACAATTCCACCACCAATATCAAAAATTAAAGTACGTAAAGTAGTTCCCATTGGTACTTCGACAAGACCAACGTTCTTAACTTTGCCACCAAGAGCAAAAATCTTAGTTCCTTTACTATCTGCATCACCAATCTTGCTATATTCACTAGCACCATGGTTGATAATATATGCGACATTAGCGAGAGTTTCAACGTTATTAATAATAGTTGGTTTATCCCATAAACCTTTAACGGCTGGGAATGGTGGTCGTGGTCGTGGCATACCTCGTTTACCTTCAATTGAGTTAAGTAACGCAGTTTCTTCACCACAAACGAATGCACCAGCACCAAGTCTAAGGTGAACTCTAAATGAGAATTTAGTTCCTAAGATGTTATCTCCAAGTAAACCAACTTCTTCGAGTTCTTTAATAGCTTTCTTTAAACGAATAACGGCGATTGGATATTCAGCACGAACATAGAAATATCCATCACGTGCACCAATTGCATATCCGGCAATCATCATACCTTCAATGACATTAACTGGGTTAGCTTCAAGAATACTACGATCCATGAATGCACCTGGATCGCCTTCATCACCATTACAAACGACATATTTTTGTTCATTAACTTGGTTTAAAGCAAATTGCCATTTCTTTCCTGTTGGGAAGCCAGCACCACCTCTACCTCTTAAACCACTTGCAAGAACTTCATCAACAACTGCTTGTTGAGTCATATGTAAAACTTTTTTAAGAGCTTCAAAACTATGATTACCAAAAGCTTCATCAAGATTTTCTGGGTTTATTGTGCCAGATCCATGTAAAACAATACGTTTTTGTTTGGCATAGAAGTTGATATCATCTTGCTTTTGAATTCTTTCATGAGTATTTGGATCTTCATAAAGAAGTTCAGTAACAACCTTATGATTTATAATATCTTCATCAAAAATCTTAGCAACATCACTAACTTTAACCGCATGATATAAAGTATCTTCTGGATAAATTTTAACGAAAGGACCTTGTGAGCAGAAACCAAAGCAGCCAACAACGTTAGCACTTACTTTGTCTTCTAAATTATGTTCTTTAATTAATCTCTCTAATTCTTCTAAAATTTCTTTAGATTCACTACTTAAGCAGCCGGTACCACCACAAACAACAATATGACGCATACCATCTTGGCCACTAAATTTCTTATCGAGTTTATCGACACATGTAGCTATCTTTTTATCAAGTAAAGCTTCACTTTTAATTAATTCTACCATTTTGTTACTCCTTATCTTGATATTCTTTTAAGACAGTAGCGACTTTATCAACTGTCATTTTTGGATATACTTTTCCATTAATTGATAATGCTGGAGCAAGAGCGCAAGCACCAATGCATCTAAGCGAATCAATTGTAAACTTTCCATCTGGTGTAGTTTGACCAGCTTTAATATGTAAAAGTTCTTCGAATTTGTTTTCGATATTTTGTCCACCTTTAACATAGCAAGCAGTTCCGATACAAACACCAATAACATACTTTCCTTTTGGATTTAAACTAAAGAAATTATAAAAAGTAACGACACCATAAATTTCACTGACTGGTACGTTAATTTCTTTTGATATAACTTCTTGGACTTCAAGAGGAATATAACCATATTCTTTTTGAACATCACTTAAAATCAACATTAATGGAGAAGGTTCATCTTTATATCGATTACAGATGTTCTTCACTAAGTCGACGGCTTCTTTACGTAAGACCATGATATTTTTGCTCCTTAAACGATAGTATTATACTATTAAAAATACTGATTTTAAAATGAAATGTGTAAAAAATTACCGGATTTTTATATCCAGTAATTTTTTCGAATTATATCAGTATTTTTGAATCAAATTATCTAGCAGCAATTTCGTAAATATTTTTGGCATCTTCTTTAGTAATTTTAATGAATCCACCAACACTTTTTACGCCTTCAAACAACTTATCAACAAGATATGGGATATCTTCTTTCTTTGCTCCAAGTTCTTTAAAACTTGTTGGCATCTTAAGTGTGTCATGAAGCAAGGTCTTATATTTATCAATTCCAGCAAGAACAACAGCTTCTTTATTTTTATCTTCTTTTATATGCATTACTCTAGTTGCAAAATCATAGAATAAATCAATATTTACATGACAGTTATAAAGCATCCATGCTGGAAATACCGTTGCTAACCCTGCACCATGCGTAATTCCATACTTAGCAGTTAATTCATGTTCTAATTTATGACTTGCCCAATCTTGAACTCTATCACAACCAAAAATATTGTTATGAGCTAAGGTTGAAGCCCACATGATATTACTTCTTGCTCCATAATCTTTTGGATCTTTAATGATTCTAGGTATGGAATCATAAATGATAGATTGAAGAACTCCTTCAATCATTCTTTGCGATACAAAACAATCTTTACTTGGCGAGAAATATCGTTCAAGTAAATGAGCCATAATATCAGTTATCCCAGCGTTCGTTTGAAACTCTGGTAAAGAGTATGTTAATTCAGGATTTAAAAGAGCAAATTTTGGTCTTTCAAGTTCACATCCAAATCCTCTTTTTAATCCTTTAGATTCAAAGGAAATAACACTATTTGTAGAAGACTCACTTCCAGCTGCTGCGATAGTTAAAACTACTCCGATTGGTAAACAACTATCTGGACCCTTTTGGTTCTTATAAATATCAAAAAAATCTCCATCATAATAGTATCCGAGGCCAATTGCTTTGGCGCTATCGATGACGCTGCCGCCTCCAACCGCTAAGATAAAATCAACATGATTTTCTTTAGCGATTTTTATACCTTCATATATTAATGTGTCCTTTGGATTAGCTTCCACACCACCAAGTTCAATATACTTAATATCTACTAATTTTATACTTTTAATAATTTTATCAATTAATCCGCTATCCTTAGCATGATGCGAACCATAATGAATTAAAACATTATGAGCACCATATTTTTTTAGTAATTCACCAACTTCATCTTCGACACCTTTTCCAAAAATATATCTAGTCCCATTATAATAATTAAAGTTTTCCATAGGTCTTCTCCTTAATGAAATCATTTGCCGAAGTTAATACTTCTTGATCAGCTTTAAAAGTCAAAGTATGTAAAGCGTCTATATAAATAAGCCAATAAAAACCAACCACTTCTTTATCATGAAAATCCTTAGGAATTTTATCTTCTTTTTCTTCAGCAACAAAAAAGATTACATCTTTCATTACGCCCTCAATTGGCGAGTAAGAAATTACCTTCCTAAAACTAGTATCAATAATAGGTTTTAAAGACGTCTCTTCAAGTATTTCTCTTTGGGCAGTTTCTTCTTCGGTTTCATTGAGTTCTACATGCCCTTTTGAAAGGCTTACATGCCCATATCCCATTTTTGATAATAGATAATAGATTTGTCCATCTTTAACTTTATATATAACTGCTCCACAGCTTTTTTCTTTTTTCATATTAGTCATTATAGCAAAAAACCAAAAAAATAATCGCTAAAATACTTGAACATAAAAGTCTATTTACTTATTTATGTTTTTTAAGTTGATTTTTATATTTTTATAATTACTAATATTGTTAATTAATAGACAACTTGAATTTATAATCATAGAAACTGACATCAATAATTCGCTTCTAGAATAATGTGATGCTGGAAATCCATTAATCGTGTCATAAACATTAATGTGTAAAATTCCGACAACTAAAAAAGAAATTGATGATAATAACAAGAATGTTCCAAAAACAACTTTTCCTAAAGAATGATCTATTAAACTTGAATAAAAATAAAACAAAGATATTACTAGCGATATTAACATTTCATAACGAAGATTCCATTTTAAACAATATTCTGAAATATAATGATTAAAACCATACATTCCAACATATTGCATTGAAGAATTAACTGGAACTTGAATATCATCATAATAATTATAAAAAGTTCCTTTTGATGGTAAACAAAAGATAACAATATTGAAAACTAGAATTAAAACCGAAGGCAATAATCTAATCAATTTAAAGTTAGTTGAAAAATTTGATATTAATAAATAAACAAATATTAAAAGACTTAACAATGTAAACCCAATAGCGTATTCATCATACAAAATTGGAATAGAGGCATATGATGTTCCTTCCTTTAAATTGGTGCAAAAATACAAAATATAAATTATTAAAGAACAAATATTATTTAAAAGTCCAACCATAATCATTATTCTCTTAAATACTTTTTTCTTTAAACAATATGCGATAAGTAAAGCGATACAAACTATTAAATTTAAGAAATCAAATAAGTAAAACTTAAGTTCTTGCACGTTCTGAAAACCACCATACGACAAATCATCATTTATTAATAAAATATTAAATTCATTAAATAAATCCATTGGAATCAAAAGACTACAAAAATAAAAAGCAATTAAAACAAGCAATAACATAAACTCACTTTTTTGTTTAATAATACCCATTACCATAAGATTCTCCTAAACTATTAATATAATTATTAATTTTTGTAGCGGACATTCTGTGATAATCATCAAGACCTTGCGAAACGCAAATCTTATAAGAAACTGGCAAATTATTAGAATATGTAGAAATAATTGGTCCACCACTCATTCCACTGATGACATAGTTTAAATTGTTATCATACATACCATATCTTTTATTGTTTAAAAAATATGTTGAAGTAAGAGTTAATTTATTCGAATTAAAATTTAAATATTTTGGATACCCAAAAATTTGTGCATTAGAAGAAATCGTTTCCTGGTTTGTGTTAAAGCCAATAGAACCATAATTATCTCCGATATTTTCGTTAAAAATCAGCAAAGCCCAATCATGATCAAAATTTTTCAAACTTTGATAATTGCTATTCGCTTGAAATAAAGGATCTCCATTAAAATAGTATAAGTCGTCAATAATTATATACTTTGCACTATAATAAGTGGAATTGCCGTTTTTATAATTAGGATAGAATCTACACATATCAACAAATTTCTCATTATAATTTGGTAGGTATGTTGGTAATGATTCATCAATACCATCACAATAAACTACATGTCCTGCTGTTAATACCATATTTTTGCCAATTATAAAACCCGTACCTCTAGAAGAAAAATTGTAATATTGTTTATAAGTTGTTGAATAAACATTATAAAAAGAACAATCTAAATAGCCTACCATAGGTGTCCAATCATCATTCGCTTTCGAATATGATACATTACCTATATGAGGTTCATGATATAAACATTCGTTCCCACTGGTAATATTTATGCTTCTTAAATAAGTATCTGAAAAGTCAGAGTATGCATAGTCAAAATAAGTACCATTGGATGAAAAAGTCGAAAACAAATTTCTTTGATCAATAACTCTTTTACTCTTCTCAAATTGATTTTCTGATAAAGAAATTACCTCATAAGAACTACAACAATTGGAGGTAGCTGAATATAAATTAAAACTAAAACCTAAACAAATCACAAATGAATACAAAATTTTTGCAATCATTTTTATCCCTTTATTGTTATAGCATTATCAATATCAAAATTCAAAAGCTATTCCCCTATATTTATAAAAAGCTATTACCTTACATTTATACAAATTCCATTAGTACAATTATTAATACAAATTTTTTTAATAAACTTATAAATAAATCTAATGCCAAAGTTCATGTTTACGAAAATTTATATAATAAATCTAAGTTAATGTAATATTAAAAAAATATTTATTTTCAATTTTACAAATGTCCTTGCTTAAAAATAAATCTATAGGATAATAAAGTCATAACAAGGAGGAAGACAAAATGAAAAAACTTTTAAATAACATACTTTGCACTTCCTCATACTATTATTGCAGCTATAGATAAACCTAACTTTTTTATTTTGGCTACGCTTAAGTAAAGAAGTTAATTCTTCTATGCTTAAGTAATAAATGGTTAATATTGATTTATAAACCTAGGCATGGATTGTCTAGGCTTTTTATTTTATTAAAGGAGAAAAAAATATGAAAAAAATTGCAATAGGAATGATTTCACTTAGTTTATTAGGGATGATGTTTACGACAAGTTGTGGCAAATCGAGTGGTAAAAAGCAAATTGGTATTTTGCAAGTTGCGACCCATGATGCACTTGATTTATGTCGAAAAGGATTTGTAAGTGCACTTAAAGATGGAGGATTTGTTGATGGAGAAAACATCACCATCACTACTCAAAACCCTGAAGGCGATTCAACAAAACAAGTATCTGCTGCTAAATCGTTAGTATTAAATAGCGACCTTGTCTTTGGAATTTCAACTGGTAGCGCTCAAGCTTTAAAGAGTGCGGCAGTCGATTTTGAAAAAGATATTCCAATCTTATTTAGTGCTTCAACTGATCCAGTTGGAAGTAATATTACTACAAGTTCTGAATATGAAAATATAACTGGAACTAGTGATGCCGGAGATACTAAAAAGAATGTTTCTTTATTTACCTATTTTAGTAATGTAGATAAAGTGGCTTGCTTATATAACTCAGCTGAACAAAATTCCCAAATTCAAAAAGAAGAATGTAAATCTGCTTGTGCTGATTTTAATTTATCATTTGAAGATGCTGGAATTACTAGTGCTAATCAAATAAATTCCGCTTTCCAAGGATTAGTATCTAAAGGTGTTGATGGCGTCTTTATTCCTACAGATAATATGGTTGCTGAAAATATCTCATTACTTAAAGATATAGCTGTAGAAAATAAGGTAATCCTAGTTTGCGCCGATACTTCTCTTGTTGCAAATGGCGGTTCCCTTGGATTTGGTGTTGATTATAAGGGTCTTGGCGAACAAACAGGAATGATGGCAATTGATATTTTAAATGGAACAAAGAAAGCGAAAGATATTGCTTGGGAAAAGACAACTAGTTTCTCAATTGCAATTAATGATGAATTCTTTACAAAGATTGGAATTACAGTTCCAGATGAAATTAAGAAAATGATGTTAGTAGGTTAATTTAATTATGAATTGGAATGCAATAGGTTACTTTTTACTTAGTGATGTCCCTGTACAAGGCTTAATATGGGCAATATTTGCCCTTGGGGTCTTTGTTACTTATAGAATTCTCGATGTTGCGGATTTAAGTGTTGAAGGCGTTTTCCCTTTAGCGGCAATTTTATCAATTGGAGCGATTAATCTTGGAGTTGATCCACTATTATCGTTACTAATTTCAGTTGTCGCAGGAATGGCTGTTGGGTTTTTAAATGGAGTCTTACATATCTATTTAAAAATACCATCACTATTAAGTGGAATCATTATTATGATTTCTTTATATACTGTAAATGTTGTTTTAAGTTCAGGAAATATATCAATAAATTCTGGAAAACAAACGATATTCACGATATTTAATCAACTTATTAATAATCGAATATTATCTCAGATTATTATACTATTCTTATTTGTTGCGGTTATTTTCGTTGTCGTTTATTGGTTCTTTGGTACTGAATATGGTCTTTCCTTACGTGCTTCAGGCAAAAATAAGACCATGAGTAAGGCTAATGGTATTAATACTCATAATCGGTATATTGTTGGCATGATTATTGCTACGGCTTTTATTGCTTTAGCTGGTGGCCTTTGGGGACAAACCTCTAAAGCTACTGCTACTGATAGTGGCAAAGGCACCATTGTTATTGGCTTAGCTATCGTCTTTCTAGGCGAAGTAATCTTTGGTCGTAAGCTTAATTTTAAGAAGAGTTTAATTTCAATTGTTTTAGGAAGTTTTATCTATTGGCTAATCATGGATATTATTTATTCAATTCCAGGATTCAACACCAACTACACCTTCTTAATCCAAGCCGTATTTATTACGATTGTCGTTGCTGCTCCACGCATTAAAAAGCTATTTGCACATATGCAACGTCATAAAAATAGCGAAGAAGAAAGTGAGGTTACAAAGATATGATCGAATTAAAACACATTTATAAAGATTTCAATACAACAAGCAAGGTTAATCCTATTAACCATGTTTTAAAGAATGTTAATTTAAAGATTAATGATGGAGACTTTATTACAATTATCGGAAGTAATGGTTCAGGCAAGACTACTTTATTAAATACTATTGCTGGTCACTTTAAACCTACAAAAGGTTCAATCTTCTTTGATAAGGATGATGTTACAAACTTAAAAGAGAATGAAAGAGCTAAATATGTTGGTAGAGTATTTCAAGACCCAACAGTTGGCACAATAAGCGATATTTCTATTGAAGAAAACTTAGCTTTAGCGCGTAAAAGAGGTCAAAAGAGAAAACTCGTTTGGGCTCTTAAAAAAGATTATATTCAACCATATAAAGATGTTTTAAAACCTTTAAATTTAGGGATTGAAAATTCATTACATGAACCAGTTTCTACTTTATCTGGTGGTCAAAGACAAGCTTTAACTTTAATCATGGCAACACTACAAAAACCATCAATTCTTTTACTTGATGAACACACTGCCGCTCTTGATCCAAAAACCTCTAAAAAGATAATGGATTTAACTACTAAATTAGTTACTGAAAATCACCTAACTACTTTAATGATTACGCATAATATGCGTGATGCCTTAAAATATGGCAATAGAATCATCATGATTAGTGATGGAAAAATCATTTTTGATGGTGATGAAAAGGCCAAAAAGTCACTAACTGTCGATGATTTATATAAAAAATTTGACCAAGCAGAAGGTCAATAAGCTTGACTATGTCGCTATTATTTTTTAGCAATTTAGTTTTCCACATTAATTTTTGACACTGACAAAACGAATATTTTTACAGTGACAAAAGGAGTTTATACTTATATATCTACTAGATTAATACTAATTTGCCCGAAAAGTATAAAAATAAAATAAGATTCAAACTACCATAAAACTACCATCAATTTTTTTGCAATTTTTCTTGTTTCAAAAAAACCGTTTATAATCTATATTTAATGTACAAATTATTTGACACCCAGAAAATGACGACTTGTTATTCTTTAAGAGCCTCATTTTATGGTCAAATTATGTTTGTGAAATAAGAGGTATTTATATGTTAAGTGTTAAGAAAAGAGATGGAAGTGTTGTAGAGTTTAATCTTGAAAAGATTTCAAAAGCAATTGAAAAAGCTTTTATTGCTGAACATGTTAGTTATACAAAAGAAATAATTGATTTATTATCTTTAAAAGTTACTAGCAATTTCTCAGATAAAGTTAAAGGTGAGGTAATTTCTGTTGAAGATATCCAAGATGCAGTAGAAATTACTCTTATTGAATCTGGATATGTTAAAGTTGCTAAAGCCTATATGTTATATAGACAACAACATAAGACCCTAAGAGGTGTTGCTACCACTACTCTTGATTATAAGAAGTTAGTTGATAGTTATTTACATGTCTCAGATTGGCGTGTT
>JBAYXD010000031.1:0-13596 GCA_041673725.1 Bacilli bacterium | reverse complement strand
TGCTTCAATGATTACACAATGGATTGGCAATCCACGAACATCTTGCCAGCAATCTCTAATGGTTGCAGCCATATAACGGGCAGCGCTTGGAAAACCAGGTGCATGATCAGTAACAGCGATATCATTATCGATAGTTTTTGGTATTCCCACACATGCCACATCAACATTTTTTGCTTTTGCATGTTTGTAAATTTTTCCTAATCCATCCATTGAGCCATTACCACCAGTAAATAGTAAATAGCCAATATTATTTTTGATTAGATTATCTACAATCTTTTCATATTCTTTATCACCTAAAGGAAATCTTGAACTACCAATAGCAGTTCCAGATGTTTTCTTTAATAAATCTAGTTCTTTGTCTGTAATGTTTGTTAAATCTATAAAATCTTCATTATATAAACCTTTGCTACCAAATCTTGCAGCAAAAATCTTCCCGTCAAATCCTTCTTTTCGTAATTCTATAATTACTCCAGCAAGTGATGCGTTTATAACAGCGGTTGGAGCGCCACCATGTGATATTAATAAATTTTTCATAAATCCTCCTAGAATTGTTTCTTACCTAATATATAGGAATGAACTAAGTTTTCATTATCATCTAAAACTATGAAGTTTGCAAAAGCATTTTTCTTTAAACTACCAATTTTATTATCAGCATGAAGCATTTTACCTACATTATAAGACCAAACCATGCTTGCAACACTATCTCCAAAGGAAGTAAATTTTTTGAAATTAGTAAAACCTTTAAAAGCAGTTAATGTACTTCCCGCTCTTGTATCCGTTCCGGTAATTTTACAATCACCATCTTTAACAGTAATTGGAGTGCTTCCAATAAAGTAATTTCCATTTGGTAATCCAGCACACATTAATGAATCTGTGATTCCAATTATATGTTTATAACCTTTAAGTTTAGTTAACCAATTAACCATTTCAGGATGAACATGAATTCCATCCATAATTACTTCACAATAAGTTGAGTCATAATATAAAGCAGCCGCTAAAATAGATGGATAATGTTGGTGGATTGGCTTCATCGCATTCATGCAATGAGTAAATCCATTGGCACCTGCATTTATAGCTATCGTTGTTTCATCAAAATCTGCGCCACTATGTCCTAGAGAAACATGAACTCCTTCTTTAACTAAAGCTTTAACAAATTCGCTTGTGTTTGGAAGTTCTGGAGAAATAGTTATATAACGAATTAAACCATTTGCAGCTTTTTGGTATTCATCAAATTTTGATTTTAATAAAGGTTGTAAATACTCTTTTGGTTGAGCGCCTTTAAATTCTTCGCTTAAGAAAGGGCCTTCAAGATGTATGCCAATAATAATTGGATTAGTTTTTTTGAGTTCGCTAACCATATGTAATTTTTCTTTAATATTTTTATCATCATCTGTCATGATAGTAGGGAAGACACTTGTGACGCCATTTTTAATATAAAAATCAATAATTGATTGCATCTCTTCAATAGTTTTTGCATTATTAAAATCATGTCCATTTCCACCATGAGTATGGGGATCAATGAGTCCTGGAATTATTTTTTCTTCTTTAAAATCAATGCCAGGTTTATTAATTTTACCAATTTTTATAATGGTTCCTTTTTTATCATTAATTTCCATATCTTGAATGGAAAATTTATTTTTATAGAGTATATTTGCGTTTTTTATAATCATAATTTTCACCTCGATTTAGTATAGCACAAGTGTTTTTAAAACAAATAAAGATACTTGAATAAGCGGTTTTCATGTGGTAGTGTTTTTGCGCGAGGTACATTATGTATACAATTGAAAACGAGATATTAAAAGTTACTTTTGATGAAGTCGGAGCTGTTTTAACAAGTATTATTGATAAAAGAAGAGATAAAGAAATTTTATATCAAAAAGATCCAAAGTTTTGGGCTTTCCAAGATGTTGTTATGTTTCCTATTCTTGGTCCAGGTAAAACAAGATTTATGGGAAAGGATGTTGAGATGCGTCAACATGGATTTTTAAGAGAGCAAACTTTAGTTGCTGAACAAGTTAGCGAAACATGTGTTCGTTTTGTTTTCAATTCCACTCCTGAAACATTAAAGATTTATCCTTATGATTTTATATTCACATTAACTTATATGCTTGATAAGGATAGTTTAAAATATGATTACGAAATTAAACACGTAAGTATGGGTAGAATGCCATTTATGCTTGGTAGTCATACTGGATTTATAATTAACAGCAAAGCTTTCTTAGAAACTGATGTTCATAGTTTTCATCCATTAGATAAAGATGGATTATTACTCAATAGTATGCTTTGGAAAGAGGATAGTAATTTAAAACTTACTAAAGACTTATTTAAGAGATATCACACAATTGTTTTAAACAATCATCATAATGCTCGATTCATTTTACATACTGGAGATGGATATTTAATAATTTACAATATTAATGCCCCTTTAGTTGGTGTATGGAGCAATAGTGAAGGCGGAGATTTTGTTTGCGTTGAACCATGGTGGGGCGAACCAGCATATAAAGATATGCCACAAGATTTTGCAGAAAGAAATCTTGTCCAATGGTGCAAGAAAACTGAAAAATATACTTACTCAATTTCATTTAAGAAAGAAAAATAAAACGGCCACATGGTCGTTTTATTTTGTTTCTTCTTTATTAACCTCGATTACATTAACTCGATATCGTTTGAAGTATTCAACTAAATCTTCAGGAATATCGTTATCAGTAATTAAAGTCGAGATATCATATTGTTTAAACTGAACAATAGTTCCTTTTTTATTAAATTTTGAAGAATCAGTCATCATAATTATGTGTTTTGCTGACTCACTCATTTTTTCGATTGCTTCGCTACGGAGCATATCGCTTCCCATAAAGCCAACATCTTTTTCAAAGCCATCGGTGCCTAAGAAGATTTTATCTACATAGAATTCACGAGCACATAAGGCAACTAAAGATCCAACAATTGCTACACAAACTAAAATTATAAGAAGAACCCAATCCATATTGCAGGTTTGAAGTTGGTTTTGTATTAAACTTTGTATAATTTTTGATGATTGAGTAAAGATAATAATCACAAGGGAATTGATGCTTGCTGATTTCATGTCCATTGCAAAGAATAAACATAAAACCGCAACGTTAATTGGTCCGCCTCCAATTCCTAAGAAGGAAGAAGATAGAACTAAAAATACTCCAATAAGTAAAGTAATAAGCCAGTTTTTAATATGAAGAGTATATTTGTCTTTTCCCTTCATAAATAACATATAAATGATGACAAAAATTAATAGCAAAATTAAACATATTGATTGAATGATTATTAGTATATGTTGATTGCTGTTATTTTTAACAATATTGAATAAGAATTGACCTAAAACACCGCCTATTACTGCTCCAATTCCTAAGAATAGAGTGGAGTTAGTATAGAATTTTGTTTTGCTTATAAAGTGTTTAATAACGCTTGTTAAAGCAACTGCCAAAACACAAAAGGCACTTAACATATTTGTAATGACTGAACTATCAAAATAATTAAAGGCATCTAGGGCAGGATGAATAATAACGCCACCCCAATTCCAACCATTGCACCAAGCACACTAGCAATTAAAACAATCAATGAAAAAATTATTGTCCACATATTGTTTTATAAACTAAAAGAGTGGACTATATATATGAAATTCGCATTTATGCGACGTTATTTTTCAGGCCAAACAGTAGGGATAGAAAGTTTTTGATATCCACCATACATTTCATCAGCAATTCTTGAATAAAATTCGGTGCCCAGGAACATTTTTGTAATTTCATTTGCTTTATTTTCGATGTTAATATCTTTAAATTGTTCTGGGAAACTAACAATTGAATCATAGTAAGCATCGCAATAAGCAGTTTCAAGGTTTGTATAGTAAGCGTTATAAGGCATTTGAAGATAAACTTCGCCATTTTTAATAGCACTTAAAGAATTATAAACAGTAGCTTTTGTTGAATCAGCATATTCGGCTTTAAATAATTCAAGACCACCAGCATCAAGAATGATTTTATCTGGATCCATAACAACTAGTTTTTCAATATCGACTTCTTTTTGATAACCTTTATATCCATTGACATCTAAAACATTCTTAATATTTGAAGCATTAAATAAAGAGTAATTAGCAGAACTACTTTCAAATCCTTTTAATCCATAATTTGATTGGCATCCAAGATAGATAGATGGTTTATCTTCATCTTTTATATCTTTAGTTCTATCATCTAAATCGGTTTTCATTGTATTAATGTAAGTAGTGAGTTCGGTGGCTCTATCTTCTTTATGAAAGATTTTTCCTAATAATTCTAACGAAGTTATTACGTTTTGATCGAAAGCTTCATTTGAACCATAACTTAAAGTAACAACAGGAGTGTTAGTTTTTGTTGATAGGTCATCCATTGCGGCTTTATCTTGGGTATATAAAGAAATAATTAAGTCTGGATCACAATTTAAAATGGCTTCCGCATCCGCTTTGCCACTTGGGCCGCCATTACCACATAATGGTAAACTCTTAAATAATTCTTCATTAAGCATTTGATATGGTCTAATTGAAATTAAATAACCTTGTTCAACTTTTTCAACGCCACTTAATAAAGACATATCGCCAATATAGCTATAAAGTCTTAAAGCGCCGCCACCAATACATACCACTTTTTTAATGCTATCTAAATTTAAAGAAACCTCTCGTCCAAGTAAATCAGTAACAGTAGTAATCTCATCCTTTTTATCTTCAGTATTTGTATTATTACAACCAGTGATAATTAAACCTAATAAAACTAAAGCACAAGACATTTTAATCATTTTTTTCATTTTCTTTTTCCTCTAAAACAATATGTTTTTTCTTATTAATCTCGACTAAGTTAACATTAACATCATAGACACTTTTGATATTCTCTTTATTCAAAATACCTTCGTCCCCTTCCTTAAATATCTTTCCACCTTTTATTAGAATAAAGTAATTTCCTAAATTCATAGCAGTATTAATATCATGCATTGTTACAAGAATGGTTACTTTCTCATTAATAGATAAATATTTAATGAGTTGGATGATATTTTCTTGATTCTTAATATCGAGATTGCTAGTTGGTTCATCAAACAAAATAATCTTTGGTTTTTGTGCTAAGGCTCTAGCGATAGCGACAATTTGTCTTTCGCCACCAGAGATTTCATTTACGTTTGCTAAGGCTATTTTTTCTAGATGCAATTTATGAATAATTTCTACAACTAATTCTTTATCTTCCTTGGAAACTTCTCCATAAATATAAGGGGTTCTTCCAAATAAAATCGCATCAAAAACACTCACATCACCAAAGTCTGGATATTGTTTTACAAACGCAATTGTTCTAGCTCTTTCGTTAGCTTTTAATTGATGTAAATCCTTATTATCTATATATATAGTGCCCTCTTTATACTTTAAAATATCATCAATGCATTTAAGTAATGTTGATTTTCCAACACCATTTGGCCCTAAAATAATTGCAATATTACCTTCAGCAATATTAAAAGAAACATCGTTTAAAACATAATTATTTTTAGAATATTTATATGATAAATTTTTAACTAAAATATTCATCCTCGATGTCTCCTTCCATTAAATAATATAAAGATAAAGATTGGTGCTCCAAACATTGCAGTAACAGCACCAACTGGGAGATTACTTCCTGGAATAATAACTCTTGCTAATGTATCGCAAACTAACAGTAAAACACTACCAAATAATGAACTTGCAAATAATGTAAAACGCATATTATTTCCAATTATTCGCTTAATAATTTGTGGTGCAGCTAAACCAATGAAGCCAATAACACCAAGAAAACTAACACAAACAGCAGTGATTAAAGATGATAATAATAAAACAATAAAACGAACAAGCTCAACATTAACTCCTAAACTTTTTGCATTTTCTTCCCCAGACGATAAAGCATTTAATTTGTGTCGCAAAATGTAAAATATAATGAAAGATATTCCAACGATAATAAACATAATTAAATCTTCGCTATAAGTAGCTCTAGATAAATCACCAAAAGACCAATAAACTGCGGCAGCAACTTGTGTATCCAAAGAAAAATATTGAACTAAAGTTGTGCCAGCTGAGAATAACGTTCCAATTGCTACACCTGATAAAACAATTGTTTCAGGAGAGAATTTACGAAATTTTGATAAAAACAATATTAATAAAACGGATATAAAAGCAAATAAAAACGCGATTGAAGAAACAAGATAAGGATTACTAATTGTTAAACTTGTTCCATCGGTTGAGTGGAAGACTCCAGCTCCTAAAACGATGATTGCAATATTAGCACCAAAAACCGCAGCATTTGAAACGCCTAAAGTAGAAGGAGAAACCATTGGATTTTTTAATACTCCTTGCATGACAGTTCCAGCAGCGGCAAGTCCAAAACCTGCGATAATAGCCGCAATTAATCGAGGCATTCTTATGTTCCAAACTATAAGATTTGCTTTATCAGAGCCTTGCATGAAGATGCCTTTTAAAGATTCTATAAATCCTATATTACTAGATCCAACCAAAACTGAAACTATAGAAAAAACTATTACTAAAATAAATAAAATAAGAATTAATAAATTCTTTTTCCTATTACTTTTTTTATAGCCTTCATAGAAGTTTTGCTCATCTTTTGTTAATAAATAATTTTCGTTCATAACCATGTAAATTTATACTAAATAATCTTATCAATGTCAATTAGTTATAAAACATTATTTATCTATATGTTTGATATTTATTTAATAATATAAAACACTTGATAAACTATTTAATAAATATTTAAATATAGATATGGATAAAAGAGAAATCAAATCAATAGATGCAATTTATGAATCTTTTAGAGTTGTTTTAGACAAAAAAGATTTTAAAGAAATTACAATTCAAGATATTTTAGATGATGCAAACGTATCAAGAAGTACCTTTTATGCACATTTTTGTACCAAGGAAGATTTAGTTACTAAAGTTTGTGATTCTATCTTTGATCATATATTTTCAAATAGTTTAGAAAAAGAAAAAGACCATGATTTTTCAAATGGTTGTGTTTTTAATTACACAGCAATGATAATTCATATGTTTTATCATTTTCGTAAAGAGGAAGATTTAATCAATGAGATTGAAAAATCTTCTGCTAAAGAAATATTCAATAATCGTTTAAAAATGCGACTTCATAGACTTATAAGTTCTTGTGTTTCAACACATCTATTTTTAATAAAAGATATCCCTTTTGAATTACAAGTAAATCAATTAAGTGAATCATTTATTTCGCTTTTACTTTATTGGTTAAGCAATGGTTGCAAGGAATCTCCTGAAGAAGAAGAGAAGTGTTTTGAAAAATTATATTCTAATAAATAATTACGATTGAAACTTAATTAACTATCATACGAAACTAAACATAAAAATATCTTAAAAAAAGTCTATTTTATCGTATAAAACTCGTTTTTTACGAGTTTTTTAAATGTTATAATTTTGACAAATTTAGGAGAATGTATTTATGTCATATGTACCAATTAAACCATTATTAGATTATGCAACTAAAACAGGAATTGCTCATGGAGCTTTTAATGTTAATATTCCTTCCCAAGCTAAAGCTATAATTGAAGCTCAAGAAGAAATAAGAAGTGGAGCAATTATTCAAGTTGCTGAACCAGGACTTGGATTTTTAGGAGGAAATAAAGACTTTTTAAATAGTACTTTTGAAGAGAAAAAGATTGGTGCAAAACGAATTGCTAAAGCAGTTAAATCTTATGCTTCAAAAACATTTATTCCAGTTGTTTTACATCTTGATCATGGTAGAAGTTTTGAATCTTGTAAGATGTGCATAGATGCGGGATTCAGTAGTGTAATGATTGATGGAAGTTCTTTACCATATAGTGAAAACGTTGCTCTTGTTAAGAAGGTTTGCAAGTATGCCCATAAGCATGGCGTAAGTGTTGAAGGAGAATTAGGTGTTTTAGCTGGCGTTGAAGATAATGTTTTCGCTGATAATTCGAGTTACACTAACCCAATGTTAGTAGTGGATTTTTTCAAGAAAACTGGTGTTGATAGTTTAGCTATTAGTTATGGTACAAAGCATGGAGCTGTTAAAGGCGATAATGTCAAATTAAGAAAAGAAATTGCAATCGCAAGTATGGAAAACATTCGACACGAAGGAATAAATGGTTATTTAGTTAGCCATGGAAGTAGTCTTGTTCCTCAATATATTGTTAATGAAATTAATGCTCTTGGTGGGAAAGTCAGTGGACATGGAATTCCTATGGAACAACTTAAAATTGTTATACCATGCGGCATAAGTAAAATTAATATGGATACCGATATTCGTTTAGCAACTACAAGAAATGTTTTGGAGTATTTTGCTTCACATAAGGATAAACAAAATAGTGAAATCTATAAACTCATGAAAGCGAAACCAGAATCATTTGATTATCGATATTATTTATCGCCAATCATGAATGAATTATTAGGCATTAAAAAAGAAGGCGAAGAAGCGGAAGTCATGGAAGACTTACTTAAAAAAGCGGTTAAGGAAATTGTCTTAACTGCTAGTGTAAGTTTCGGTGATGTTGGTGATGCTAAATATATTTCAAATATATCGCTTGATGAGATGAAAAAAGAATATCAAAAGTAAATTCTTATGACTATATAAAAAATGGAGTGGACCTGACCACTCCATTTTTATTATTTAGAATTTTCGTCGATGTTCAACTATATAAAGGATTAAACCTGCAACAACAGCAAGCGCCGCACTTATACCTATAATTATCCAAAAAGCATAATTGTTGTCACCGAGTGGAATGTTTTTAACATTCATTCCATAGAACGAAGCAACTAAAGTTGGTATTGATAATACAATTGTAATAATTGCTAAAACTTTCATAACAATATTTAAATTATTACTAATGATTGAAGCAAAAGCATCCATCATACCAGATAAAATATCTCGGTAAATAGTGCACATTTCAATAGCTTGATTAAGTTCAACTAAAACGTCATCCATTAAATCTGTATCGTCATCAAATTGTTTAAAACTTGGAGATTTCATAAGTCTTTCAAGAACAATCTTATCGCTATTTAAAGCGGTACTAAAATAAACGAGCATTTTGTTTAAAGCCATTAAATCAAAAATCTCTTTATTCTTCATGGAACTTTGAAGTTTATCTTCGACTTCACGTGATTCATTATCAATCTTTTTAAGACATTGAATAAATTGTTGCGCTAAAGCAAACATCATATATAAGGTAAAGCGTGTATGCTTATGTGGTTCAACAATTTTAGTCTTTTTTAAAAATTGAGATACGAGTTTAGTATCACGCTTACTAATCGTAACAATATAGTTTTCGTTATAAACAATGATAAATGGAACAGTTTCAAAGCCAGTATCATAATTGCCTTTTTTATGTTCAAGTTCTTTTTCGACTGGAACATCAAGAACAATTAAAGAATCATTATCTTCTTTATCAGTACGAGCTGATTCTTCAGGATCTAGAGAAACAAGGAGAAATGGTAGATTAATTTTTGTTTGTTCAGAAATATCTTTAAGTAAACTTTCGGTCGGGAAGGTTATATCAATCCAAGTTCTTTTTTCACATTTAAACTTTGCTTCATTATCTTCTTTAAATAAGTTTACAAGTTTATTGTTTTTTTCTTTATAAATTGTAATCATTATGGAACCTCCCTTAAAATCTACTTAATTTTACTATGCTTAAGGCTTATTTACTACAAAAAGAGATTTAATAATTACTGAAAAAATTAATAAAAATCATGTTTACTAATACTAAACATATAACAAATGAATGTATAATATTAATAAAGAGGTTATTTTATGAATAAAAATGAAAATGCTGTTGTTAATTCGATTCCTTCTGAATATCGACCACTTAGTGCTTGGGCTTATTTTGGCTACTCAATATTATTTGCGATTCCAGTTTTAGGTTTTATTTTCTTAATAATCTATTCGTTTAGCGCACAAAACATCAATCGAAGAAGTTTTGCTAGATCTTATTTTTGCGGATTAATTATAGTTTTAGTACTTACTTTAATCTTGGTTTTTACTGGAGCTTTAACTGCAATTATTACTGCAATCACTAATAGTGTTGGCAAATAACTCTAAAAATACTGATTTTATAAAGTTTATCTATCTTATATCTATATAAAAATTTAATAATTTTGAACAAAAACTATTAATTTTTTAATATTTAAAGACTAGAATAAAAACAATGAAAAAATTACTTAGTTTTTTAGGTGTAATTACTCTTCTTATTTCTTTTTTTAATATAAGTGCCAATTTAACTGTTTCTAGTGGAAGTCTAGAAGAAGATAATAAATCTAAAATTGAACCTTATTATATTTATAATCCAACATCCAAAACATCTAAAGTAACGTCATTTACTACGAGTGATGTTTATGCTTTTGGTGCAGAGAACACTAAGGTTAGTTCGAATGGATATTTAATTGATTTTTTAAATTGTCCCGATAATGTTGGAAGTAACACAAAAAATACAAATGCAAATTATGTTTCTTCTACAAATGATCTTTCTTTTTCTACAAGTGGGTTAAACAAATCTTTTTTTATATCTTTTGTTGAAGTTACTAACGATACAACTCACTATTATATTCAATTTGTTGATTCGTCAAAATATTTGGTAGCTGATTCAACTTCTAATACTCTTTCTTATACTGATGATGTGACAGCCGCTAGTAAATTTACATGTTCAATGACAGATGGAAAACTTTATGTCACATATCAAGATGCTGATGATCCTAATCCTTATAATTTAACTTTTATGAGTGAAGGCGTTGATGATTCTTATGGTGTTTATGCTTTAGAAAATAAGGATACAACAAAATATACTTTTGATAGAAAAGATTTTGTGGTTTATAAAATTGATGCGGATTATACAATTTGGAACTATACAAGTTGTTTTGCTTTTTATGTAAAGCATTTAGATGGTGATATATCTTTTGCTGATTTGCAATTAAAATATTCTAAATTAGATAAGACAATGCGAAAAGAATTTCGAGAAAGTACTAAATCAATTATTGCAGATGGAAGACGCCAATATGAAGCAATTGCCAGTGATGTTGTTGGTAATGATAGTCCTTATAAGCTAAGTAGTACTTTAGGAATTACCGTTGATTATGGCACAGGTTTACGTGCAAAAGATTCAATTGAAGGTTTGACTTATGATGGTACAACTGCTGATGATTATACATTTACAATTGATGGGACGACTTATTATAGTAGTTCAACTGTTGGCAGCACTCATGATAGTAGTTTGGACCTTTCTTTAGGTAGTGATTCAATAGATCTTTCTAATTCTACTAATTCTTTCTTATATGGAAAAACAATATCGATTATTCATTACGAATCTGATAATACTGCTTTAAACAGCGATGCTTTTACTCTTACAGTTTTACCAAAAGCAGCGCAACCTACAATGACAGTTACGGAAATTGGTGATACTTATTTAAGATTAAGTGCAACCGGTACTAATGTTACTTATTTTGTTTTAAAAGATGGAAGCGAAATGCAACTTGCAAATAAAACCGGTTACTTTACAGGTTTAGCAGCTAATACAACCTATGTCATATTTGCTCAAGCTGAATATCTTGCAAATGTGCAAGCAACAAGTGTCACCAGTGTGAGTCCAGAAGGTGGAGATTATCGAGTTACAACTAAGAAAGGTAAAAATCCAAGTACTCCAACAAGTATTGATATCACCTCGATTGGTGAGACAACTGTTGATGTTAATGAAGAATCTGGAGTTGAATATTCTCTTGATGGCGGGAGTTATTCAAGTAGTGGTGATTTTAGTGGTTTAACTGAATCAACAACTTATACAATTTATGCACGTTATCCTGCAACAAGCGATTATATGGCAGGCGATGCAATTTCTAAAACATTTACAACTGAAAGTTCAATCGAAAGACTTAGAAAAGCGGCTTTAGCTAAACTTGAAAGTTTATATAGTACATATCATGTAGATGGAGAGAATTATGTTGATAGCATCTATAATTCTTTCTATTATTCGATTTCAACTAGTACTAGTAAATCTTACTTAAAAGAAGTAGTTGATGAAATGGAACCTCCATTTATTTTTGCTAATAAAAAAGATGTAAATATTAAAAAATCTAGAGGATTATTAGAGGTTAGTTCTTCTCAATCCATAGAAAATGAAATTAATAGTTATATATCAAAAATTGGTTCACTTGAATACGGAACTGATGATAGTAGTAAAGCTAGTGATTATTACGATGAATTAAATAAAATTATTGAAGTTTATAAATATCGTGATGAAAAATTAAAAGAATATTGCGATTATTTTTCAAGCATTTTAAAAGATTATAATCTAGACGATTCAACAGGCTTAGATGCCTTATGGGCAAATTTTGCGACTGGTTATAACCTAATTATTAATAGCGATACAAAAGTATTAGTTGATAGTAATTTAGTTACGGCAAAAGGATATTTAAAATAGTATGGCAAACTCATTTGAAGATAGAGTAAAAGAAAAGAATAAAAAACTCTTAAGTTTGCACTATTTTTTACCTCCAGAATATAATGATTATTTTCATGGAAAAAAGCTTGCTGAAACCGTTTATGAAAATGATCAAGAAGAGAATGAGGAAACCCTTACTCAAAATGAACAAATTGTAAATGTGGCAACCAAAAACGTTGTTACTACCGACTTAATCGCACCTACGACACAAGCAATTACGAAAGTTGCATCAACGTCAAGTGGCGCAATATCTGGCGCTACGGCTGGTGGATTTACAGTTGGTGGAATAGTTGGAGGAGGCGCCGCAATTGTAGCTAGTGTTGTGGCTGTTGTTGCAGCAACTACCGTGACGCAAAATATTCTTTATCCAAAAGTTAGTAATACAAGCTTTGAAGTTGGTATATATAAATGTAGTTATGGTGTAGATTTTAGTGATATATATGATGGGACAATTAAGGTTGTGGCAAGTTCGGGACTTAGTACAAAATCTCAAACTTTCAAACTTGATCGTCTCGATGATGAAAATACTGATACACCTGAAACTAGTTCAATTAGTGGCGGATTTACCGGTCTAGAAGGTGGTTCGGTTTATACCTTTACCGTCTATGCGAATGTTGGATATGGTGAAAGCACAATCTTAACATCAACCTTTGAAACAAAACAAATTCCAACCGAAGAAGAGATGATATATGGCACAATTGATGCATCAAATTACAGCATTGATTATGCAAAAGAAGAGCTAAGCATAAATGCGACACTCGATGATAAGAACAAATATCTAAGTAATTTAAAGTATGTTCTTAATTCACCAATCGAAGCTAAATCCCTTGAATCAACAAGTGATCCAATCTCGCTTAGCACATTTACAAAAGGTTATTTTATCCGCTTGAGCATCTATGCTGATAGTACTCATCCAATGGATATTGAGAATAACACAACGACTAGACTATATTATGAAGCGGCCATTTATTATTAAAGGAGAGAAAGTATGTCAAAATTAAAATCTAAATGGGAAAAAGCCCCTCGTGGGAAGAAGATTAGCGTTATTGTAAGTCTTTGCATATGGCTTATATTAATCGTTCTTGCCGTCTTATTATTATTCGC
>JBAYXD010000030.1:0-13696 GCA_041673725.1 Bacilli bacterium | reverse complement strand
ATAAATTAAAAAGCAAATGGAATAAACCTTATGAAGTAATGCTATCTCATGAATACTTTGAACAAGAAACCGATAATTTTTATAAGTTTTATCGTGAATTTATGATTAACACTACCGCTAAACCAAATTATGCTCATGAGTATTTAGCTCGACTTGAAAAAAGAAAAAAACTAACAATCATTACTCAAAATATTGATGGTTTACACCAAATGGCTGGTAGTCAAAATGTCATTGAATTACATGGATCCATTCATAGAAACTATTGCACAAAATGTATGACTATGTATTCTCTTGAGGATATATTAAAAATGGATAATGTTCCACATTGTCCTAAATGCGGCGGATTAATTAAACCTGATGTTGTTTTATATGACGAACAATTGAATGAAATGAATATCACAAAAGCTTTAATTGCTATCCAAGAAGCAGATTTAATGATTGTTGCTGGCACAAGTCTTAAAGTCTATCCTGCTGCTGGTCTAATTAATTATTTCTATGGAGACAATATAGTCTTAATAAATAAAGTTCATGTTCCAGTTGATAAAAAAATCAAACTAGAAATAAATGATAAGGTTGGTCAAGTTTTTAAAGAAGTTGATGAATTAAGCAAAGGAGAAAACCGCTAATGTCTACAAATATTTTATTATTTTTATTACCAAAAAAGGATGTTGAATACGTATTAAATACCTTTACAATTAGACAAACTCTAGAAAAAATGGAATTCCACCACTATAGTGAGATTCCAGTTTTAGATAAAGAAGGAAAATATGTCGGCTCAATTAGTGATGGCGATTTATTAAGAGTCCTTAAAAACAACAAAATTGATTGGGATGAAACCATGAAAATGACCGTTGATAAAGTCCCTGTTCTCCATGATATTAAACCAATTCAAATAGACAAAAATATGCTTGATTTAGTTTCAATTATTATTAATCAAAACTTTGTTCCGGTAATTGATGATATGGAACACTTTATTGGAATTATTACCCGTAAATCAGTTATTGAATATATGGATAAAATTCTTGAAAAAAAAGATAATTAAAAAATATATTTATTTAAATAATAAGCGATGCCATCATGATTATTGTCGAGAGTGACAAAGTCAGCTGCTTTTTTTGCGCCTTCACTACCATTACCCATTGCAACACCAATTCCTGAACTCGATATCATATCTATATCATTATCTTGGTCTCCAAAAGATAATACATTATCTATTGAAAAACCTAATGTTTTGCAAATAGATTTTATTCCATTAGATTTACTAACATTTGGATCTAAATATTCATAGATAAAAGAAGATGTAATTAGTGAAGCAAATTTAAATTTAGGATTACTAAAAGTTTTGCTTCGTTCTAAAACTTTAGGCATATAACTTGGATTACAAGCAATCATAATTTTTGGTTTTGGCGTTTTTAGAAATTCTTTTGCATCAACTTTTATCATTTGAAGATGCTCTTTATTTGAAATGAAGTTTAAATATTCATTTTCTTTATCAAAATAATAAAGATTACCATCTAATGGAATTGAAAACGAAACATCCATATCTTTATAGTGACTCATAATCTCAAGAATTAAATCACCATCAATTTGATTATTTGTTGTAATAACATCTTTTTCTAAATCATAAATCTGACTTCCGCCTTCTCCAACAATATAAGAAGCAACCCCATCCATTTTCCATAATTTTAGGTTTCGCATAGTTGCGACAACATCTCTTCCAGTTGCAATTCCTACTATAATACCCATTGCTTTTGCTTTTTTTAATGCATCAAGAGTATCTTTAGTTACTAAAAAGTCATTAGTTAATAATGTTCCGTCAATATCAAGCATTATCATCTTAATCTTTTTTCGCATCTATGCACCTCTTTAATAATTATATAGAAACTAAAATAGATAACTACAAAAAGTTATTAAAAAGTGAACAAAATTAAAAGCACTTTTCAGTGCTTTATAATGTACCAAATATTCTATCACCAGCATCACCTAAACCAGGAAGAATATAGCCTTTGTCGTTGAGTTTATCATCAACTGCGGCAATATAGATTTCAGTATTTGGATGATCTTTTAAAACCTTATCAATACCTTGTTTAACACCAACAAGACAAAGTAATCTAATATCATGATAGCCATGCTTTTCAAGTTGCGTAATTGCATCACTAGCACTTCCGCCAGTTGCAACCATTGGATCACAAAGTAATACAAGTGGATTATCAACTTTTGGCATTTTGCAGAAATATTCATGTGGTTTAAGAGTTTTTTCATCTCTATAAATTCCGATATGGCCAATTTTTGCGGTAGGAAGCATATTAACAACACCATTACTCATACCAATACCAGCTCTTAGAATAGGAACAATAATTAAATCTTTATCAAGTTTAATATTGTCAATTTCACAACCTGTTGGAGTCTTTATTTTACCACTAGAATGAGTCTTTAAATCTTTAAAAACCTCAAAGGTCATTAAACTTGAAATCTCATCTAGAAGTTGTCTAAAATCTTTCGAATTTGTGTTTTCATCACGCATTATATTTAGCTTAGCTAAAATAAGTGGATGACTTACTACGTGTAGCATCACTCTTCCTCCTTTATTTTATTTTCTATTGTTTACTTTACTATTATTTTTTTGATTTTCAATTGTTTTAGTTTCTTTATCGCTAATATTAATATCATTTTTATTTTTGACCTTTTCAGCTTTAGTTCTTGGGGTCTCATCAGAGGCGGCATCACTAGTTGTTGGCATAACGTTTCCAACATACATATGACGCTTAATATCATAGGTTAAATCGCCTATTTTTGTTTTTAATTTACTTGCAGCTAATTCAGCTTGCTCTTCAACCCAATTCTTATTACGTTTTTTAAAGATTTTATTTTTACTTAAATTAGATTGGAACTTTGAGAAATCAACAACAAATTTATTCTTCTTTGCAATTCCGCTAACTTTACTTGCAAGTTTAATACTTGTAACGACATCAATCGAAAGAATTCCAAGATAGATCCCAAGTATAAAAGTAATAACCCACATATGATTATTAAAGAAATCTAGCCAACCTATGACATAAGGTTCAATAAAGAACCAAAATATTGCCCCAACTGCTAACCAAATAGCACTAAATAATGGGCATATAATCCCCATAATATTACCTTTCAATGAACTATAGTCCCAAAGTTTAATGCGAAATCCTTTAATGAATATAATTCCAGCAACGAATTCAAGTAAGGTCATTCCTACACCAATTGCTAAAATAGCAACTACACTTGCTTCTGTAAAATTTAAACTTCCGCTAAAAACCATATCTTTACTTACACTATAATAATCAGGAATACCTTCACCATTACATAAATATTTAAAAGATAAACTACAAATTAAATAAAGCAAACAAAGTCCAAAACCATATAAAGGTAGACATGGCCCTTTTAAGAATCCTGGATTAGTCCATTTATGTTGAGTAAAAATACGCCTAAACAATATTTCAATTAGCCATCCCATGAAAGAACCAATAATAAAAAGATATAAATAAGACAAAAACGTTCCTAATGGAGAGTTTGTTTTTATAACAATATCTAAAAACCTGTAATTAATCATGTTTACCTTCTTTTTTAATTAATTGTTCTACTTTTTCATTCAATAAATCTTGCCCTCTATTATCTAAAAACTTTGAATTAACTTTTTGCACACCAGGATAACCCCAAATATTAAACATCCCACGAGGTCCTACCCATTCTCCATATTTTAATGTATGCGTTAAAGTATATATCGTTGGCAATGATGCTTTGCTAGGAGAAATAAATATAAATTTCATAAGTGGCACAATAAGAGCATTAAAGGCTTTAGTAAATCCACCACGCTTTGATGCGAATAAGCTTGTCGCGCTTGCGCCTGGATGCGAAACATCAATATTAACGCCTTTACGTTTTAGTCTCATTGAATCAAGCATCATCATTACTTTTGTTTTCCCATATTTTTGAGTTAAATTTTTAGTCTTATCAAGGTTTAAATCATCAAAATCAAAACTCCTAATCCAACGAACGGAAACACTACATTGACTAACGATTTTCCCGCCATTTTTGCTTATAGTTTCAATAAGCCCTTCGGTTAGTAGGTGTGGACCATAAAAATTTACACAAAACGTTCTTTCTAGTCCTTCTTTGTTATATTTTATTGGAAGATGATAAACTCCAGCATTATTTATAAGATAATCAGGATTATATTTATTTAATTTTGGCAAAACAGCATAAATGCTATCTAAATCAAATAAGTCGATATATTCAATAGAAATAGATGCTTTAGGAAACTTTTGAAGTAATTTATCTTTACAAGTGTTACCTTGATTCATATCCTTTACAACCATCACAATTTTGGCGCCCAAAACTAAAAGATAATAACAAATATAGTAGCCGATTGAGCCATCGGCACCAGTAACTACAACTATTTTATTGTCTAATCTTGGACAATTTTTGTTCACCCATTTATCGTAAATTTTCATTTTATTTTCCTAATCTCGTTATATCGAGAATCAATATCTTCAAAAGTCTTTATAAAACATTTATAGAATCCACTACTATCTTTTGTTATATAAGGCAATTCTAACTTTTCATTATTATAAATTTTTTTAAAATCATAAGCCCCATTAACACGCCATTTATCGTATAAACCAATTTTAATCGCATTCTCGGGACAATAAAAACTACAACGCATACACATTTGGCAATGTCTGCCAAAAATATATTTGTTATTTTTAAAACCGATATTATGTACAGGACAATTATCTAGACATAAATCACATTTCACACATTTATTGTAATCAACTTTATAAAACATTGAATTTACAAATCCACCAATCCTTTGAATTGCGTATAGTTTACTTGTTAAAGTAATTTTAAAAGTTGTTGGGATAGTTGCTTTCTTGCCAGACATTAAATCAAAAGTAATTATTTCAACCTGCTTATCAAGATAATTTAAAATTTCCTTAACAAATCGATCATCAAAACGGAAGTGAATCGTGTAAGGCATTACAATATGATATTCGTTATTAATTTCACATTTTCGATGTTTAAGTAAACTAAAGATTACTCTCGATGAAGAGTTATTAGTATCTAAAGTTTCGCCACTATTCTTGTAAATAAAATATTTCTTATTAGGAATAAATTTTAACTTTTTAAGATATTTATTAAAAAGTTCAGGCGAATTAAAAGCATAAATAGGATATCCAAACCCAACAATATCGTAACCATCAAGCTTAATTAATGGCGTATCTCTATTAACTTCGACAGTATCAACAAAATTGTTTGATTTAATCAAACGATTTTTAAGCACATTAGTTACGTACCTTGTGTTATACGTACCCGTATAATAAATTAAAAGAATCTTCATTACTTTAATTTTACAATAACCAAATAAAAAATGTAGAGGAAAGCGTACTTTTCTCTACATTTATAATTTAATGTTGAATATTAGATATCAACTTTAGCAAAATGTTTAACGGATAAACGGATTGTTAAAAATGATAAACCAACAAATATAAGTCCACTACAAACTGTAAATATTAATTGATAATACCAATTATCAATTGTTAAAGCATCAAAGATATCTTTGGTAAAAGGCATAAATCCTAAAGCAAAATAAATTGCGCAACCAAATAATGATGCGATAATAAACGAAACAAAAAATGGAACTGTAAACTTATCAGGATGCTTATAATACCATGGGAAGAAGATAAAATTGTTAACTGCAAAAGTTAATAAATATATGCCAACTACCGCAATATTCGCATCCATGCCTGCATTATTCCCGTATAAGAAATTGCCTTCTACATCAGTGGCTGTACTAAAATGTGAATATAAATATCCAGCAGGAATTAAACAAATAATTATTAATAAAAGAAATAATAATTCATAACTGATAACAAAAAGAATTTTGCTTTTTGGAACATCGTTTCTCTTAATAGGCAAAGTAGCCGTAAATAAGATATCGTTTGCTTCTTTCGAAAAAGCAATCATTTGAGGGATTGCCGATAAGGCAAAAACACCAGGAATTATAATTGGATAATCAGGAATAAATACCATACCAACCATAATAAGAAAAATCCACGATTGTGGAGTCATTGATAATTTCCACTCTTTATATAATAAGTTTTTCATTATTCTGCCTCCCTTTCGTTAAAGACCATAACATCTTCGATATTAGGCTTCTTTGTTTCGAATTCGCTAAAAGATTTTGCGTCTTCGGAATGAATTAGTCCTTCAAAAGTATCACGAACTACACGAATTCCAATAATTTTATTTTCGTTAGTAGCAGATAATTTTTCTTTATCTCCTTTTACCAATAAATATTTGCCAACAAAGTCCTTGATTGAGGTACTCTCTTTAATAACTCCATCACGAATATATGTGATAAAATCCGCACATCTTTCAAGATCACTTACAATTTGCGTTGAGAATAAAATACTTATATCTTCATCATGAACAAGATCTAAAAAGATTTGAAGAATTTCATCTCTTGATACAGGATCAAGTCCACTAGTTGGTTCATCAAGAAGTAATATTTTTGCATGATGCGATAAAGCAAGAGCAAGATTTAATTTAACTTTCATACCTTGAGATAATTCTTTAATCTTTTTAGTAACGTCAAGATTAAATAAGGCTAAATATTTCTTAAAAACTTCTTCATCCCAATTTGTATAAAATTTTGAAGTCACTTGAGCTAAACTCTTAACACTAACAAATTGATAAACATTAACCCCACCTAATATAAATGCGATATCTTGCTTATTTTCAATTTCGTTTTTGCTAAAATCTTCCCCATTCATTTTTACTGAACCAGTAAAAGTAATAAGATTCATAATAGCTTTTAAAGTTGTAGATTTTCCACTTCCATTACGACCAATAAATCCCATAATAGAACCTTTTTCTAGAGAAAAAGAAACTTTTTTTAATTGAAATTTTGGATAAACTTTACAAACATCCGTTAATTCTAAAACGTTTTCCATAAAACTCCTTTTAATTCGATAGCAAAATGCTAGCATAAAATCGCTTATTATTCTATATATAGCGTTTTGCAAATATAAATTATTTAAAAAAATCTTGATAAAATTTATCAAGATTAATTTTCAATGGCGCCCTAAGCAGGAGTCGAACCCGTAACCCCTTGATTCGAAGTCAAGTACTCTATCCAGTTGAGCTATTAGGGCGTATCTATATTATACTCAAAAAAATCCTAATTTTAATATATAATGTTCATTATGGAAATAAAAAATTATAAAAAAGATTTTGACTATAGTTACACTCTTGGTGCCTTCCCTACAATTGAACTTTTAAAACACCATAAAGATGACGTTATTGATATTTATATTCATTCATCATTTGATAATAAAGAAGTTAAAAAAATGATTCTAGATTTATTAGGTCATGAATATAAAAAGAATGATAAATTAATTAATAAACTTTCTCCAAAAGAGAATTGTTATATCGTTGGAATTTTTAAAAAATATAGTTGCATACTTGCGACTAATGAAAATCACCTACTTTTAGACAACCCAAGCAACATGGGAAATTTAGGAACAATTATTCGTTCTTCGTTAGGATTTGGAATTAAAAACATTGCAATTATTAAGCCTGGTGTCGATATATTTGACCCAAAAGTTGTTAGAGCATCAATGGGTTCTATTTTTAGTGTAAACATTGAATATTATAGTTGCATAGATGACTATAAAGTTAAAAACAAAGATCACACTATATATGCATTTATGCTAAAGGCAAAAAACAACCTTCAAACTTTTAAATTTAAAAAAGGATTATCCACTCTCGCATTTGGTAACGAAGCAACTGGTTTACCAGATTCATATTTAGATGATAATTCCATTATTATTAAACACACACATGACATTGATTCATTAAATTTAACCAATGCTGTAAGTATTGCGCTTTACGAATTTAATCGCCAAAATTATTAGTCCCATCTTTTCCATTACTATAATCACGATCAACGTTTATTACGCAATTATATTTTTTGTTTACGTTTTTAACTTCACGTTTTAAACCACGAACAATTTTATCTGGTTCTTTGCAATCAATAGGAACAACAATATCAAAAATAACATTAGTGTGAGTTGGACCCTTTACAATTCGTAAATCATGAAAAGTTATACGAGTATCATATTCTCTTACAAACCCTTCAATAATTGGTCGCAATTCTTTTAGCTCTTTGCTCTTTGTATCGATTGGATCCATATGAATTGTGCAAAGTGCACCATACTTCTTATCAATTTCTTCTTCAATATTATCGATTAAATCATGTGAATCAAACATATTTTTATAACCATCAACTTCAACATGAAGCGTAATATAAAGCTTAGTTGGCCCATAAGAGTGACAAATAATATCATGAACTCCTAAAACGCCATCATGATTTTTAACATCTTTTACTACTTTTCTAATTAGGTCACTATTTGGAGATATTCCAATTAATGGCGAAGCTGTATCTTTAATCATCTTTACACCATTCACAAAAATGAAGATTGCAACAACGATAGACATAGCAGCATCAAGCCACCATAAAGTTGGATAATAATATTGAACAACGTAAGCAATTAAAACAATCGTTGTTGAAATTGCATCATTAAATGAATCTTGCATACTTGCTTTAAGCGTTACACTATCAATTGCTTTTCCTAACCCATGATAAAATAAGCCAAGCAAAACTTTCATAACAATTGATATACCTAAAATAATAAAGACCCAATAACTAAAACTAAGCGCTGAATCTTGACTAATTAATTTAGTAATTGATTCATATCCAAGTAAAACAGCAATAATAATAATTACAAATGAGATTATCATCCCAGCAATATATTCAATACGTTCATGCCCATAAGGATGCTCGTAATCTGCTGGTTTACTAGCAAGTTTAAAACCAAATAAGTTTACAAAACATGAAAATAAATCAGTTAAGTTATTAAAGGCATCACTAATAATCGACATTGAGCGTGTAATAATACCTATTAAGAGTTTGAAAGCAAAAAGCAAAACATTAACAAATATCCCGCCAAAAGCCGCTAAAATACCATGTTTAGTTCTAACTGTTGGATCATTAACATTCTTATAATTCTTTATGAATAATTTCCTTAAAAAGGTTACCATACTCTTTATGCTATTACAAAGCCTTATTTCTTGCAATTAAAATCACAAAAATATAAGTCTTTGTAATGATTTTATCGAACTAATCTTTAAAGAAGCACATGACTTTATAGAGATCATTAAAACTTAAAAATCCTTCGTTCTCTAAAAGC
Organism: Bacilli bacterium; assembly: GCA_041673725.1. GTDB lineage: Bacteria > Bacillota_I > Bacilli_A > RFN20 > CAG-826 > Onthovivens. The sequence continues at coordinate 4,412 of JBAYXD010000030.1, read as the reverse complement.
TTAAATGGTTTAACACTCTTGCTACTTTCTAAAGCAACAATATTCTTTGCTCCATCAGGTTTAAGTTCTTCAACAGCTCCTCGTAAAGCTTCTGTAGCATAACCAATATTCTTATAACTATTGTTAATTAAATAACCGATTTCATAATCAGTTGAATTTACTTTCTTTACGAAAAGTCCACCAATTACTTTCATTGATTTCTTTAAAACAATCGCATAATAATTGCTAGATTTTTCTTTAGCTTTAAAATCTTTATAAACTTCGTTAAAATCAAGAACTTCACCATCTTTTTTATTATCATCAAGCATCGAATAAAAGGCATGTAAGTCTAAGTCTTCAAATCCCCTTAAAATTAATTGGGGTGTATCAAATTGTTTTTTCATATTAAATTATTTCCTTTAAAATTATGATTTTTATTATTAAAAAATCTTAAAAATATTACTAAACGACAAATTATATTAATTATTATCTCAAAGCAAAAAATTGCTTTATTTTAAATGTATTCGCGGTTATCCGCGACGACGGTTGTCGAAAACACATCTAATAGAGACGGAATTTAAAAGGCATCTTAAAGACTTAGAATTAAAAGCAATGTTTTTGTTACTAATAATATCCAAGTTGCTACCTCCTAAATTGAGTTCTCTCAATTCGTGAATATTTTAACATGCTAAAATTTTAAGTAAACACCTTTTTTCATTTTTTAATGCAAAACAATGCAAATTTTATGTAAAATTTTATCAAAATCAAGGCTTTATCGAAGTAATTACAATTTAAAAGCTATTCACGCTTACATGAAAAAAAGTCAGGAATTTCAATTTCCTGACTTCGTTTTCTATAAATAAATGGTCGGGGTGGCTGGATTTGAACCAGTGACCTTCTGCTCCCAAAGCAGACGCGATACCAAGCTACGCTACACCCCGAGCAAGTTTTATTATATAACTTTCGACTTTGAAATCAACCAGAAAATTAAGATTCTAAATTATGTATTTGCACAAGCAATCTTGGCAAATCATTTTTAATCGTTTCATAAATGACGTCTAAATAAACATTGCCATAATCATGGACGATTTTATTTCTTAACCCTGATATTTTTGCCCAGGGAATTGTTTTATCCTTTAAAATTATCTCATCTGACAATTCTTTTGTATTTTCTGCAATTTGTATAAATCTAAAATTAACTGCATTATTTAAAATAGTGTCTTTATTGTATTGTTCAAAAGAAATGTTTTTTGTTATTAAAATAATAAAAGAGATATCTTCATCAATCTTTTTTAAATAATAAGAATCATTCTTAACCCTATCCATATATTTTTATACCATCCTTCAAAATTTCACTTAGTAGTTCAGGATTATTTAAAATTTGATCCTTATTTAGAAGATCTATTTTTTTATTAAGCTTTTCTCTTAATTCTTCAACTAAACCAAAAAAATTAAGACCGGTAACACTTGAATCAATAAGTAAATCTATATCGCTTTTTTCATTTGCCTTGTTTTTTGCATAAGATCCAAATAAATAACAAGCTTTAACATCATATTTATTTAATATTGCTGCAACACCTATTTTTATTTCATCTATGGTTAAAATGCCATGTTCTTCGTCTATTAAAAACATTTTATCAAGTTTTTCACACAAAAAAGAATATTTGTCTTTGTTTATAGAAACGCCTTTTTCATAAGTTTGGTAGCTTCTTCTAGATATATTTAAAATTTCCGAAGCTTCTTTTTGGGTCAGTTTATTTTTTAATCTTATTTCTTTTAATTCCATATTCATATTTTTATTATATTACGCTTTTATTTAATTTAAAAGCGCAAATTTTGCGCCTTATATAATAATGAAAGCGCAATTTTTGCGCTTCCTAATAAATATAATAAAAAAGGCATCTACTTAAAGATGCCATATTTTTTGCCTGGTGCGCTAAACAGGAGTCGAACCCGCAACCCCTTGGTTCGTAGCCAAGTACTCTATCCAGTTGAGCTATTAGCGCGTGCTTTAATATACTATGATATCTATTAATTATTTTCAATACTAATAATTTTTAGATAATTCATAAATGGTCGGGGTGGCTGGATTTGAACCAGTGACCTTCTGCTCCCAAAGCAGACGCGATACCAAGCTACGCTACACCCCGAAACCTACGATTTTAGTCGCAATATTATTCTATCATTTTTTAGCCACTATTCAACCAATAATTAATATCATACTAATATTAAATCGATGAAAGATAATATCCTTAGTTAGGTTTATTTTCATTCTTTTTAATATTATCTAATCTTTTTAAAATAGAAGGATGACTCCATAGCATAAATTCTAAGAAAGGATGGGGATTTAAGTAGGAAAAACTACTTTTTGTTAATTTGATTAAGGCAGCCTCTAAATCTTTTCCATAGCCAATTTTTACTGCAAATGTATCAGCAGCATATTCGCGTTTTCTTGAAAAATAATTAGAGATAAACGAAAACAAACTAGCAACTAAACTCATAACTTCTAAATAGACAACAAACATAAGTCCATCATTATGAGCGTTAGCTTCTATGCTATCAAAGCCTGAAATAAATGATGCCCATAAATATAAACAAACTACTTCTGTAATACAAATGAGAATTGTACTTGGAAAAGACTTAAGGTTATCTTTATGTTTTGCGTGTCCAAGTTCATGAGCAAAAATGGCAGTTATTAAGTCTGGACTAAAATTATTAATTAAAGTATCGTAAATAACTATTCTTTTGCTTTTCCCTAAACCAGTAAAATAAGCATTTTCCTTGGTTGATCTTTTTGAAGCGTTAACAACATAAATTCCTTCAATAACAAAATTATTTTTATTCATTAAATCCATAAGTTTAGTTTTTAATTCTCCATCTTCAAGAGGAGTAAATTTATTCATTACTTTCGATAAATATGGGAATAAAAATTGGATTAAAAGAATTACTAAAATAAGTAAAACTGTAGCAATAATTACTGCAAGATAACTTGGTAAATATGTCATTAATAAAAAGAAAACGATAGCGGCAGCAATTGTTACAAAACATTCAAGAAATAAAGATAATAAATTATCTAAAACAAAAGTGGTAACTTTTGTTCGATTAAATCCATATTTTTCTTCAATACGAAATGTTTTATAAATTGAAAAAGGAAGTTCAACAATAAATTCTATAAAACAATAAAGTAAAATAATAATTGTAATCTCTAAAAGGTAATTGTCTGGAGTATAACTATTAACAAAAATAAAAAAATTAAACCAAATAAGAAAAATTAATGGTAAACCACTAATTGCATCTTTAATAATTCGATATCTATTTACTTCTTTTTGATAACTAATTTACTTATTATATTTAGGATCTTCTTCAAATTCTTTCAATGATTCAGGAACACTTCTTTTAGTGCTATTTATATAGAATAGGTCAATAAAAATGCTATAGAAATAGCTTATTAATAGAGTGACAACCGAGATAATTCTTAAATTCATTTACTTTCGTTATTTTTCTCAGTTATTATTTTATCACTCTCATTTTTTTCGTCATTATTTATTTTTTCTATCTCAAGAGAACGCTTCTCTTGTTCTTTTTTAGCTTTTTTATATCTAATCTTTTGATGAATAGATTTAAAATTTACGCAACAAAGTAAAACTGCAAATAAAACAATTCCACCACCAGTAAGGAGTTGCCAAGTTATTGGACTATTATAAAAAATGATTGAAAACATTGTGCCAAAGGTTGATTCTTGAGCAAGTAAAACGCCACTTACCGTTTCATTAACATGCTTTTCAGCAATACCTTGAATAATGTAAGCAAGACAAGCGCTAATTAAAGTAACATAAATTATTCCCACCCAACCATCACTACCAAAATGAGTTTGATTTGGAAAGAAAGGTACCATAATAAGCGCTAAAATTCCCATAACCATAAGTTGCATTCCTGCCAATCCAAAAGGTTTATCATATTTACTTAATTGAGCAATATAAGCAATTTGAACAGCAAAACATAAGGCTCCAGCAAAGTTAAGTAAATCGCCAATTCCTAGTTTAATTGTTGAACCATCATAATTTAATAAACCAATACCAAGTAAAGCAATAAAAGCAGCAATGATAAACTTTTTATCAAGCTTACTCTTAAAAAATATTGCCGCAATAAAAGGAACTAAAATAACATTAATTGCCGTAAAGAAAGCACAATTAGGAATTGAGGTTCTAAGTTGCCCTTCAGTTTGTGCGTAGTATCCTAAAAAAGTAAAAAGTCCGCTTATAAGCGCACCTTTTATTAGTTTTGGTTCTCGCCACCATTTTTCTTTAAAAGATAACAAAAGACAGATTCCGCCACCCACAACACCTTTAGCCACCATGATTCCAAGTGATGACCATCCACCATCTAAAGCATTTTGAACAGCGCTATAACCAAGTCCCCATAAAATTGCAACA
>JBAYXD010000029.1:0-14013 GCA_041673725.1 Bacilli bacterium | reverse complement strand
GAGAAAGTTGGCTTACTTAAAGTTATTCTCTATCGTCCATTTAGTGCTAAGGATTTAGTTGAATCTCTTCCAAAGACTGTTAAGACTATTGCCGTTATGGATCGTACTAAAGAAAAAGGTGCGGTTGGCGAACCTTTATATGAAGATGTCGTTTGTGCTTTAAGAAATGAAGGCAAAGATGACATTAAAGTTATTGGTGGACGTTATGGACTTGGAAGTCACGATACTCAACCAAAACACATTAAAGCTTTATATGATTGGATGGATACTAAAGATGCTCATCATGATTTCACTCTTGGAATCGAAGATGATGTCACTCATTTATCAATCCCAATTAAAGATGATAAATATGAAATTAAACATTCATACAATAGTTGTTTATTCTATGGCTTAGGCAGTGATGGAACTGTTGGTGCTAATAAATCATCAATTAAGATTATTGGTGATGCAACTCACCAATATGCTCAAGCATATTTTGCTTATGATAGTCGTAAATCAGGTGGTGTCACAAGATCTCACCTTAGATTTGGTAAAGAACCAATCCACTCAACATATTACATTCAACACGCTGATTTTATCAGTGTTTCTCTTGATACTTATATGTTCAGATTCGATGTCTTAAAAGATATTAAAGAAGGTGGAACATTCTTATTAAATACCGATATGGATGATGCTTCTATTGATAAATTATTACCAAATAGAGTTAAATATCAACTTGCTACAAAGCATGTTAAATTCTATGTTATTGATGCAAATAAGATTGCTCTTGAAATTGGTATGGGACGTCATACAAATACTATTTTACAAAGTGCTTTCTTCTATTTAAACCCACAAATTATGCCTTATAAAGATGCTAACGTTTGGATGAAGAAATTAGCTGAAAAGACATATGCTCGTAAGGGTGAAGAAGTTGTTAAACTTAACTATAAAGCTATTGATAGTGGAACCGAGGGTCTTAGAGAAGTTAAAGTTGACCCAGCATGGGCTAAACTTGATTTCAAGAGAGTCAGAAAGACTACTGGAGATGAATACTTTGATGAATTCGTCTTACCAATCAATCAACTTGATGGTTATGATTTACCAGTTAGTGCCTTCTTAAAAGATGGCTTAGAAGATGGCAGTATGAGAAGTAATATTACTTTCAAAGAAGATCGTTCAATCGCTGATTTGGTCCCACTTTGGAATAAAGATTATTGTATTCAATGTAATCAATGCGCATTTGTTTGTCCACATGCTACAATTCGTCCATTCTTATTAAATGAAGATGAAATTAAACATGGACCAGAAGGTTTAGCTGATTTAACTAAAGATGCAATTGGTTCACCTGCTGTTAAAGGTATGAAATTCATTATTCAAGTTTCACCAACTAACTGTGTTGGTTGTGGACTTTGTGCCAATGAATGTTTAGCCAATAAGACTGCTAAGAAGATGGGTAATGATCACTTTGCTATTAAGATGGTTGAAGCAAAGAGTCAATTCGATAAAGAAAAGTATGCTGAATACTTATATAAACATGTTGAATATAAGAGCAACATTTTCCCAACCAATACTGTTAAAGGTGTTGGATTCTTAATGCCATATCAAGAAATTAGTGGTGCTTGCCAAGGTTGTGGTGAGACTCCATATTACAGATTATTATCGCAATTATTTGGTAAAGATTTACTTATCGCAAACGCTACTGGTTGTTCATCCATTTATAATGGTTCAACTCCAATGACTCCATTTGTTAAAGATAAGAATGGTGAGGGTATTGCCTGGGCAAACAGCTTATTTGAAGATAATGCTGAATATGGCTATGGTATGAGACTTGCTACTGATTATAAGTTACAACAAATTAGTGAAATTTTAGTTGCTGCTGAAGGTAGAGATACAGTTGAAGCAAGCTTAAAAGAAACTATTAAGAAATATCTTGATAACATCAAGAATAAGGAAGAATCACGTAAGATTATTCCAGAATTACTTAAAGAAGTTGAAGCTAGTGATGATGCTAGTGTTAAAGACGTCTTAAAGTTCAAGAATGATTTACTTGATAAGTCAGTTTGGATTATTGGTGGTGATGGCTTTGCTTATGATATTGGCTACGGTGGTTTAGATCACGTTATCGCTAGTGAAGATGATATTAATGTTCTTGTCCTTGATAACGAACAATATGCAAACACTGGTGGTCAAGCTAGTAAATCAACTCAAACTGGTTGTATTGCTCAATTTGCTGCTAGTGGCAAGAAGACCAAGAAGAAGAATTTAGCTTTAATTGCTATGGCATATGGCGATGTTTATGTCGCTCAAATCGCTTTAGGTGCCAACCCAATGAAAGCTATTCAAGCCTTAAAAGAAGCTGAAAGTTATAATGGTCCAAGTTTAGTTATCTGCTATGCTCCATGTATTAACCAAGGTCTTAAAGGTGGTCTTGTGAATAGTATTCAAGAAGAAAAGAAAGCTGTTGATTGTGGTTTCTTCTCAACTTGGAGATATGATCCACGTTTAGTTAAAGAAGGAAAACCAGGATTACAACTTGATTGTGCTGAACCAGACTTCACAAAGTTCAGAGAATTCTTATTAACTGAAAATAGATTCTCACAATTACCAAAAGTTAACCCATCTCAATATGAAGAACTCTTCAAGAAATCTGAAGAAGCTGCTAAAGAAAGATGGAATGCTGTTAAGAAATTTGGTCTTTAATCTAGATTTCTAATAATAAAGCGTCAGTTTATAAAAACTGGCGCTTTTTAAGTGGGATTAGTGTTGACATTAGGCATTAAAATGATATGCTAGTTTTAGAAACTAGGTGAGGTTGTTTCAAAAATGAGTATAAGAGAAAAAATTAGATTACCACAGTATTCGACTAAACAAGATTTATGGAACGCAATTACGCATGGCGTAGGTGCAATTTTTGGAATTGTAATGACTATTTTAATGTTATTAAAAGTAACGGTCTGGGGCTATAAAGGCATAAATGCGACAGAACAAATTTATCGAATTGTGAGTATTTGCTTATATGGTGCAGGGATGATTTTATGTTATACAATAAGTACTGTTTACCATAGCTTGTCACAAAATAACGGAAAGAGAGTATTGCGAATTATTGACCATGATACTGTCTATACTTTAATTGCTGGAACTTATTCAATGTTTTGTTTAATGCCTTTAAGAGAGACGACAATGTGGGGCGTTATTCCTTATTGTGGTTGGATTATTATGGGCATTTGTTGGGCTGGAGTTGCGATTGGAATTATTTTTAATTCCATCGATTTACATAAGTACAATATTCTTTCAACGAGTTTATATATCATCATTGGATGGACAATTATTTTAGCTAGCAAAGAATTAATTGATACGATTTCTTTAAATGGTTATTTATGGATGTTATCTGGTGGTGTTGCATATACGATAGGGGCAATTTTATATGGAATTGGTGCAAAAAAATCTTTATGGTTTCACACAATTTTCCATGTTTTTATTTTAATTGGAACTGTTTTACAATTTATCTCAATTTGGTTCTATGTTTTGAACTAAGAAAGCTTTAGATTTTTTCTATGCTTATTTATATAACTAAATAAGTTTTTTTGCTATAATCATACGTATGTCAATTAATGAAATTCGCGTTAAAGAAGCGCGTGAAAACAATCTTAAAAATATTAGTGTTACCTTCCCTAAAGATAAACTTGTAGTATTTACAGGAGTTTCAGGAAGTGGTAAATCAACACTTGCATTCGATACTATTTACGCTGAAGGGCAACGTAGATATATGGAATCTCTTTCAAGTTATGCTAGACAATTTTTAGGTGGAGTTGAAAAACCTGATGTTGAATCAATTGAAGGATTATCTCCAGCAATTGCGATTGATCAAAAATCTCAATCACATAACCCAAGAAGTACCGTTGCAACAGTCACTGAAATTTATGATTACCTTCGTTTATTATATTCACGAATTGGTGTTCCTTATTGCCCAACGCATAATGAGCCAATTATTGCTTTTAGTGTTCAAAAAATAACTGATATTATTTTTACGCATGAAGAAAATTCTAAAATTATCATAATGTCGCCTATTGTTCGAGAAGAAAAAGGGACCCATAAAGATACTTTAGACAAAATTAAAAAGAATGGTTTTGTGCGTCTTAGAATAGATGGGCAAAATTATTTAATTGATGAAGTACCTGAACTTATTAAAACGCAAAGACATGATATAGATATTGTTGTTGATCGTATAGTTTTAAAGAAAGAAAATCGTGTTCGTGTATTTGAAGCTATTGAACTCGCTTCTGAGTGGAGCAATGGTTTTGTTCTTGTTTCAATTAATGGCGAAGAGAAATTATTTAGTGAGCATTATGCTTGCCCAAAATGTGGTTTTACTGTTCCAAAACTTGAACCACGTTTATTTTCTTTTAACTCGCCTTTAGGAGCATGCCCTTCTTGTAATGGACTTGGAATTAACCAAGAAGCTGATCTTGATTTACTTGTTCCTGATAAAACTTTAAGTATTGATAAAGGCGCTATTGCTTACTATAAAAATATAGTAAATTCGCAAAATCTTGAATGGCAAGATTTTAAGTATTTATTGAAATACTATAATATTCCTTCAAACATTCCATTCAATAAATATAACGATGAACAAATTGATATTATTATGAATGGTTCAAAAGAAATTCTTTCTTATGAACTTAAATCATCCTCTGGAAACACCGTTAAACACGTTCGTTATATTGAAGGTGTTAAAACGCGTTTAGAAAGACTATATCACGAAACAAGTAGTGAATTTTTACGTGAATATTATGCAAAATTTTTACGTGATAAAGTTTGTACAACTTGTCATGGAGCTCGACTAAATGAAGCGGTTTTATCTGTTAAAGTGAATGGTCTTAATATTTATGAATTAACTTGCTTATCTTTAGATAAATTTTATGAATTTATGAAAGATTTGCATAATCATTTAACTGAGAATCAATGGAAGATTGCCGAACTTGTAGTGAATGAAATTTTAAATCGTACATCTTTTTTAATTAATGTTGGTCTTGGATACCTTACTTTATCAAGATATGCTATGACTTTATCTGGTGGAGAATCCCAAAGAATAAGATTAGCTACCCAAATTGGTAGCAAATTATCTGGTGTTTTATATGTTTTAGATGAACCTTCTATTGGATTACATCAACGTGATAGTGAAAAACTTATTAATGCACTTAAAGAAATGCGTGATTTAGGGAACACAATAATCGTTGTTGAACATGATGAAGCAATGATTAGAAGTGCTGATTATCTCGTAGATATCGGGCCTGGAGCAGGAATTCATGGTGGAGAAGTTGTTGCTCAAGGAAGTGTAGAAGATTTAGAAAAATGTCCACGTTCTATTACTGGACAATATTTAAGTGGCGAAAAATATATTGCTGTTCCATTATCAAGAAATAAAGGTAATGGAAAATTCTTAACAATCAGTGGTTGTAAAACTAATAATTTAAAAAATGTTACAGCTAAATTTCCACTTGGAAGTTTTATTTGTGTAACTGGTGTCTCTGGTAGTGGAAAATCTTCACTTGTTAACGAGACTTTATATACGGCTGTACAAAAAGAATTGTTTAAGAAAATGGTTGAAACTGGACAATATGATAAGATTAAAGGTCTTGAAAACGTTGATCAAATTATCAATATTACACAAGAACCAATTGGAAGAACTCCTCGTAGCAATCCTGCAACTTACGTTAAAGCGTTCGATGATATACGTGAAATTTTTGCCTCTACCATAGAAGCGAAAGCTCGAGGATTTAATAAATCACGATTTAGTTTTAATGTTCCTGGAGGAAGATGTGAGCATTGTTATGGTGATGGAGTTGTTCGTATTGCAATGAACTTTATGCCTGATGTATATGTAGTTTGTGATGAATGTGGTGGTAAAAGATATAACGAAGAAACACTTCAATGCACCTTTAAAGGTAAGTCAATTTCTGATGTTTTAGAGATGACTATTGAAGAGGCCTATAACTTCTTTAAGAATTATCATAAACTAGCTAGAAAACTTAAAATGTTATGTGATGTTGGACTTGGATATATGAAAGTTGGGCAACAATCTACAACAATAAGTGGTGGCGAAGCTCAAAGAATTAAACTTGCATATTATTTACAAAAACGTCCTACTGGTAAGACTGTTTATATTCTTGATGAGCCTACTACTGGCTTACATGTTGATGATGTTGCTAAATTAATTAACATCTTACAATCTATTGTAAATGGTGGGGATACAATTATTTGTATTGAACATAATTTAGATGTTATTAAAATGGCAGATTATATAATAGATATAGGTCCTGATGGAGGAGATAAGGGTGGCGAAATTATTGCTACTGGTACTCCAGAGGAAGTTAGCAAAAACCCAAGAAGTTATACTGGGTACTATTTAGCTAAAGTCTTAGAAGAAGATCAAGATAGAAAGTTGAGAAAGAAAAATGGATAATGTAACACACTCAGTGACTCTTGCATTTGCGATTATTAGTTTTGTATGCGCTTTTTTAGCCTACTTTTTTCCTGCAAGAAAGTATTTTAAAGCAAAAGAGCATAAATGCTTTTTCCTTTTAGAAAATAAAAAACTATATATTTTAGCGCTTGGATTGCTAATTATATCTTTTATTTTGTTTGATATTCAATTCTATACGAATAGTGCAAATATTGATTATATTACAAATATTTTAGGGTCTAATGTTGACGCATTACATTATGTTTTAATTTATGGCGGAAGTGTTTTACTAGCATGTGCCATTTATGCTCTTGTTAGTATTTTCATTAATTATTTTGTTTTTGATTTACGTGCGCCAAAAGAAAAAAGAAAAATGTTTTGGTTAATGATTGGCATTGGCGCATTTACGATTCTATCATTTGTTTTATTTGAAGAAGGAAGTGCTCCATATTTAAGATATCCACTATGTAATAGAATTTATTTTGGGAGTAGTGGCGTTAAGCTTGTTACTGTCTATACGGGTTATAATTGGTCACCTATTCCAACTGGTGATAGTTGGGGATTTAGTATTGCCTTCTATGCATTATGTCTTTTAGGTGGAGGATTAGTAGTTTTGGCTATTGATTCTTATCAACTTAAAATAATGTATGGAGAAAAAGGTTTACTTAGTACTGTATTCTTAATTGGATTCCCTACTGGAATTGTTGGTTGCAGACTTTGGTACGTAATAGGTAATTGGACTCGAGATGGATTTGACAAAGATCCTTGGAAGATTTTACGAATTGATGATGGTGGACTTGCAATTATGGGTGCATCACTTGCAATTGTTGTTTGTATAATTTACCTACTTATTATCAAATATAAAGTTAAAAAACCACCATATAACCATATGGATTACTTAACTGTTATTGATATTTGTGTCGCTTCTATTTTATTAGCACAATGTATTGGTCGTTGGGGAAATTTCTTCAACAATGAAGTTCATGGTGAATTAGTTAGTGAATCTAACTTCATGTGGATTCCATCTCTTGTTAGGAACAATATGCATTTTTCAAGTCAAAGTACTGCTGGAAAAGTTTATACGGATGAGAATGCAGTTAGCTTAATAAATAGTGGGAAGATATTCCTTCCATTATTCTTAATTGAAGGAATTATAAATTTTGTTGGATATTTTGCTATTGGTTTTGGAGTAAGAATTGGACTCAAGAAACTTGCTATTAATAAAGATGGAACACGAAAGTGGTATAACTATATTCCATATTTTATGTCTTCAAAAGGTGCTTGTAGCGGATGGTATTTCATTTGGTATGGAGCAACTAGGGCGATTATTGAACCTTTAAGGAATTCAAGTTATAACATGGGAAATGATAATATGTGGAGTGTAAACAGCGCTTATTGGATGATTGGCATTGGTGCATTTTTGTTAATTGTATTCTTTGTTTGGCAAGTCATGCGTGATCATGGAAAATGGATACTTGAAGTTAAAGAAGATTATCCAAGTGAGAAAAAAGCGTAGATTATGATTAAAGTTTTAGTTTTTGATATGGATGGAACCTTAATTGATAGTGATGATGTTATTATGGAAACTTGGCATGAGCTTTTTCGTTTATATAAACCTAAAGATTATTTTTTAGATGATAAAATTGTTAGAACTTTTAGTGGACCTCCACTTGATAAAACACTCAAAAAAGTTTTTCCTGAACTTGATCAAAAGTTTATTTTGAAAGAATATTCAGAACGAACTAGGAAATATTATGATACTTGTTTAAAACCATTTCCAAATGTTGAAGAAACCTTATTAAAGTTTAAAAAAGATGGTTATAAGTTAGCTATTTTAACAAGTAAAAATCGTGAAATGACTTTATATAGTCTTAAAAAAGTAGGCTTAGACCAAAATATTTTTGATTTAATTATTGGTGCGGATGAAGTTACGCATCATAAACCAAATCCAGAAGGAATAAATCGTATAATGAGTAATTTTGGCGTTAAACCAAATGAAGTAATAAATATTGGGGATACTGAATTTGATTATGGAAGTGGTGAAAACGCAGGTGTTAATACAATTATGATGACAATGAAAGAAAGAAATTACGAAAGCAAAATAGTTCCGCTTTCATTTTGTTCTTCGTATAATGACTTATATAAGGAAATAAAAGAATATGACCATAAATAAAGATATATTAATTATTGGCGCTGGGCCAGCTGGAGTTGGAGCAGCAATTTATTTATCTAGAAGTAAATATAGTTTTTGTATTGTTGAAAAAGAGATGATTGGTGGCAAATTAAATACCATCACTCAAATAGATAACTATCCTGGTTTTGTCTCAATTTCAGGAGTTGAATTAATTCAAAAATACCAGGAACAATTAAAGGCTAGAAATATTGAAGTTTTGCATGATGGCATAAATGGCATTACAAAAGGGAATGATTTATTTCAAGTGGTTGGTGATAATAATACTTATATTGTTAAAACAATTATTATTGCAACTGGTTCTAGTAATAAAAGGTCTGGTGTACCTGGAGAAAGAGAATATCAAGGAAAAGGAATTTCTTATTGTGCAGTTTGTGATGGTTTCTTTTATAGAAATAAGGATGTTCTTGTTTTTGCGCACGATGCAAAAGGTTATAAAGAAGCTTTGTATCTAGAGAATTTAGTTAATAAGATTTATTTAGTTAACGATAATAATATTGATGATAACGATAATGATTTAGCGACACTTAAGAAATCTAAGAAAGTTGAATTTTTCTATCCATTTGTAATTAAAGAATTCTTAGGAAACGAAGAAGGTTTGACTGGTGTTGTCATAAAAGACAATACAAACAATATTGAAAAAAACATTAGTTGCATTGGTGCCTTTCCATTTGTAGGAGATACTCCATCATCCTATTTTTTAATGTCGTTAGGTTTAAAAATGGATGGTGGATATATTGATGTAGATTCAAATTGCGAGTCATCAATTAAGGGTGTTTTTGCAGTCGGTGATATTGTTCATAAGTCATTAAAACAAATAGTCACTGCAAGTAGTGACGGAGCCATTGCTGCGACAAGTGCAATTCGTTATTTAAACTCCAAGAAATAATACACTTTTAAGTGTATAATCAGTTTATGGACAATCCAATAAGTTTTACCCAACAAATTAAAGAAGAATTAACAAATTTACCTTTTAACGAAACGAAAGATCGTTCTGTTTTGAGTGCTTTTATTCGTAGTAGTGGTAGTGTCGTAATTTCTCATAATCAAACAAAACTTGTTTTAAAAACGGAAAATAACAAAGTCGCTAAATATATTTATGTTTTATTAAAAACAATTTTTCCAATGGCGGAACTATCTTTTTCTTATAGATGTATGATGCAATTTTATAAATCTACACAATATTTAATCAATATAAATACTAATGTTGAAGATATTTTATCAAGTTTAAAAATTGATTTTTTAGATAGTAAGATTCCTTATGATTTAACCGATAAAGAATTAAAGATTAAGGGGTATCTAGAGGGTTTATTCCTATATAATGGGACCTGCTCAAATCCTAAGAGTTCAAACTATCATCTAGAAATGTATACAAGTGATGAAGCTTTTACCGATGCAATTTTAAAACTTATTCATAAAATTAAAGATTTAGAATTCGATTTTAAAACAATTAAACGAAGATCAAATTATATTGTTTATCTTAAAAAATCAGATCAGATTTCAGATTTTTTAGCATATCTTGAAGCGAATGATTGTTGTTTGCTATTTGAAAACGTTCGTGTTAATCGTGATTTTGCTAATGTTTCAAATCGTTTAATTAATATGGATACTTATAATTTAAAGAAGACTTTAAAGATTTCAAATGAACAAATTGAAGATATAAAGCAAATTGATAAATCTTTAGGACTCAAAAATATATCAAATGAAAAACTTCGTGAATTATGTTATTTACGTTTAGAAAATAAAGACTTAACTTATAAAGAATTAGCTGCTTTATTGTCAAAAAAACTTAATAAAGAAGTTTCAAAATCAAATGTTAATCATTTGTTTATAAAAATTAAGGATATGGCAAAAGGATATCGTCATGAATATTAATAATGTAATTGATATTGAGCATCAATTAGGTGCTAGAATTCGTTTTTTAAGACAAAACCAAAAAATTTCTATTGAGGAATTAGCTTTTAGAAGCGATATAAATTCTAATTATTTATCAGACTTAGAACGTGGGCATCGTAATCCAACAATTAAAGTTCTTGATAAAATATGTCATGGACTAGGTGTTACTTTATCTGATTTACTTAAAGGAATTGCTGGAGATAATTAATATGGAAAGCATTAAAGAATTATTTATAACTGGACCAGGACCATCTTCATCGCATACGATTGGGCCATCAAAAGCCGCAAAAGATTTTATAATTGGTTTACCAAAAGATTCGAAAATAGTGGTAACGCTTTTTGGCTCCCTTGCTTTAACTGGAAAAGGACATTTAACCGATAAAATTATAAAAGATATTTTAATAAATTTTGATTCAGAAATTCTTTTTGACTTCACAACCAAAGATTTAAAACATCCAAACACTTTAACTTTTAAAGCTTATCAAAATGGAAATATTATTAAAGATAAAACCTATTATTCAATTGGTGGTGGCAAAATTGTTACTGATCTAAATCATATTGATGGCGAGATTATTTACGATTTAAATACATTTGAAGAGATTAAAGAGTATTGTTCAAGAAATAAGATGTCCTTGGTTGATTATGTTAATCAAAAAGAAAACAAAGATATAGATAGTTATCTAGAAAATGTTTTAGATACTATGTTTAAAGAAGTCGATTCTAATATAAACAAAGAAGGATTGATTCCTGGAAGTTTAAGATTATCACGAGTTGCAAAAACTATATTTAATGAGGCCCAAAAATTATCTGATGATGAGAAAAAAGTAATGCTATTAACAGCTTTTGCTTATAGTTGCGTAGAAGGTAACGCTTCAGGAGATATTGTCGTTACTGCTCCAACTTGTGGATCTTGTGGGATTATTCCTGCCACTTTATATTACGAATATCATTATAAAAATATTGATAAAAAAACATTAATTGATAGTTTAAAAGTTGCTGGTCTATTTGGAAATTTATGCAAAGAAAATGCCTCAATTAGTGGAGCAATGCTTGGTTGCCAAGCTGAGGTAGGGGTTGCTTCTGCAATGGCTACCGCTGCGCTTTGTTATATTAATAAATTATCTACTTATCAAATTGAATATGGAGCAGAGGTTGCTCTTGAACACTTTTTAGGACTAACTTGCGATCCAGTGGATGGATACGTACAAATTCCATGTATTGAAAGAAATGGAATTGCTGCAATGCGAGCAGATGTTAGTTATTTATACGCAAAAAATATTGCGCCATTAAGAAAAAATAGAGTAAGTTTTGATGATGTTGTAAAAGCAATGAAAGTGACTGGAGAATCTTTAAATTCAGATTATAAAGAAACATCAATTGGTGGGCTTGCAAGTTTAATTAGATAGTTATTTTTTCTTAAGCGAAATTAATAGACTATTTATACAGCAAATAAACGTTACTCCAACATCGGCAAATATTGCCGCTATTATTGCGTATTCATGCAATAAACCAAACATATTTAAAAATAATGTTAAAACTTTAATTCCAATAGCAAAAATTAAATTATAATAAACAACGAATTTATTTAATTTTGCTAAAGATTTAAGATAGGATATCCTTCTTAAGTCATCATCCATAATAACAATATCGCTTGCTTCTATTGCTGAATCTGATCCAATAGAACCCATTGAAATTCCTATATCACTAATTACTAGTGATGGTGCATCATTTATTCCATCACCAACAAACATAGTAATTTCACCTTTTTCCTTTGCTTTTTCAATAAATTTTGTCTTATCAATTGGCAATAAACTTGATTCATAATGTGTAATTCCAGCTTTAGCCGCAATAGATTTAGCAATATCGCTATTATCTCCAGTTAACATTGTTACCTGTTTAATTCCATGTTTTTTAAATAACTTGATAGCTTCAACAGTGTTTTCTTTTAAAGTATCTCTAATTACTAAACTTCCATAGAATTTTTTGTTATATGCGACATAGATTATTGTGCCAATTTCATCATTCTTTATGAATTTTATTTTATTATCTTTTAGAAGTTTCTCGTTTCCAGCTAATAAAAGTTTTCCATTATATAAGCAACTAATTCCCTTACCATTTACTTCAATATATTCCTTAATTTTTGTTTTCGCATCTGTGCAATCTCTATTCGCAACTATGGCTTTTGCGATTGGATGGTTTGAAAACGATTCTGCAATTTGCGCTAGATTTATTAGTTCTTCTTTATCAATGTTTTTCTCGGTTTTAATTGAGGCAATTTTGAATTTCCCTTCGGTAATAGTACCCGTTTTATCAAGATATATGGAATTGGATTTAGCAATTAATTCAAGGTACGTTGAGCCCTTTATAAGTATCTTTTGCTTACTTGCAACACCAATAGAAACAACGTAAGACATTGGAATAGAAATAACAATTGCACATGGGCAAGATATGACTAGCATTGATGCTCCTCGGTAAATCCAATCTGACCAAGTATTCCAATTACCATCTTTTATTCCAAAAAAGAGTGGTGGAATTATTGCAATTATAAAGGCAATGCTAATTACAATTGGAGTATATATTTTTGAAAATTTGGTTATAAACTTTTCTGATTTAGTTTTTTTGCTTGAGGCATTTTCAACCATATCAAGAATTTTTGAGACTGTAGATTCCCCATAACTTTTTGTAGCTTTAATAGTAAGTGGTGAATCAAGATTAATTACACCTGAAATTATTGAATCATTTTCTTTAGCTTCTCTTGGTAAAGATTCACCAGTAATTGAGGATGTATTTAAATTACTTTTTCCATTAATAATAATTCCATCTAGAGGAACAATTTCGCCTGGTTTCACAATAAAGATATCATCAACTTTTGCTTCACTTGGATTAACAACTTCTTCTTTTCCATTTCGAATTAAACGAATGTAATCAGGCCTTAATTCCATAATAGATTTAATTGATTTTCTTGAACTATCAAGAGCGTAATCTTCAAAATGTTCTCCAAGTTGGAAAAACATAACTACAGCTAAACCATCGACAAATTCACCAATTGAAGTAGCAGCGATTGATGCAATTATTGTTAAACTTACTTCATCAAAAAAATCATGTGATTTAATTGACTTAAATACTTTTATATACATATCGTAAGACATAAGTGCATAACCAACTAAAGTTAGTGGCAATGCTATTGTATATTCATAGTTTGGGAATTGATATTTTATAACTAAACTAATTAGTAAAAGAATCAATGAAAAAGAAAATCTAAAAATAAAGAAATGTTTTTTTATAAATTTCATAACTAATCCTCTAATATGTGATTTTTAGTTGTTTCAAGTATTTTAGAAACGTGATCATCATTTAATGAAAAATAAACATTCTTACCATTCTTTCTAAATTTAACCATTCTATTATCTTTTAATATTCTTAATTGATGTGAAATAGCAGATTTTGACATAATTAATAAAGCACACAACTCCGTAACTGTATA
>JBAYXD010000028.1:0-14080 GCA_041673725.1 Bacilli bacterium | reverse complement strand
CATAACCATTTGCTTTTGATAAGTAGGATTTAAAACTTTAGGGAATTTCTTTTCTTTTAATAATTCTGAAGAAATTAAATCAACATAAATCGAAGTACGTTTAATGTGGTCACCGGTATTTTTATCTCTACTTTCAACCATGTTTGCTAATGCCAAAACTATATTTCGCTCCATTCTAAGCATTAAAGCAGCTTGTTGCTCAATCTTAGAGAAATCTTCAGCGATTTTGTTCTCAGCATTAAGCATTGCAACATATAAATCCTGCATTTCATCATTGGAGTCAATTGGTTGTGTCCTAATTACGCTATTACTAGAAGTAATCTTTTTAATACCAGTCTGACTTAATTCTTTAGATTCAAGAACTAGGCCTTGTACTGGATTTATGACCAGCAAATCAACTAATTTATAAGTTATAGCGCTAATAATCATAAGAATCGAAATTAACATAACAATAATTTTTGTCATAAAAGTTATTATATCTTTACGGAGTGAACTCATATCAATATCAACACCAGCATATGCGACCTTTTCTCCACTACTATTTATAATTGGAACATAATAAGAAATTAGCCACCATCCCTCATAGTCATCTGCAATGACAGGTCCAATAGTATCGTAATTATATGTATCTAGCATTTCGGTTTCGTAATCGCCAAAATCAGATTGAAAATCTTCTTCATAGCCTAAAGGCGAACCATCAAGAGTTGGATTATCTAAATCAAATACAACAAAGCACTTCGTTTCCCCTGATGAATTTTTACCAATCTTATAAACATATAGAAAAGTAATTGCTGAACTTGCATCATAGATTTTTTGTAATTTGCTTTTGCTTCGAGATATTTAGCATCAGTCTCATCATTAGTTTCTAAATATCCATCAACAGCATCTCCATCCACTGTTTTAGAAACAAGTGAAGCGTAATCACTAGCCAAAAGTCCGTAATTATCCATACTTTTTTCTTGATAAGTCTCTTTTGTAGTAACACCAAAAGCTACACCAACAAGAAGATAAGCAAACAAAGTTAAAGAAATAAATTTTACACGAATAGAATTCTTTCTAAATTTCTCATGGTTGCCATTATTTACGAAAGCAAAATGATGTTTTTCATCTTTTAAATAATTCTCACCATGTTTAAAAAGAAGCAAAAACTTATTTGGCAATATGTAAAATAAGATGCCAATTATTAGCAAACTTACAAATTTATCTAATAAATCAATTAAAAAATCAGCAGTCAATTGCGACCAAAATAAACTAAAATTCAAATTATCAAATAAGTAATAAGCAAATGGAGCACTAGTTCCAGTTCCTATTCCATCACCATATAAAAGCCAAGTAAGAATTGATCCTAAAACTCCACCATAAAATGCAAAAAGAACTACACAAATAAGCAAACACCACCATTTTCTAAATATTCCCTTTACAGAAAAAATGGTTGTAGTAACAGCTATTAAAATGCTTACAACACTATAATAAATTGATACAGGATCAAATATGCAATTTAATAAATTGCTTACAAAACCAACTAATATACCTGGCAAAAGTCCACCAAAAGCAGCAGTCAAAATAGTACCAATTGAATCTAAATATAATGGAGCTCCAGAATATTTAATTAATATAGACAAACCAAAATTCAATCCAATACAAAATAACGCTAAAGCCCAATTTTTCCAATTTTTTATGAAATATTTTTTGAATTTCATATTTTAATTTTAGCACTATTATTATTTTCAACCTGAAATATGCTCGTAATTTTAATTATTTTATACAAAAATAATGTTTTTGAACAAAAATAAGATGTTGCACAAAAAAAGGCATATGCATATATGCCTCTATTTATCGCATCAATGCGAATTAAGGTTATTCGCCATCCGCTAAAAATGTTTCTAGTTGATAAACGCCTTTTTCTTTACCAAAAATAAATATATGATCACTTGGATTAATTTCATAGTCCTTATTTGGCAAGAATGTTTTGTTTTGTCTTGAGACAAGAATAATATTTACCCCAAATCTGCTTGGAGCAGCCAAATCAATTAAGGAAATTGGTTTTACTGTCTTTGGAATATTTAGTTCATAAACATTATAACCATCCGCAACTTTATAATAATCCATAACGTTATTTGAACTCATACGCATTGCAAGAGATTCGGACGCTATATCAAACGGAGAAATAACAGAGTCTACACCAAGTTTAATTAATAATTCTTCATAAACAGCATCATCAATTCTGCATGTTATCTTTTTAACACCAATTTTTTTAAGAGCTACGGCAGTTAAAATAGTCGTTGCTAAATTAGCTTGAGTGTCCTGACCAAAAGCAATGATTGCGTTATCTGCCTCACCTACGCCTGCTTCAAGCAAAGCATCAGCATCTGTTGAGTCGCAGCAAACAGCATTATCAATAAGATAACCAATTTTAGCAACGTTGTTTTTATCTCGGTCTATAGCGATAACATCAACGTCTTTATCAGCAAACGCGTTGACTAGACCAATGCCAAATCTGCCAAGACCAATAACTACAATAATTTTTTTCATAAATTTCTCCTTTATCCAATTGATATATCTGTTTCAAGATATGAAATATCATCGCCCTTATGTCTGAAAAATGGATTCCACATTGTTAGTATCGTAACAGGACCTAAACGACCAAAGAACATTAATAAGCACAACACTATCTTCGACCAAGAAGTAATTGATGTTGTTATTCCCATCGAAAGTCCTACAGTCCCAAAGGCTGAGAAACACTCGTAGAATATTTCTGTAAAGCTAAATTTACTTCCTTCATTAATTGTAATAAAAAATATACATAATGTAATACCAAATAAAGCAAGAGCGAATAAAATTAACGCTTTACGAATGCATTCCCTACTGAGTTCACGTTTATAAATGATGGGCTTCTTCCCAGTAAATAAACCAGATATAGCAGCAAGAACAACAAAGAAAGTTGTTGTCTTAATACCACCAGCTGTAGACAATGGTGAACCACCAATAAACATAAGAACACAAGACAAAATAACAGTTGATGACTTGATTGTTTGACCAACATCGAAAGTGGTAAAACCAGCAGTTCTCAAGTTAACCGAATAGAAAAATGCTTGAAGCCAAGTAATTGAATCGCCTTGTAAAATCTTTACAAGCAAGAAAGACGAAATAATTAAAATTCCATTTGTTATTAAAACAATTCTTGTTTGAATAGAATATTTGCTCCACTTTTTCATCATGAATATATCTTCATAAATCAAAAATCCTAGACCACCACATAAAATAAGAAAACATGTATTTAAATTTAATAGAACATTATCTTTGTAAGCAATCATTGATGTCGAGCCAATAATATCAAATCCTGCATTATTAAAAGATGAAACAGAATGGAAGATTGATATTCCAACCGCTTCCCAAAATGGATAATCTTGGGCAAACACTATTAAATTTATACATGCACCAAAAACCTCTAAAACAAGCGTTATTAACATAATGTGTTTTAAAAGTTCGCGTAATTCACCATAACCTGATTGACTTAAAGACTCTTTAACTACATTTGCGGCTGAACGATTAAACCTTTTACCAGTTGAAACTATTACAAAAGAAACAATAGTAACTAAACCTAATCCACCAATTTGAATAAGCAAACACATTACTATCTTTCCAAATACTGAAAGCGAATCTCCAATAGAAGGCACAACCGATAAACCAGTAACGCATACAGCAGAACAAGACAAAAATAATGAGTCTATATAAGAAAGTGGGTTTGACATATCACTAGAAGAAAAAGGTAATACCAATAAAATTGATCCAACGAAAATAACCAAAATAAAAGAACCAATAATATACATTAATGGTTTCATTATCTTTAATCTTTTTCTTGTGTGTTTTAAATCAATATTGCTCATAATTTCTTTTATAAAACGCTTTTATTTTAACACAAAATAGCCTCTAAACATAGGCAAATAACAAACCTCAAAAAGAAAAAACTCCCTAAACTATCAATTAGGAAGTTTTCTATTTATTTAAAGAAATCTTATATACTAAGCAACGACTATTTAACTACTATTACTCGTTCTTTCAGTGGAAGATAATCCTTTTTATCGGCTTTTACCTTAGTTTTTCCAAAAACTATTTGAGCTTCTAATTTCCAGGTTTTAGGGATTGAATATCTCTTCATCAAAACATCGTCAATCAAAGGATCATAGTGTTGCATATTTGCCCCATACCCTAAATTAACAAGTTCTAACCACAAAGCATAAGCTAAAATTCCAACGTTTTGTTCTCCCCAATAATCTTGTCGATTACTAAACCCTGGAAAGCTTTTCTTTAAATCATCAATCTTTTCAATATCCTTATAAACTAATATGGTTCCATAAGCTGCTTTAAAAACATCAATTTTAGGTCCTGTTTTTTTGAAAGCTTCTGGAGAAACAATTCCTTTAAGAATACCCTTTGTAGTATCCCAGATAAATGCATGTTCCTTACCTAACGCAATAACTATATGTGTAGCCATTGAATTAAAAGCTGTAGGAGCTTCCTTAATTACTTCTTCTAAACTTTTAACAAGTTCATCATCTTCAACAACCTGCTTGTTTTCTAACATATATGTAGAGCGACGAGCCTTAACTAAATCTATGTATTCCATAATTTATACCTCTTATTTATTATTTAATATTTCAAAAATAAACAATAATTTTATGCTTGTTAAAAATTATCTGTTTTGTAATTTTCCTGTTTTAATTAATTTATTAATCTCAACCTCACCTCTTACGGTTTCAAAGCCATCTTTAGTTGGAATTAATAAGACAGGAACAGTTTTAATCTTTAAACTTCTAATTATTTCTTCACCACTTTCAGTATCCCAGTTAATTTTTTCATAGCGAATATTTGCCTTATCTAATAATCTTTCAGCCATTTTACAATGTGGACAATCAGTCATCATTGCTAAACTTAACTTTTCAATTTTAACTGGACTATAAACAATTTCTTTTTTATCTTCTTTTTCGGTCTCAAAATTACATAGCTTTGTTTCACTAACATATGGTTCAATGACTTTTTCTAAGTCTTTAATGGTGGCGGTTGGCTCAAATCTAGCAACAACCTCTCCATTAACGTTGACCAAAAATTTAGTAAAATTCCACTTTATATCACTAGATTTCTCCCAATTCCTATCTTTTTTAAGATTAATCTCGCTAAGAATCTTTGTTAACTTATGTTCTTTATTAAAACCTTTAAACCCTTGTTTACTTTTTAAATAGGTATAAAGTGGGTCTTCGTTTTGACCATTTACTTCAATTTTATTAAACCTTGTAAAAGTAGTTCCATATTTAACTCTACAGAAATCATCAATAGTTTCTATATCTTCTGGAGCTTGCTCCCCAAACTGGTTACATGGAAAATCTAATATTTCAAATCCACATCTTCCATACTCTTCATATAAAGTTTCTAAATCTTTATAAGTTGGAGTAAAACCACATCTTGTTGCAGTATTTACTATTAATAAAACCTTCCCTTTATACTTAGAAAGAGACACTTCCTCCCCTGCTTTATCTAAAACCTTAAAATCATATATATTCATAAATTAATCTCCTTTTTATGTAATAAGATTAATAGATGAAAATAAAGAAATCAATTAATATGCTTTAGAGATTTTGCTTGCTTAGTTCTAAAGATTTATCCTTTGCTTTTACCTCTTTAATATGAATAATAAGCATATATGCAACTATCATAATAAACACAATTGCTTCGGTAATTAGCATAGCGTACCAAATAGAAAAACTATTAATTTTTGGTAAGATGAATAGTAATGGGACACTAATAACTAAACCCCTTAAAGCTGAGACAATAAATGCAAACAAAGGCTTTAATATCGATTGAAAATAATACACTGAAAATACATTAAATGGTAAAAAGATAAAAACTAAACAATACGCGCGCATAATACTAGGTGCAATTGATAAAACCTCACTATTTGCATTCATAAATAAATTAATAGACCCATTAGGACTAATTAAAACCGAACTTAACCAAATTGCACTAATAATTATAATTGTCACAACGCCATATTTATAAATTTTATTCACTCTATCCTTGTTATTTGCACCAAAATTCATAGATATTAATGGCTGACTAGCTTGACCAACCCCATATGCACAACATTGTACAAAAGTATTTATATTTATAATAACTCCATAAACAGCTAAAGCATTTTCATTAAAATAGCTTAATATTTGATTATTAAAAACGATTGTTAAAATTCCCATAGATGTGTCAACAAAGAAACTTGAAAACCCATTAAAAAATATGCTTTTACTCTTTTTAAATATTTCCTGAGGTTTAGCTAACTTTAATGTATTTTTCTTTTTAAAGAAATGTAAACACATAATAATTAAAGAAACAACATTACATAATACTGTTGCTATACCAGCGCCCTCTATTCCTAAATTAAATGTAAAAACAAAAAGATAATCTCCCAAAACATTAAACAAGCCACCACAAATTATTCCAACGGTAGCAAGAGAAGGATCGTTATCGTTTCTTAAAAAAGCAGCTAATATCTGATTAAATAAGAAAATTGGAACTGTAAACTTAATTGAAACTAAATATTTTTCAGCAAGTGGAATTAAAGCTTCGGTAGCACCAAACATAATTAAAATTTGTCTCTCAAATACAATTAATAAAATCCAAACAACTAAAGAAATTACTAATGTAAGTCCCATACCTACACTAAATATTTGGTTTAATTCGTTTGAATTTTTCCCTTCACCTTTAGCTTTAGCCCAAAAAATAGCACTTCCCATTCCAGTTAATAGACCAAGACTATAAATAATATTCCAAATTGGCGCAACAATTGCCGTTGCTGCACTACCACTTGCACCTTCATATTGGCCAACCATCATCATATCAACAACGCTATATAACGAAGATATTAATGCACTTCCAAACGAAAAGAATAAATATCTTAAATATAGTTTAAGCGGATTATCTTTAATAATATCCATAGAGGACTCCTTACCAGTCAAATAAAAAACTGGATTTGATTGCGGGTATTCCACCTGCCACCTTATCCAGTTATCATTTCTAATGAATGAATCGCCCTCCGTGTGAGCAATTAATATTTAATGACTTTAGATTAGCAAAGTCAATACAGTATTTTTAGTTTATTTTTAATTCTTCTTTTTTTATCTTTTTGCACTCTATTACAACAATTATTGAAGTAACAATTATTGAAAGAACATCAGCAATTGGAGCCGCATATAAAATACCTTCTATACCGAAATATATTGGTAAAATAATTACTCCCGGAATTAAAAATATTGTGTCTCGTGAAAGTGATAATAGAATTGCTTGTACTGGTTTCCCAATTGATTGAAGAAATATGCAACTTGCTTTTTGTAAACAAGTAAATAAAATGCAACTTAACCAAATTCTAAATGTTAATAAAGCAAATTTAGTATAAGCTTCATTTTCGCTTCCAAAAATATTAATAATTACTTCAGGAAATAATTCAAAAATTAAAGTTGCGATAAGGCCTATTATCGTACATGAAATTATAATTATTTTGAACGTTTTAAGCACACGATCGTATTTTTTTGCTCCATAGTTAAAACCTATTATTGGTTGCCCACCAACCGCGATACCAACAATAATAGAAATTACAATTGCGAATACTTTCATTACAATTCCTATAACTGATAGAGGAATATCTGAACCATATTCAGAATTTACACCATACTTTACCATCAAATTATTAGTAATTGCACAAACGATAACGATTGATATTTGTGTAATAAAACTAGAAATGCCTAATAGAACTGCGCTAAAAAGAAGTCTCCCATTAAACAAAAATGATTTTTTGTTAAATTTAAAACTTTTAGTATGAAAGAAATATGCAATTGCCATCACAAATGATACGAATTGACCAAGAATTGTAGCAAAAGCTGCTCCTGAAACACCTAAATTTAAAGCAAATATGGCAATTGTATCACATATAATATTAATTATTGCACCAACAACCATCGTTAACATTGAATATTTTGGGCTGCCATCGGCACGAATCACCGAAGCTAATCCGCTACTCAACATATAAAATGGCATACCACAAACAATAATCCTAAAATAATCACGAGCATAATCCAAACATGTATCTGTTGCTCCAAATAGATAAAGTATCTGGTCAGTAAACAAGAACCCAAATAACACGATAAGTAAACTAATAATAGTCATTGCAATAATGCCATTACCAATTGTTTTTGGACCACTTTCTTTATCTCCAGCCCCTAAAGATATGCTTAATTTTGAAGCACATCCATCTCCTAATAAAAGAGCAAAACCCAGACCAATTACTGTAATTGGATAAACAACATTTGTTGCAGCGTTGCCTAAATAACCAACTCCTTGTCCTATAAATATTTGGTCAACAATATTATATAAAGCACTTACAAGCAAAGATAAAATAGAAGGAATGGAAAATTTTAATAATAAGCCTTTAATTTTTGATTCTCCTAAATACGAACTGTTGTTACTTTGCATCATTACTTCTTCCATAAATTTCTCCCGTAAAAAAACGCCTAGCATCTGAAACCCGTCTCCGGAAATGCTAAGCGTTTTTTGTTTTAGTAAATGTGATTATTCTCAAATCACTTTTGGGATTATAGCAACTTACCAAAAATATTTCTAATATTTTTTTAAATTTTATATTAAAAATATCGGCATATTCAATTTGCATGAATGCGAGATCGATTATTTTACTTTAACTCCATCTACACCATAATGTTCAATCATATAGTCAATATCTTTATCACCTCTACCGGATAAATTAACTAAAATCGAACCATGGTGCATTGTTTTAGCTAATTTCATTGCATATGCAACAGCATGTGCGCTTTCAAGGGCAGGAATAATTCCCTCTAAACGTGACAATTTATAAAAGGCATCTACGGCTTCAGCATCTGTTACGCCATCGTAAGATATCCTACCAATATCATGAAGGAAAGCATGTTCTGGGCCAACTGATGGATAGTCTAAACCACTTGCTATTGAATAAACAGGGAGAGGTTGATTTTTATCGTCTTCGATTACTAAAGATTTAAATCCATGTAAAATACCTTCTTTCCCATATTTAATACTTGCAGCATTGTCTCCTGGTTTTTCACCTTTCCCTAATGGTTCTACTCCAACTAACTTTACTGGATCGTTTAAAAATCCGCTAAAAATACCTATAGAATTTGAACCACCACCAACACATGCACAAACAACATCTGGTAATTCACCCGTCATCTCTAAAAATTGCTCTCTTGCTTCTTTACCAACAACCATCTGAAAATCTCTAACCATTAATGGGAATGGATGTGGACCAACCACTGATCCTATACAATAGAAAGTATTTTTATAATCTTTTAAATAAGCTTCAAAAGCTGCATCAACAGCCTCTTTTAACGTTTGATTACCTTTTGTTACAGGAATTACCTTTGCTCCAAGAATTTGCATTCTAGCAACATTTGGCGCTTGTTTTTTAATATCTACTTCCCCCATATAAATCTCGCATTCTAAACCAAAATATGCAGCAGCAGTCGCAACAGCAACTCCATGCGAACCTGCACCTGTTTCCGCAATTAATTTCTTTTTACCTAAATATTTAGCAAGCAACCCTTCGCCCATACAATGATTAATCTTATGAGCTCCAGTATGATTTAAATCTTCTCTCTTAAGGTAAATTTGAACTTTTCCAATTGAATTTGATAAGCGTTCGCAATGATAAACTGGGGTTGGACGCCCTTGAAACTCTTTTCGTATTCGACGTAACTCATTAATAAATTTCGTTGATTTACAAATTGTGAGATAACCATCATAAATTTCTTGAAATGGTTTTTCTAATTCTTTTGGAACATAAGCTCCACCATACTTGCCAAAATAACCCTTTTCATTTGGGTAATATTTAAAATAAGTAGAAAAATCTACATCATATTGTTCCTTTTCCGGAACTATTTTATCTACTTTTATTGATGCCCTTCCATCGTTTGGTTTAGTTGCATCGCTGGGAATTAAATAGCTCTTCCCAACTCTTAGAACCCCTGGAATTCTATCGTTCTCTATGAGAACTCGCACTCTTCTTTCATTAATCTTCCATAAATCTGAAATTTGTTTAACTGATAAATAATTCATAATATTTTATAAACTCCTAATTTTAGATAATATACCGATTACGGAATATTATCAACAAATTTTAACAACAATAGCAAATAACTATATTTCTTAATTACAATTTTAATTATTTAATGAAAGGAAAAATATTTATACGTATAATAAATAAGGATTTAAAATGAATTTAATTTTTACAAATAGTATTACTCAAAATATTTTAGAAGCTCTAGGTTCAACCAATTTATGGATAGCCATAGTTAAGAGTATAGCCATAATATTAATTGGTTTTGTTTTAACAAAAACTAAATTGTTGCCAGAAAATACAAATAAAGTTCTTACCAAGATTGTTATGCTTATTTGTCTGCCTTGTTTAGCTTTTGCTTCATTCATGACAAATGTTACAAAAGATTCTTTTAATAGCGCTATTTTTTCATTTGTTTATGGATTTATAATCTATATCATTTTTATATTATTATCAAAGATACTATTTTTATGGGTCAAAGATCCTTCAAAAAGGAAAGTTATGGGCATTCTTTTTGTTTTTGGCTCAACAACATTCTTTGGGCAACCATTAATTAAAGCTGTTTTCCCTGATGCTTTTAATGATTCAAGTATGTTTAATATTGCTTTCAGAGTCTTTTTATATAGTTATGCTTATTATGTTATTTGTATTGATAATAAAAAGAATATTACTAAGCAAGAACAAACTAACGATATTCCATTAAACGAAAATGAAGAAAAAAATCTCGAAAAAGAAAAACCTCTTAACATTGTTAAGAAGATTTTTGCAAATCCAATCATTATCGCTACATTTTTAGGTTTTATTTTATGGACTCTGCAATTGATTGGTGATACTTCTGATACAAATAATTGGTGGGTAGTAACAGTTAATGGTGTAAATAATGAACCTGTTACTGGTGCTTTTTGGAATATTTCAATTTCTTTACCATGGCTTTATCAAACAATAAATACTCTTGGAAGTCTATCTTCTCCACTTGTCTGGATTGCTATAGGCTGCACTCTTGGCAAAGTTCCTTTCAAAACTGCAGCTAGCGATAAAATGGTTTGGATACACTCTTTAATGAGAATAATCTTACTTCCACTAATTAACTTCGCTTTATTATTTTTAATAAATTTAATTCCTGGTATAAACGTTACTTTTAATACAGTTGTAGCTACGACATTAATGTGGGCTGTTCCACCATCAACAGTTGCTACAACTTATTGTATAAACACAAATAAAGAAGCAACATTTGCAAGCTCTTGTCAATTAATCGCAACTTTAATTGCAGTCGTTTTTATACCAATTTATATAATCCTATTAACGTTAGTCCAAAGTTCTAATATTTTTTGCTAAAAAATAGAGTGTTGCGTTCATGCAACACTCTAATAATAATCGTTAAAAAGTATGAATATTTTTTAAATCTTCAAATAGTTTTCTCGTTCCCAATCAGTAACAAGCACTCTATATTCTTCCCATTCTTGAGTCTTTGCTTCAATATATTTATTAAAAATATGATCACCCAAAACCGACTTTGCAAGTTCGCTCTTTTTAAATTCTTTTATTGCATCTTTTAAATTTTCTGGAAGATTTTCGATTCCTTGAGCTTCACGTTCTTCTCTAGTTAATTCAAAAATATTATCGTAAACAGGAGCAATTAATTCCTCTTTTTTATTAATTTCACTCAATCCAGAAGCTAAAATTACAGCCGCCATTAAATAAGGATTTGCGCTTGGATCAACATTTCTAACTTCAGTTCTTGTACCGGCACCTCTTTTTGCAGGAATTCTAATCATTGAACTACGATTTGCATCGCTCCAACATATATAACATGGAGCTTCATAACCAGGTACAATTCGCTTATATGAGTTAATGATTGGATTTGTAATCGCACAAATGCTACGACTATTTTTTAATATTCCATTTATCCATCTTCTGCAAAGATCACTAAGTTCTAAGGGTTCCTTTGGATCATAAAACAAATCTTTCCCACTCTCATCGCAAAGTGAACAATTAACATGCATGCCATTACCAGCCATAAAAGCTACGGGTTTTGGCATAAACGTAGCATAAAGATGATGCTTACGCGCAATTTGATGCACTACTTCTTTGAAAGTTTGAATATTATCGCAGCAATCAAGAACATTTGCATACTTAAAATCTACTTCATTTTGTCCTGGCCCAACTTCGTGGTGGCTTGCTTCAACTTCAAAGCCAAGCTTTCCTAGTTCAATAACAATATCGTGTCTACAAGTTTCGCTTAAATCAATTGGAGCCATATCAAAATAAGAGGCATCATCACTAAAGTTTAATGTTGGGTTTCCATTTTCATCTTCTTTTAAAAGATAAAATTCAGGTTCAACTCCCATATTAAAGTTAGCAAAACCAAGCTTATGCATATGCTCAATTTCTTGTTTTAAAACATAACGTGGGTCTCCTTTAAATGGCTCCCCATTTGGAAGATAAACATCACAAATAAATCTAGCAACTCTTCCGTATTCGTTATTTTGTAAAGGCAAAATTTTCCAAGTATGTAAGTCTGGATGAAGATACATATCAGCTTCTTTAATACGAACAAATCCTTCAATTGAAGAGCCATCAAACATAACCTTACCATCTAATACTTCTTCAATTCTCGAAGATGGAACTTCTACAGATTTTATCGTCCCAAGCATATCGGTAAACTCAAGCTTAATATAAAGAACGTTCTCTTTCTTGACTTCGTCTAGAATAGACTTTCTGTCATACTCCTTCATAAGAAATCTCCCTTTTCAATATTGCTAATTATATTCTTGTGAGATTTTTATGGTTTAATTTTTTTATGCAAAACAAAAAAATTAATACTATACAAACATTTTTAGTATTTTTTTAGTAATCTTATCTATTTTTAAAAACTATTAATAAAAAAATTAATATATTATTTGGTGAAATTATAAACAAATGAAGCAGTTACATCACTATCAGTAGTTTCACTATTTGAATAAGTAGAAACAAATGTTGCTTCGTATTTATCACCATTTTTAGCGAACGTTTTAGCAACAACACCAAACGATAATGACTCAGTACCAACACCAGAGATTGCAGAAACTACAGTTATAGGTTCTCCAGTAGATACAGTTATATTTAAAGATTCAGAATCAATACCTTTATTGTCATTTGGAACCATTATAGCAAAAAGACTGGTTTCATCTTCTGTATTAAAAGCAAGATAACCAGAATTGTATTCTGTGTCAGTAATTTTTATAAAACTTCC
This sequence comes from Bacilli bacterium, assembly GCA_041673725.1. Taxonomy (GTDB): domain Bacteria; phylum Bacillota_I; class Bacilli_A; order RFN20; family CAG-826; genus Onthovivens. The sequence continues at coordinate 701 of JBAYXD010000028.1, read as the reverse complement.
AAGGAAGCTTTTAATTTTACTATCCAATTTAACAAATGAAGACACCTCATTATTAACAGATCCTAATAGAGCAAAATAACTCTTTTGATCATAGCCACCTTAATAAGTTTCAGTTGCAGCATCTTGGCTTAATTTAAATGTTTCGCCAACAAGTGGGTGACCACTTTCGCCACAACTAGCCAACATAACTCCAAATAAGCAACCAAGAATTAATAATTTGTTTTTCATAATAATACCCTATCTAATTTTACCATTTTTGAAATAAAAGTCTTTTTAAAATTAATCGCATATATGCATTTTCAATCATTGAAACTTTGCTTTCTCTTCCCATAAGTTTGTAATATTTAAGCCACAAATCAATCGATTGAAGCGGAATTTTTTCGCCATCTAAATCATAATATTCAATAATTTGATTTGGCTTAAGCGAACAATCATAATCTATTCCATTATTTACTATTGTAAAACCAGCCATAATGTCTAAATCGACTCCAGAAATTTTATATTCTAAAAATATTTTAGTTTTATATTTAGTTTTTGGAGTAAAAGGTTGTAATTCAGCCTTTAATTTTGTCATTATTTTTTTAACTTTCAAAACATCTTTATCAATAATTAAAATATCAATGTCATTAAACTCTTTTGTTATACCTTTAAAATAAAGCAGCATTGATCCACCAAGCGACCAAGTAACTCCTGCTTCATTA
>JBAYXD010000027.1:0-14906 GCA_041673725.1 Bacilli bacterium | reverse complement strand
CCTCTTCAGTCTCTTGTTGTCCTCCTCTATCCCCATGTAACTCACGATTGTCAGAGCCTGAGTCACCAGCCTCTGATTCTCCTCCCTCAGTTCCTGATTCTCCACCACTTTCTTGAGAGTCACTTTCTTCAGAGTCTTGATTCTCTCCTGAAGACTCTGAATCTTTTCCATCTGGTTGACTTCCTCCCTCATCTCCTCTTGAATCATCTCCCTGATCTGACGTTTCGCCTCTGCTTCCATCTCCATCATCAGTGTTCTCATGTTGTATCCTTTTGATTAGTGTCTCTAGAGAGACTAAAGAATCCAATTTCAGCCATTCATCCCTGAGAAATGAGAGTCTATTAATCTCCTGTTGTACTTCATTGGATACCTCAGCACTTTGGTATCCTTGCCAGTCATTCCTAAGGTCATTACCTATTGCTACCATGGCTGCAAGGGTCAAGGAACTCTCCTCTACCCTTTCAATTACCTTAGTTATGCCCCCATTCTTCTTACATGTATCAGCGTAGTGCTTAGACAGGATCTTATCTCTGCCTTGGAACTCCCCCCTCCTGTTGTATTCTGTTCTCTGACTCTGAAGAATGTCCCTTGCTGCTGCTGCAAATTCATCCTTGTCATCTATGTCATAGAAGAACTTCATGTCCTTCATCTGCTTAGAGATTTCTCTGTGTAGATTACCCATGTATTCATCAGCGTCATAGATGGATGGCTCACCTATGATGATGGTACCATCCTTCATTGACACTGGTACTACTGGACCACGGGCCTCTTCAACATGTATTCCATTACCTCCTGCTAATGCTCTTGCAAACATGCTTGCTTCTCTGAGTGAGAAAATATCTACCATGATCTAGTCCCTGCCATCATTTTCAGGATAGTTACAAGTGCAACGGCAGAGAAGCCTGTTGAAAGTACCAGCTTATCTCCTACCATATTATAGAGATCACTCTTTAAGGTGTCAATACCTTCTCTTTGGTCTCCACTTACTCCTCCCCCAGGACGTGTAAGCACTGCAATAACTTTCTCTACAATTTCTTTTGGCATATCAATAGTATTACTCAATTTAGTTTCCTCTCTGCAAAGTATTCAACCATCATACTGGTTTCCATATAGCCACATGCCCCTTTGTTATCGGTAATGAGGATCTCATCTTCATTGGATGCTTTTGTCTGTGCAATAAAAGCCAGGCAGTCTTCCCGATATTCCGCAGGAGCACTCTTACTACCTACTACTACAGCTGCAAGACCAAGCAGGATCTCCTTGGCACCTTCAGGCATCTCAGTCTTGTAAGGGAATGTCCCTTCTTTAAACTCTGGACGTTTACTCATTGTTGTTCTCCTTGTCTCTAGAGAGACGTGTTCATTACCCTTTCAGAGGCCCTCACATAGCCCTTCATTGAATGTATAGATGAAAGGCATAGCAGAGTACCCCTCATACTATCTATGTCTCTGAGCAGGCTCTGAGAGTCTCTCCTATCATCAGGTGACAGAGCAGAGTTCATCATCTGCATTGTACAATATACAGCCAGAAGGTTTATACTCTGGCTGTTGAGGTTGACTTCAATCATCTTCTCTCAGATATTTAAGGCAGTCTATCTTAACAACCATAGCCTTACCACCCTCCATTTCTACAACAGCTTCAGTTGCTGATATATATTTATGAAGAATACAGATAGTCGGCTCATCTGAGCAGTTCTGTACTGCTACAATACAGAGGCCATCTTGTGTACGTCTCATCTCTACATCATCAGCCCATGTAGAGTGTGCCTCCTTGAAGATATAGTGATTGCTACCATCCCGGCATGTCACATGGCTTGGAAGATCTATCATACAACATCCTTCGGTATGCTTAAAAGCACACCCTGTGCAACCCCAAGATGCTGAAGCTGGATGTCTTAAGTATTTCTTACCTTCAATTTTATATATTTTCACTATGATCTCCCTTATCTTAACTCATCATAGAAACCCATCGAGAACATCACCTGATTTCTCAATGTAGGCTTACGGTTAGCCATCTTCAGTATCTTTCTAACTCTCCCCCTAGTTGGCTTCATCTCACTCTTGAGTTGAAGGCGCATCCATTGTCTGTACTTCATTGTTCACTCTCCTCTGTAAAGTATGACTCTTCTTCTGAGTCCCAGGGTACAACAGGTCTCTCTAGAGATACCTTGTACTCTCTTTCTATATTTCTAAAAGCTGCTGGTGGGTTCTCCTCAAGACCAAGGATGCAGTTAGTATGCAAGGTCTCAAGACGTGCTACTAATTCTTCCCACTCTTTGATTACTACCTCTGCCCTTTCCTTTGCTTCCTGTACCTTCTCCTTGTAACCCGGAGTCAAGTATGCCTCTCTGATTTCCTCACTTATCAGCTCTGCAATCTCTTTACTAGAGACGATACGAAAGCCATTATCTTTTAGTGTCTGTATGATCCTGTCTTCTATCTCTCTGAGACACTCACGGGTAGCTGTCTCTCTTTTATGAGAAGGTAGGTACTTCTCCTGTCCTACCTTCTCCGCTTCTTTCAATCTCTTACAGAACATACTAGAGATAGGTGAGTTATTATATGAGTGTACATAGCTACTCTCCATCTCTGTATTCCATACAGTAGCACCTCGGTGGTATGATAAAGGTTTCCCAAGAATATCAATCATCCTCTGATCTGCATACTCTCTCATGTCACCAGCTCCTTGTCTCTAGAGAGGCGTACTCGGCAGGGAAGTCAGTGATAGGTGTAATGCCCAGCTTGAAGCTATCCTCAACATCCATGAAGTCACCATCCAGCTGGGCCTCACGTGCCTTGTACTCTTCCTTAAGAGAGGCCATCTTCTTATCCCATTCAGCGGCAGGTGCATACTCCTGCTGATACTTTTTCTGTACTCTCCTCACTCTATCATCTATCTTTTTATAGAGGACATTATAGTCCAGCTCTATGCAGTCTTTCAGGGTAGGAGTGAGTGCTTTCTTAAGGTCTGAGGCCATAGCTTTACGGTCTCCTGCAATCTCCTCTTCTGTCTTACGAGGGCGTTTCCCCAGTGCTTCCTCACGTTCATTGATCTCTGTCTTCAGAGTACCCCTCTTACACATGGCAAGTTTAGAGAGACGTCTAGTTACCATGCCTTCCAGGTCCGACCACTTCATATCATCTACTTTAATCATTGTTACTCTCCTTGTTTTAGTGTCTCTCTAGAGAGACGTTATTCATACTAGTAAAACAGTTCTCCCCTTTAGTTTACCTCATAGCTGAAGTGTACGCTCTCATGTTCTTCTGCTATCTCGTACCCTATAAGGTATGAAGACAGGCCTACTATTAGAATGCTCATCATATACCTTACCATTGAAGGTACCTCTTCCACATTCCCCAGCGGTCTTCAGATACCTCAAGACCATCTGCTAAGATAGTACCGTCCTCCTTAATTATAACTTCTTTCTTGAGGGCCTGTGTCAGTAGTTCTGCCAAGACTTGCCAATTCCTCTAAGACTTCTCTCTTCATTCTACCACCTCTTTCCATGATTTGCAAGCTCTTTGAGATAGATAGACATCCATGCCAGCAAGCCTATACTCTTCAGTAAGATACCTAACTTCCCTGTTGAAGGTATAGTAGTTCTCAAAACCTTCAGTGCTGAGTTCGTCCACTGTTTCTATACCCTCCGCTGTTTTCATGTTGAAGTAGACTATTTCTTTTTTCATTCTGCTGCCTCAATCTGCTCGACAAGAGCCGACAAGTTTTCATCTATGGAGAAGCAATCATCTATCTCCATAGAACCAATAGGACAGAGCCCTGTGTCGCACACTGTCCCATAAATAAGGGTGGTATCTGTCTTAAGAATGCTGTAGATACCATCCTCAGCCTCTAACTCTCCGACATATTCTGCATTGTCGAGATTCATTCTGTAACCTCTCTTATGACTGGTTCTAGCGTCTCTCTAGAGAGACAGCTGTTTAAGTACACAATGAAGGCCATAAAGGTAACTTTATGGCCTCTGTCTATACTTAAACTTCCAGATATACGTATGACTGCACCTCATTAGTAGGGCCATAAACAATTTTATGGCCCTTGTTCTTTATGCAAAGTGCGGCAACAAGGCTGCAATCATTGGCTGAAGATTGTTCTTTTCGGCCCTACTGCAGCCGTTAAGGACTATGTTCAACTTTTTCAGGAGTGCCTCTGCCTCACTCTTAGGTTCGTAGTTGTTCACCATCAGATTATTCACTGCATTGGCAGCAAAGGCAACATCTACGGGTGTTTCCATCTTGTCAAGATTACCTTGGAGGGCAGTTGTGAGCCTTTCAACTGCCTTAAGGGGAGTTTCAGGTATCTTACAGGCTTTAAGGATTTCACAGCGTGATGCCACCTTATATTTTTCAGGGTATAAAGTACCACTAAGGCCATAACAGAGTACCTTGGCAACATCACCAAGGTACCCCCAAATGACTTTTGTTTCTACCCAGGAGAACCACTGCGGTTCTCCACTTTTATTACGGATTTTCCAGCCTTTTTCTCCTTTCGTTGAGGTGCCATACTCTGGAATAGTAACACTTGATTGGATATGGGCCGACATAGTCTCTTTCAAAACTTGCCCGACAGACTGGATACTCTCCTTTGTCGGCTCCACAGTTGCAGGGTCTATAGAGACCCTTTCCATAATAATGGAGACGGTCTGATTCCAGACCAGCCCCCTATCGTTGGAGCATTTTTCTGCATGGGTCATAGCGCTTGAGGATGCTTTCATTGCACCTGTAATATCCTCTGCCTTAATTCTTCCATATGTCATGTTCATAATAATATCCCTTTGTTTTGGTTTATGAAGAATCTTTCTTTCTTCTCTCTTTTGAGGCTTTCAATGTAGCCTCTAACTTTAATGTCTCTAGAGAGACGCTGAGCTTTTCTCTCGGCTCGGTTCTCTCTAGAGACAAGTATTGTTTTCATCATGATTCCCCATAAGCCGACGAATACAAGGTGCTTCTCTTGATTCCTTTAGGGGGGATAAGGGCACAGTTTTCCTTCTCTTCTCTGTACTCTTCTTCAGTCAACTCTATAAATAATTGTTGCATGAAGTCTTCAGATACCTTTCCTTTCAATTCACGGTAATCTTTTTGAATAGTCATTAGTTCACCTCATAATGAAATTGTACATTCTCTTGTTGCTCTGCTACTTCATACCCTATAAGGTATGTAGACAGAACAAAGAACATGAATACTGCTATTACTGCTATTGTCTTCTTTACCATTTCAGATATCCTTTTATCTGTATCTAAACATAGTTTAGCACATAATCACCTGAAATACTTATTAATGATACTAAGTATTTCAGGTGCAGCAGCACGCTGTACCAGGTACCAGTCCACAAACCCTTTGAAACACTCTGGATCCATGACTCTCTGGCACCACTGGCGAACATCGTCTGCTCGCCATTCTTCAAAACTCCTCTTCAGGTCGTATGCCCTGGAAGATAATTCTTTCAGTGGTGCTTCGTCCTCTGGGTGAGGATTATCCAGCATGGTATTAAATTGCTTATTATACTCTCTTTCTACTACTCCCGAAATCAAACTTACTATTCTTTCGTTCATGATACTTCTCCTTTAGTATAGGGATTTTATTTCAGTCCCTTGTTTAGTGTTTATTTACACAATTGGAGTCATAAAGTCCTATGACCTTATGACTCCTATCTGTACATAAACTACGTTAGCTTTTCTGCATCACCGTAGTTGCCTTACTTTAGTTGAGGATTAATCTTTGTTCATCTTTACCTTGTGAACTATCAAGGGATATATCAAGTATATATCAAACTTTCGCTTATGATTTAATTTATATTCGGCCCGCATCCGGCCTTAGTCCTTAAGGGTATTTTAATCCCTTATCTTTTCTTTATAGTCTGGTAGACAGTGCAGACTTATGTTATTGGGTTTAGTTACTACCCTATTACCTTATCAGAGAGTGCATTCTCTTCTTATCCCTGCAATAAATCTCTACTCTACATTTGCGAGATACTATCTACCTCATGCAAAGTCAGCCCTTATCCGGGAAAGTAACAATTATGTCAAAGATCGTTTGGCTATATAGGGGTGGTACGAGTTCCACCCTCTATCGGCGTACTTCCATAGTGCCATAACCTGTTAAGGTTTATGGTTTTACTTCCTACACTTTACTGGTCTTAAGGGGATTCTAGCTTTCACCTTAAGATAAATACTTCTATCTCCTGTTAAGATTATGCAGGTTCCGGATGGCCTCTGCCATCCTTCTCCCTGCACTTTACTGGTCTTAAGGGGATTCTGCCTCTCTAGAGAGACGCCCCGGTCGAGAATTAGGGGCCCACCCCGGATTTCTGGACGACACCCCCGTCGGGCGGGGTGGTAGCCCCTACGCGCCATTTAAAGGGATTCTGACAGAAAACAATGGGATTCTGCCCATTTACCCCAGATAGTTAGTGTAATCTCTAGGATTATTTTAACTATTTACTAGACAAATGCCCCACGAGATGCTATATAGTAGTAAGAACAAAGGAGATACACAAAGATTCTTCCCTTCTCCCTACAGTATCTTCAAGAGGTTCTTAAGATACTCAATAATATACATATATATAATCAAATAGTGTATCTTAAGTTAGATAACTACAAAGACAAAAGAAGATTAACTACAACTACAGACTCTTAAGAACATGTTAGTACCTAAGAACCTGTTAGTATCTACCACAGAGGTTCATCTTGAATGAAGTAATTAAGCGTGAGGGTCTTTCAGATGCTCAAAAGTACAAGATCCTTAGTGATTACTCCAAAGGTGTTCCAGTAAGAGACATTGCTAAGGAAGTAAACAGAGACAGAAGGTTCATTTCAAACATGATCCAACAGACTCTCAAGGAAATGAATACCATCCGTGAGACAAATGATCTGATTGTAGGAACAGATGACACCAAGATGACAGTACAGCAAGGTATCAATCCTACTAAGTTCTTAACAAGTGACTTCCTCTCTCAGATAGAATCACAAGGTGAAGCATATGCCTACTACTTTGGTAAAACAAATGATAATACATTTGCATTAGCTCAGTCAGGATTGGATAAAGGGATAGCACCTAATCTCAAGAAACAAACTAAAGACTATGTTCTTAGAATTAGAGGCCAGTTCCTAAGAGAGATACCTGAGATAAAAGCTATTATCAAAGCAGAGTATGATAAGCGTCTTAAAGAATGTAACATAGAGAAGCCTCATATACAGGTAGAGCTTCTTGCTCAGATTGATGAGTTAAAAGAGATATGCACTGATGACCCTAAGCAGAGAGTGAACCTTCTTAAGGCAATTGAAATGTTGGGGAGAACTATAGGTGCCTTCACTGACAGGATAGAAACAGTAGAGACTGATGCAAGAAGTGGACTCGAGATTCTAATGGAAAAGATAAAGCAAGAAGAGGGGGTATCTGCTTATGAGCAAAAAGAGTAAAGAGCAGGTACTACTAGAACAGCTTCAATTATATTTTCATGATAAGCCTAAAGAGTGGTTTACAGATGTACTCAGAGTAGAGCTTGATGAACAACAAGAAGAGTTCCTTGAGAATGTTAAGGTTGGTTGTCGTATCTGTGTTAAGTCATCTAAGGGTACAGGTAAAACATTCCTTATAGCAGGCTTGACATTGATGTTCTTGTTCTGTTATCCTGATACGAACATTCGGGTAATCTCTCCTTCTTATGACCAGCTCATTGATGTATTTATGCGTGAGTGTAATCAGCACCACAAGAGAATGCTACCTGAGATTGCAGCACATATAGTTGTCAAGTATGATAAAGTAGTACTCAAGGATGATGAGACACAGATGGCTGTGTGCATCTCCGCTCAATCAACGAAGCGAGAGCGTCAGTCAGGTGTCCATGCTTTTACTCAAGTCTACCTCTTTGATGAAGGTTCAGGTATCCCAGATAGTACATTCTCTAATGCACTTGGTTCTCTTGGTACTGCTCATGGTGGTGGTTATGTAATTATTGTATCTAACCCTGAGCGTGGCAGTCAGCCCTTCTACACAGACCTCTTTACTAAGAAGCCTAAGGGTTGGAATGTAATGACCTTTGATGCCTTCCATAGTAAACAGACATCACCAGAGTTTATAGAAGAGATCAGAGAGCTGTACGGAGAAGACTCAGATGAGTGGAGAGTCATGATTATGGGCGAGTTTGCCAGATCAGATGGTTCCACCTACATCCCTATGTCTCTCGTTGAAGATGCTTCTCAACGTATAGTCAACCAGAGAGATTACATCTCCTACCCTATAGTCATTGGTGTAGATGTAGGACGTAGTAAGTCTGGTGACTCTACAGTATTCTGTGTGAGACAAGGCTGTAAGGTGTTAGACATCTATGAGTTCCAGACAGATGATACAATGATTATAGTATCTAAGCTCAGAGATCTTTATTCATCTACACAAGCCTCAGTCATTTATATGGATGCTGATGGAGTGGGTGGGCCTGTTGCTGATAGATGTAGAGAAGTAGGACTTCCAGTAGTAGATGTACGCTCCTCACTCCCTTCTTCTGACCCAAGACAGTATGCTAACATACGAACACAGTTATGGGGAGAAGTGAGAGAGTGGCTAGTAACAGGATCAATACCTAACCATCAAGGGCTACAGAGAGAGTTAGGTACAATGACTTGGGGCTACAGTGCTAAAATGGCAGAGCAGTTGACATCCAAGAAAAGGATGACTGACAATACAGGTAAGAAGATACCTTCTCCAAATACTGCTGATGCTCTTGCTTACTCCCTCATGGACTCTGCACTAAGTATGAGAAGAAGACGAACTAAAGCACTGCCAGTTATTAGGAGGAGTTGGATATGAACCTAATGATGAAAGGTGACTGCCTCCTTAGGATGCAAGAGATAGAAGCTGGTAGTGTTGATATGGTCTTAACAGACATACCTTATAGTGTAACTCAGTGTCATTGGGATTCTATTATTCCCTTTGAACCTATGTGGGAAAACATCTATAGAGTTATCAAACGTAATGCAGCTATCGCCCTGTTTGGGACTGAACCATTCTCCAGTGCTCTCCGCCTCAGTAACCAGAAGGATTACAAATATGACTGGGTATGGCAGAAGTCTAGACCATCTGGCTTCCTTAATGCTAAGAAACAACCATTAAGGAGCATTGAGAATATTAGCATCTTCTACCAAGAGCAGTGCCTGTACCAACCACAAGGTATATCCTCTTGTAATAAGCAAACATCTACGGGGAATTCTACAGGTAGTGGTGGTACTATAATCTATAATAGTTTGAAACCAGGTACATACACACAGACCAGTACAGGGTATCCCAGACAGGTTCTAACATTTCCCAGTGTAGGCCGTAACAATACACTTCATCCTACACAGAAGCCTGTGGACCTACTAGAGTACCTTGTCAAGACATATACGAGAGAGGGTATGACTGTCCTTGATTTTACAGCAGGGTCATTCTCAACAGCAATTGCAGCTCTTAATACAGGACGTAAGTTTATAGGTATTGAGATGGATAAAGATTACTTTGATGCTGGTGTGCAGCGAGTACAGGAACACATAACCAAACTTGATATTGAACCAGTAATCCTACTCTAAGGAAGGCAATAACTTCGTGGGATTAGCCAACATCTCTCTCTAGAGATACTAAAGCCCACGGGCACAGACATAGGCAAGGAAGAGTATGGAAGGTATTGGAGTTCAGGTTGTATCTATAGATCAGCTAGTCAAGGAGCATCTTGATGGGCTAGATAGTGTAACAGAGGGCATGTCCAAAGAGATGATGGTAAACTCTCTTAGACTACATATTCTAAAATCATTCCAAGATAACAAAGAAGCACGAGAGACTAGTGGAGTAAACAAGCTCCTGCTTGACTCTCTTAGAGATTACAATGGGCAGTACTCCCCAAGTGACCTTGCAAAGATCAGGTCACAGGGTGGCTCAGAGATCTTCATGAACCTTACTTCTACAAAGGTAAGGGCAGCTATCAGTTGGATCAAGGACATTCTTCTTGGTGGTAAAGAAGATGCCTTCTCTATAGAGACTACTCCAGAGGTTGAGTTACCCGATGATGTTGTAGCTAAGATATCTAAGGTAGTAACTAAAGACTTCGAGAGAATGATAGAAGAGGGTAAACAGAAGCCACAGCAAGAAGGCCAGCCACAACAGGCTCCTGATGCTGCTGAGACTCTCAAAGAGATTAATGAAAGGAAGAGAGACCTCTACTCTGCCATACTTAATGAGATTAATAAAGAGGCAGACTTTGCTTTTAATCTCATAGAGAAGAAGATCAAGGATGGTATGAAGGAAGGGCAGTGGGATTATGCACTGTCTGAAGTTATTGATGACTTCTGTATCTTTCCTACAGCATTCCTCAAAGGTCCAATAGTAACAGTACAGAAGAGACTTAAATGGGAGAATGGTGAGGCAGTACCTTCTAAAGACTATGTGATGATGAACAAGAGGGTATCTCCTCTTGACATGTATCCTGCTCCTGAAGCTACTACAGTTAATGATGGAGATCTCATAGAGCATCTTCGTATGTCTCGTAAAGAGATTGCATCTCTGATTAATGCTAAGAACTATGATGCTGATGCTATCAGAAGAGTGTTGTCTAATAACGAAGGTAAAGGGCAGCCTGAAGCATATGACTCAAACATTGAACAGGAGAAGGCTCAGGAAGAGCTGAGGGACTCTGTAGACAGTTACAACAAGAACGTATACCATGGGCTGCATTTCTTTGGAACTGCTCCTGTGAAGCTCCTAGTAGAGTGGGGTGTTGATGACCCTGAACTTACAGAGAGAGACCCTGACGATGAGGTAGAGATTGAAGCTATCCTCGTAGGATCAGAGGTTATTAAATGTGTTTTGAATGATGACATCTTAGGAAGGCGACCCTACTACTCTGCCAGTTACCAAAAGAGACCTGGGAGTATATGGGGAACCGCTCCTCCTTATCTGATGAGAGATATTCAAAAGATGTGTAATGCTTGTGCAAGAGCCTTAAGTAACAACATGGGCCTTTCATCTGGCCCTATCATGGAGGTTGTGATTGACCGTCTAGCTGATGGTCAGGAGGTACACTCTCTTAGACCTCTTGATATTATACAAACTACCAGTGACCCTTCAGGTGGCTCTGGTAAGGCAGTGAACTTCATCCTTGTACCTTCAGTAGCTGCTGAGCTGCTTGCTGTGTACAAAGAGTTTGAAGTAAGGGCAGATGATGTTACTATGATTCCTCGTTATGCCTACGGTAATGACAGGAATGGTGGAGCTGGACAAGCATTAGCAAACTATGAAAGGGTTGTGACGCCTTCTGGTACAGTAGCTATCTGTGACCTTTCGGTAGGTGACAGAGTATGCAACACCTATGGGTCTTGCTCTACAATCAAAGGGGTCTACCCTCAAGGGGTGTCTGATATATTCAGGCTTACCTTCTCTAATGGAGAGATTGTAGATTGTGACATGAACCATAGATGGTCAGTCCGCTCCCATAATGACAGGCCTTTTAGGACACTGACTACAGAGGAGATATTAGATAAGGGCCTCTTTAGAAAAACTAAGGCAAGCCCTAATGGGCTGAGATCTAAATGGATGTTACCTTACACAGAGGCAGTAAGCTATGATGCTGTAGACGTATCTATAGACCCTTATACTTTTGGAGCTATTCTTGGAGATGGTGATAAGAGGGCAAGGATGACCTCTATGGATCAAGAAGTATTTGACAGGATTCCATACAAACTAGGAAAGATAGATCATAAGAAGGATAATAAAGCTTGGTCACAAACTATCCTTGGCATCAGCAAAAAGCTTTACAAGTATTTAGGTGGTGCCAATTGTTATAACAAATTCATACCTGAAGACTATTTAAGAAACTCTATAACTGTTCGTAAAGAAGTGCTGAAAGGCATGATGGATACAGATGGGTGCATCTCTAAGAACGGAGATTGTTTCTATTTTACAGTATCTGAGCAACTTGCTAAAGATTTTAAAGAGCTGGTGAAATCTTTAGGAGGTACGGTAAAATCTATCCAGAAAAGGGTAGACCCCAGAGAAAACAGGGTAGACGGGTACAGAATAGCCTTTTACACAGATTTTGCTCCAGTGCATCTGACAAGAAAAATAACAAGGTTTAAGTGCAGGGCTAAGAGACACACCTATATAGATAAGATAGAGTATATAGGAGAGCATGAAGCAACCTGTATTGAAGTGGATGCAGCAGATCATAGGTTCCTTGTAGACAACTTCATCGTAACTCATAACACAGCGAGTGGTATGGCCATGCTCCTTGATAGTGCATCTAAGGGAATTAAAGATGCTATTCGTCACCTTGACGAAGGTATCATTATCCCACGGGTAGAGATGGAGTTTGCTACAGTAATGCTAAAAGGAGATATTCCTTTCTCTGGTGACATCCATGTAATTGCTAAAGGTTCTCAGACTCTTACAATGGCAGGAGCACAACAGATGCGTAGGATTGAGTTCCTTCAGACTACTGCTAATGCTACTGACCAAGAGATTATGGGACCTACAGGTAGAGCAGAGATCCTAAGAACTATGACAAAAGATCTTAATCTTGGTGAAGATGTTATCCCCAACAGACAAGAGATCAAAGCATACTTCAAGAAGAAAGAACAGAACCAAGGTGCTCCTTCTGACAATGTACAGGCTGCTCAGATTCAGAATGAGACTATACTTAAGATTGCTCAAGAGAGAAACCAACTTACTGCTGCTGACCTCCAGAGGAAGTCTCAGAAGGACCAAGCAGATGTACAACTTAAAGCTCAGGACATGCAACAAAGAGCACAGTCTGATGCTAGTAAGCTGACAGGAAAGCTGCAAGATACTAAGATTAAGACTGCTAGTGAAGAGCATAGAGCTAATCAAGCTATTGCCTTGAGTCTGAAAACTGGTGACAAATCAAACTCGGTGTAAATTATGGGTAAGAACAAGATCAAACCAAAAGGTTTAAGAGTAGTTATGTACTGCCCTATACATGGAGTAACAACATTTAAGTATAGGACATGCTACCATAAGAGAGTTAAGAAAGAGTATGGTAGGTATGAATGTATAGCTTGCGGTAATATCCGCTCTAGAGATCTTCACCGTAAGCGTAAGATTATGGCAGTAGAGTATAAGGGAGGTAAGTGTGCAAGATGTGGAGGAGTATTTGAGCCTTGTGTATATGACTTTCATCATATAGATCCTTCTACTAAAGAGTGCAAGCCTTCACAACTCCTAGGCTATAAATGGGAGACGCTTACAGAAGAACTGGATAAATGTATAATGGTTTGTGCTAACTGCCACAGACTGATACACAATGAAGAAGGGTATGGCGACCACGCCAACAATGTATAAGGAATAATATGAACTTTGGTAAAGCTATAGAAGCATTGAAAGAAGGCAAGAAAGTTGCTCGTAGAGGCTGGAATGGTAAAGGTATCTTTATTGAGTTGCAAGTTCCAGACGCATTCTCAAAGATGACGTCTCCTTTTATCTACATCAACACAACTGGCCTCAAAACAGATAATCAAGATGCACCGAAAAGCCTTGTTCCTTGGCTTGCATCACAGACTGATATGCTTGCAGAGGATTGGGAAATTGTATAAACAGAAATTAACTAACCAAGAGGTAGAAAGAATCCAGTCAGGAGATATTACTCTCCTGCTTGAGTTTCTACACAAATCAGATCAGAAGATTATAGCTGATCTTAAAACCCCTAACAGCAACACCTCGCTTCTCCAAGGAGCCTCGGGTGTTGTAGACAGATTAATTCAAATTCTAGAGGTCAACCCTTAACAAGGCCCTTGACCCAAGGTGAATAATGCGAGACAGTATAGAGAGCTTAGCAAAAGAAGAGCAAGAACTTGAGGAGAAGATTTTTGGTACTCCTTCCTCTGAAGAGACCACTGACGAGGAAGCTACCACGACTGAAGCTGGAGCAGAAGAGACACCCGCTGAGGAGGAAGCGTTGGTCGCGCCTAATCCTGAGCCTGCCACGGACGAGCAGCCGAAGCCACAGACAGAGAATTGGGAATTGAGGTATAAGAACCTCCGTGCTTCACGGGATGAAAATACCTACGAAGCTAAGGCTAAACTAGCCGAAGCCTTGAAGACTATCAATAAACTGCAAGATCGGATTCAAAAGTTGGAAGAAGCTCAACCAAGTGTAGACCCGCTCGAAGGAGCCTTTACACCTGAGGATACGGAACAACTAGGAGAGCAAGCTGTAGAGGCGATGAAGCGTGTGACTCAGAAAGCTACCGCCGCTGCTTCAGCCCGTTATGATGCTGAAATCAAACGGCTGCATGAGCAACAAAGGGAGCAAGAGAGAAAACAAGCTGAAGCTGCACAACAGGATGCTTATAACACCTTCCTAGGCCGTATTGAACGAGCACTCCCAGATTGGAAAGATATCAACTTTGACCCTAAATTCATGGAATGGTGTAAAGAGTTGGATGTTGATGGACTTCCAAGAAGCAAGCACTTCGCAAGAGCTGAGGCTCAAGGGAATGCAGCACTTATTATCAGATACATGCAGGACTATAAAGCGTCTCGTACTGCAAAGGTATCCACTGACAAGCTCGCCGATAAGGTGACTCCTGTTGGTAATGGTGTTGGTTCCACCCAAACAGGCGCTCAAGAGAATAAGAAAATCTCAAGAGCATTCGTAGATAAATTCTATGATGACCTGAGCCGGGGCAAGTACAAAGGCCGCCACTCAGAAGCTATGGCTATTGAAGCGAAGATTGATGCTGCTGCGGTGAGGGGAGACATAGTACAATAAGGAATTAAATTATGGCTATTCGTCCTTCAACTAACACTGACTATACTGGTATTACTTCTTCTTATGTGGATAGCACTAAGTTTATCCCGGAACTTTATTCCAAAAAGGTCCTTAAGAACTTCTATACCAGTACCATTTATAAA
>JBAYXD010000026.1:0-15377 GCA_041673725.1 Bacilli bacterium | reverse complement strand
CACTTGATTTATAAGCATTATCATTAAACTTTGCACCGCTATGAAGCGTTGTAAAAATTAATTGCACAGCTGGCATCCCAGTTTGTTTATTAATATCACAAGGAATTCCACGACCTTCATCGGTAACAGTAACGCTACCATCTTTATGTATTGTAACAGTTACTTTTTCACCATAACCATTAAGTGCTTCATCAACAGCGTTAGCAACTATTTCCCATACCAATTGATGCAAACCTGCACTATTAGTACTACCAATATACATACCAGGTCTTTTTCTTACACCTTGTAAACCTGTTAAAAGTTCGATACTATTCGCGTTATAATCATTTTTAATATTCATTCTATTCTTTTCCCAATAATGCCTAAATTATACAAGAAAATGGCTTTTAATTCTAGAATTAATATAGTATTTATAATAAAATAATGTCATGCATATTCTTTATTCAATTTTACTTATTTTATTTGGAGCAATTATTGGTTATTTAATTGGCTCTATTCCAAATGCTGTAATCATTGGCAAAATCTTCTTCCATAGAGATCCTCGAGAAGAAGGTAGCAAAAATTCTGGCGGAACAAATGCTGGTAGAGTATTTGGATTAAAAACTGGTGTTGTTGTAATAGCTTTAGATGTACTAAAAATTGCTATTCCATTCTTAATAATTTACTTAATATATACTAGAATTCCACTATTTAGTGAAATATTTGGCGATTCAACAACAATAAATCCTTATGGAAAAGGAAACACATTGATGGAACTAGCTTATTGGATTGTCCCAATGTTTGGCATTATCGGTCATTGCTTTAGTATATATATCAAATTTCAAGGTGGTAAAGCTGTTAGTTCATTCATTGGGCTTGCTATTACAAGTTCTTGGACCGCTTTCCCTATTATAGGTTTGCTTTTTTGGTTAATTGTCAAAATTACGAAAAAAGTTAGCCCAGCATCATTAATTTCAACACTTTGTTTCGTTATAATGTCTTGGGTCATCTATATTCTATATATAGTTTTAGGTCCTGAGATTTCTAATTATTTGATGTATTTTGGATTTGGTCCAGATATATCCATCTATTTCCCATGCTTTACAACCTTAAGTTTCCTCATAATTGTATTAAGGCATAGACCAAATATTAAGCGATTAATAGATGGCAATGAATCGAATGCTTATTGGATAAAAAAATAATACTCAAGTTTCCAATTAGTAGATAATTAGTAATGTGTAAAACTCCATATTTCAATTGTATAACTCAAATTTATATGATGGTTATGGAGTTTTTAATTGACTATTTCAATTAATAAAAATATTCTGCAACTATGGATGTTAGATTTTTGGTTTTAGTTTTATGCACAATAAAAACACAAAAAAAGAGTCACACTACTTATGCAACTCTTATTAGGTTTTCTTCAAAAACTACTTTTGATTATTAACACTGTTCATTACAGCTCGAATTTGAGCTTCACTTGGTTTACGACCCATTTGCATGAACATTGCACGAATCATCTTTTCATTAATTGGAGGATTCTTCTCCATTTGACGTTTAAAGATATATCTTGCAACAAAATAACCAATAACAACACCTGCAACTAAAGCTAAAGCTAAATATAAAATGAATAATCCTACACTTAATTCCATTTTTAGTTACCTGTTGATCTTCCATCATATTCGCCATTATCTGTACGAACTTGGACACTATCGCCTTCATTAATGAATAATGGGACTCTAATCTTCCAACCGGTTTCAACAGTAGCATCTTTCATGGCTTTATTGACAGTATCGCCACGAACAGCTGGCTCACAATGATTAATAACTAAATCAACTTTTGCTGGTAAATTAATACCTAAAATTTCATCTTCATATGATATAACTTCAATTTCTTGATTTGGTTTTAAGAAATGCATTTCCCATTCAAGTCTAGCTTTTTCAATTTGAACTTGTTCAAACGAAACTTGATCCATAAATACTAAGAAATTGCCATCATCATATAAGAAATTCATCTTCTTTTTATCAAGTCTAACAGTCTCAACTTGATATCCACTATTTGCTGACATTTCAGTAATAGCACCAGTTCTAACATCTTTGACCTTAAGTTTAGCAACCATCTTTCTCATAGCGGTCTTATTAAGTAAAATATCAATTACCAATAATAATTTGCTGCCATCAATGAAATAATTGCCTGGTCGTAATTCAGTAACGTTCATTTTTTTCTCCTTATTTTAAATATCTATTCTCTTTTAACTCTTTTTCAAGCACACTATCATCTCCATGTCCTGGATAAATATGAAGCTTAGAATCGAGCGTTTTGAGCTTATTTAATGATAATACTTGCATCCTTGGCGCACTGTGAGGCAAATCGCTTCGCCCAACATCACCTTTAAATAAAGTATCACCGGTAAAAAGAGCATTTTCTTTTTTGCATAAGTAGCAAACGCTACCTAGTGTATGAAAAGGCGTCTCTATTACTTCGAACAACATATCGTTTGAAAATCGTAATTCATCGCCATCTTCAACTCGATAAGGTTCAACATTCACAATCCCTTTACAACCCATACTTTTTGAACAATTAATTTGTGGATTAATCAAACATTCCGCATCTTGCTCATCAATAAAGACTGTCGTATTAGGAAATGAATCTAGAAATTTTGGTATTCCACGTATATGATCCCAATGACCATGCGTTAACAAAATACCACTACACCCCGTAAAATTTTCTTTTATATACTTTATGACTCGATCAGTAGTTGATCCTAGGTCAATAACGACACAAGGACCACCCTTCTCACCAACAACATATGTGTTAGCAGAAAATTCATCAACATCATCTTCGTATCTAAAAGTTTTTACCATGTTTTAGACTACTTCTTTTCCTTGTGAAGAGTCATCTTTTTGCAACGTGGACAATATTTCATCTTCTCGATTCTATCGGGATTATTCTTCTTGTTTTTGTTAGATATGTAGTTTTCTTCACCACAAACCGAACACTTTAATATAAAACTATCTCTTGCCATAATAAAAACTTCCTTTCTTTATGCTTTGTAAATATACCATAAATAAAGTAAAAAATCTATAAAATAATAAGCATTTACGATATAATTCGAATATGACAATTCGTGAACAAACTAAACTAGTAAAAAACAAGTCTTTATCATTTGGAAAATCTAATAAAATCCTCATCCAATCAATGTGCGATTTTAAAACTAGCGATACTAAAAATGTTATAAAGCAAATTAATGAATGCGCTAAAAATGGCGCTGATTTAATGCGTATTAGTATCTTAGACGATGATGATGTAAACACAATAAAAATCATTAAAAAACATGTAAAAATTCCACTAGTTGCTGATATTCATTTAGATTATAAATTAGCAATAAAAGCAATTGATAATGGGATTGATAAAATTAGAATTAATCCTGGCAATATAACAAAGAAGTCAGAACTTATTAATATTTTAAATGAAGCAAAAAAATATGATACAATCATAAGAATTGGAGTAAATTCCGGGTCAATGCCTAAAAACATTAAAGGCAAAAATGAAGCCACAAAAATTGTTAATGCGGCTTTACAATATATCAAATTTTTTGAAAAAAATGATTTCTTTAAAATTGTCGTTAGCTTAAAAAGTTCTAACCCAATAACAACTTATGAAGCTTATTCTTTGTTTAGTAAAAAATCTAAATATCCTCTACACATTGGTGTCACTGAATCTGGATTTGATGAAATAGGCATAATACGTAGTGTTGCTGGACTTTCTCCACTTCTTATTTCAGGAATTGGAAATACTATTCGTATCTCTCTTACTCATAATCCAATAAAAGAAATTGAAACCTGTAAAAGATTGCTTCATGACTTAAATTTGTATAAAAATTATCCAACAATTATATCTTGTCCAACTTGTGGGCGATGTATGGTTAATAATACTAAAGAATTAGCTGAAAAAACTCTAAATTATTGTGTTAAAAATAAAAAATATATAACCGTCGCCATCATGGGCTGCGTAATTAATGGTATTGGCGAAGGGAAAAATGCTGATATTGGACTTGCTGGAGCAAATGATTCCTACGTAATTTTTAAACATGGAAAAATATTAAAAACAATCAAAGCAAAAGATGCCCTAAAAAGTTTATATGAAGAGATTGATAATTTTTAGTTCTTTATAATTAGTTCACGAATATTTGCATCGAATTTCTTAGAATTAATCATATTAATTTCAAATTTATATGGTGCAAAACTTAATACATATGGAGTTTCAAGAATCTTTGGAATATCCTTTGTTCGTGGATCAAAAACATATTTAATAAGCGTATCGAATCCAATTGTTCCAAAGCCAATATTTTCATGTCGGTCTTTATGAGAACCACGGATATTTTTACTATCATTTAAATGAATTACTTTTAACTTATTTAAGCCAATAATTTTATCAAACTTGCTTAAAACATCATCAATATTTTCTAAATCATAACCAGAATCGTTGGTATGACATGTGTCAAAACAAACACCTAATTTATCTTTATATTTAGATTGAGAAATTATATAGGCTAAATCTTCGAATGTTGACCCAACTTCATTTCCTTTTCCAGCCATTGTTTCAAGGGCAATCGTAACGTCTTTATCGGCTCTTAAAATAGCTTCGTCAAGACCTTCAACGACAGAATTTAGCGCAACTAAATGTCCTTCACCAACCGATGAGCCTGGATGCAAAACGAGTATTTTTACATTAAAAGCTGCAGT
Organism: Bacilli bacterium; assembly: GCA_041673725.1. GTDB lineage: Bacteria > Bacillota_I > Bacilli_A > RFN20 > CAG-826 > Onthovivens. The sequence goes on along the minus strand of JBAYXD010000026.1, from coordinate 10,653 downwards.
TCTATTAATTTCATTAACTAAAGTATCTATCGCAAATTTATGCTTGATAGGATCACAATTTGCTAGATTAATTATATAAGGTGCATGACAAACAACTTTTGCTATATCAATATTTGCATCTTTTAAAACTTTAAGCCCTTCTTTAATTTTGCATTTTTCTAAAGGAACCCTCACGCTATTTTGAGGAGCGCCAGTATAAAACATAAAAGTATTTTCGCCATATTCTATTGCAAGTTTAGCGGTATCCAAAAAATAATTAGGACTCGACATACCAATATGTGAGCCAAGATAAACGTTATTCTTCATCTCGTTTTGCTTTGCCTTCAGCTCTATATCTTTCGGTCATTTGACGACGAATATCTTTTTTAATAATCTCACGTTTATGTCTTTTTTTAACTTTTTCAACTGCTAATCTAATTTTACGCTTATAACCAGGTTTAACGCCTTTACTACGAGCTTCATAAGCAGCTTTTTTAATATCTCTTTGAAGTTCTTCGTTAACATGTTTATGTTTATAAATTCTATCCTTATCAATTGGTTTATCCTCAATTAAACTAGTGTCGCCAAATTTAAGATACGTAAAAGTAAGACCAGAGCTTAATAATTTTCCTACATTATTAAGATGATCAACATCATATAATATATATGAATTGCCAGTTTTATAATTACGACCACATCTTCCAGCTCTATGGTAATAATATTCTAAATTATTAGGTAAAGAAGTAGATAAAATATCGGTTACATTAGGAATATCTAAACCTCTACTAGCCATATCAGTACAACAAATAATCTCGAATTCATCATTTTTTATTCTTCTAAGCATTGATTTTCGTTCACGAGCTTGAAGTTCACCGCTTAATATTCCACATTTATATTTTAACCCACAAAGGAATTTGTATAATTCCATAGTTTCTTTTTGTGAATTAGAAAAAATCATTAATAAATAGCATTTCTTAAATTTAATGAATTTATGCACGCATTCTTTAATATTTGCATGTCTTGTATTTACTAAATAATGCGTAACTGTCGTAGAAGTTGCATTTTTTGGACTAACAATAATAACTGAATCAGCAGAAATGTATTTTTTTAAAAATTGTTCAACTTTTTTATTGATTGTTGCACTATATACCTCTAATTGAGGTTTACCTGATTTAGTAATAATTTCATCAATATCAGGTATAAAATCATCATCCATCAACATATCAGCTTCATCTAAGACGATTGTTTTCACATCAACAAAAGATTTGTTAAAATACTCTTTTAAATAATTTAATCTTCCAGGAGTAGCAACAACAATTTCGCATCCGTTTTGAATAGATGAAATATCTCTAGATTGGTCTTCACCACTAACAAATAATTTACATGTTAATTCAGGGAAGAATTTTTGAAAAGCATTGATAAAATCATATGTTTGTCTAGCCAACTCACGAGTTGGGCTAATAATAATAGCTTGTATTTTTTTATTAAAAACAAGGTTATTAATAATAGGTATGATAAAAGAATGGGTTTTGCCAGTACCAGTTTCACTTTGAACAACGATATTCTCATTTTTAAGTGCTTTAGGTATTACTACATCTTGTACAGGAGTAGCATTCACATAACCCATTTTATATAGGGCTTCAACAATTTCAGGTTTTAAATTAAATGAACTAAATTTCATATGCCTTATTCTACATTATTTAATTCAAAAATTCACTAATCATATTTTGTAAATTAAAAATAGTTTTAAATAATTTAATGATAAAACTATATTAATACTATATATAAACTAATAAACTACTTTTTGTATCAAATAATTATTTTTTTGATTTCGCAAATTTTGCTTTCTAAATCTCTATATTTTTTATCTTTTTCAGGCATTTTAGCAATTATTCCAATATATTCATTCAAAATAAAAGACCACTTTTCATTAAATATTTGATTTCTTTCTTTTAACAACTCTGGTCCAAACATAAAATCGTTCTTAGAATATTTCTTATGACCTTTTTTAAACTTTACAATTTCATAAAAAATACCATCTTCTTTTAAAATGACTTCTTGTTCAATTAAGTATCCTAAAGATACAAAAAACTTCCTAGTTTCTTCTTCTTTAGTATGTGAATCCACGATAAAAGTGTCGATAAAATCGAGCTTATTTATATCTTCAGAGATAATTTTTTTAATATTATCAAAACCCATCCCAGCAATTACAACTGTGTTATATGTTGAATCAACATCTTCAAGACCACAGCTCAAAGAATATTTAATTATTTTTTCATATCTTTTTTTCTTCAAATTTTCTTTAAAAGAATTAATTGGACCAACCTTATTATCAACACCTAATAGTTTTCCGTTAAAACCAATATCTTTTAAGTATATCAAAAGATGACCGTGGTCACAGCCAATATCAACTACATTTGAATCTTTTGGAACAAGATTTGCAATTGTTAAAAGACGCTTACTAAGCATATTTTTAGCTATTTCGGTACTCTTGATCCAAATTCTTTTGTTTGCAAGGATTCTTTAATTTTCTAATAGCCTTAGCTTCGATTTGACGAATTCTTTCACGTGTAACACCAAACTCTTTTCCAACTTCTTCAAGAGTTCTTGGACGATTATCATCAATACCATATCTTAAACGTAAAACACGCTCTTCACGATCATTTAAACCAGTCATAACATTATTAAGCAATTCTTTAACCATCTCTCTTGAAGCATAATCGGTTGGAGAAATTGAATCCTTATCTTCGACAAAATCGCCTAAATGGCTATCATCTTCTTCACCTATTGGCGACTCTAAAGAAACTGGTTCTAGGGCAATTCTTTGAATTTCTCTAATTCTATCTGGAGACATAGCTCCATCTAATTTCTTGCTAATTTCTTCAGCAGTTGGCTCTCGACCAATCTCTTGGACAAGTTGTCTTTGAGCTCTAGTAATCTTATTAATTGTTTCGATCATATGCACAGGAATACGAATTGTACGTGCTTGATCTGCAATTGCTCTAGTGATAGCTTGACGAATCCACCAAGTAGCATATGTTGAGAATTTAAAGCCTTTTTTATAATCGAATTTATCAACAGCTTTCATCAATCCTAAGTTTCCTTCTTCAATCAAATCAAGTAATTGCATTCCTCTACCAATATAGTGTTTAGCAATAGAAACAACTAAACGAAGGTTAGCACTAATTAAAGCTTGCTTAGCCTTTTGATCACCTTGAGTAATACGAATAGCAAGCGCTTTTTCTTCATCAGGCTTTAAAAGAGGAACACGACCAATTTCTTTTAAATAAAGTTTGACGGAATCGTTTGTTTTAACATCACCCGTATTGTAATTATATTGTTCAGAATCATCATTAGCGACTTCTTTTTCACTCTCATCAATCTTTGAATCATCAATTTCATCTAAATCGTCAGGATCTTGAGTTTCTAAATCATTAATCTTTGATTCATCAAAATCTTCATCGATTTCTTCATCATTATTAGAAATTTCAAATCCATCTTTTTTAAATTGTTCAAAAATAAATTCAGTATCATCATCGCTTAAATCATATCTTGCTGTTCCATCATAAAAATCATCTTGATCAATGATTTTGCTTTCTGAATTTTTCTTTTCATAATTTTTGATAAGCGAATTTAAAATTTTCATTTGTTCAGCGCTATCTTCATCGTCATCATCAACATTTTTAACAACTTTAGCTTTAGTTTTTACAGCCTTTTTGCTCTCAGTTGCATTTTCTTCTAATTCTTTTTTAGTTACCTTTTTTGTCATAAACATTTTCTCCTTTTTCTTTTTGACTAATAAGTTCTTTTCTTTTTTCAAGTAAGGCTATTGCCTGTTGAACTTTTTCATCATTAGTCTTCCCAATAGATCCTTGACTATAAGCCTCATTTGACCTTTGCCATTCTTTCTTTTCGTTAATGATATGAACGCAATCATCAAATGTTTCAACCGAATATGGCGGAATCTTGTAATCGTCTAAACTAATCGATGTAATCTCATTAATTACCTTTTCTTTTGCTTTATCATCTATATCTTCACTATATCCATTTACATAATTGATAATGCTTGAAGCAGAATAATTTTCATCAATATTTAACTCAGCATATTGTTCAATTAAATTAGCAATCTCTCGATAATTGTCATTAACTAAATATCCAAGTTTTAGATTATATTGCTTAACTGCATCTTTGTTATCAAGCATATAGCGTACAATTTGTCTTTCGCTAAGTTCTAATTTATTAAGAGTTGGATTCTTCTTTTTAAAATGAACAATTGGTTCAGGACTATCATAATTAACTTCAGTTTTACGAGCTTTATATGCTGAAGTTTGTGAATAAATAATCTCTAATGAAAATCCTGTAATTTGCGACAATTTCTTAGAATAAACCTCTAAATCAAGAGGATTTTTAATTTGAGATAAGAATGGAATAAATCTTTGTAACACCATTTTCTTATTATCAAGATTATTCATATCAAGTTTAGTTGAATAATAATTTAGAATAAATTCGCCTTCACTTATAAGATTTGTAAGATAGGTTTTTAAACCCTCTGGTCCTGATTTCTTTAAAATCTCATCACTATCTTTTCCACTTGATACTTGAGCATTAGATACAAAGACAAATTTTAAATCATTTTTATCAAGTTGACTTGCAACTTTAATCATTGCATCTTGCCCTGGTCCATCATTATCCAAACATAATCTAATTTCACAATTAAGGAATCTTAATAAACGAATATGTTCGGCAGTAAGCGCTGTTCCCATTAATGCAACAACGTTATGAATCCCAATTCTATCAAGAGCAATTGCATCCATAAAGCCTTCAACAACATAAACAAACTTTAATCTTCGAGCATCGTCTTTTGCATTGAAGTAGTTATATAAAATATCTGATTTATGGAAAACACCACCCTCGGATTCTGGAGAGTTAATATATTTTCCTTGAGACTTATCTGTAATAAGTTGTCTAGCGCTAAATCCAACTATTTGTCCATCACTATTACTAATTGAGAAAATAACACGACCAGCATTGTTATCTTTGATCTTTTCATCGTAAATTAGTCCAATACCAGTTTTTTCTATTGTTTTTAAAGAAAAACCTTCATTTAACAATCTATTAGTAATTAATTCACCATTTTTTAAAGAATAGCCTAGTTTAAAACGATTTATAACATCATCAGTTAATCCCCTATCATGAAGATATTTTAAAGCTGAATTTTGACCTTCTTCAGTTTGAAACAAGAAACCTTCATAATATTTATTAATTTCAGTCAAACATGAATATGTTTTTTTAGTATCTTCAGAAATATTGCTATGAGTAACAACATTTTCTAATCTTTCATCACGAATGCCAGCAATTTGAGCAACAATCTTAACAGCATCAAAGTAACTGCAATTCTTATACTTTTTAACAAAAGTTATTGCGTTCCCACTAGTCCCACAAGTAAAACATTTAAAAATTTGCTTTTCTCTAGATATAGAAAGTGAAGGATTTGTGTCGTTATGAAAAGGACACAAAGCTAGATAATTTCTGCCTTTCTTAGAAACTTTGATAAAACTTGAAATAATATCGACAATGTCGACTTGTTTTAAGATATCGTTGCCAATTTCAATAATGTTTGAACTCATTATTTATAAAAACATTTCTCCATTAAATAATCTTTCAAAGAATCAATCTTAATACGTTCTTGTAACATCGAATCACGGTCACGAACTGTAACACAATTATCTTTTTCACTATCAAAATCATAGGTTACACAATAGGGTGTTCCAATCTCGTCGTTTCTTCTATATCTCTTTCCAATGGAACCAGTAGTATCTATAGTAACGTTAATATAAGGAATTAAATTTTTAAAAACTTCTTCTGCTTTTTCATTAAGTTGTTTTGATAATGGTAAAATTGCAGCCTTATATGGAGCTAAAAATGGCTTCAAATGCATGACTTTTCTTGTTTCGCCATTAGCTAGAGTCTCTTCGGCATAAGAATCAGTAACAACCATCAAGAATAAACGATCTAGTCCAAGTGAAGGTTCAATACAATATGGTAAATACTTTTCATTTGTTTCTGGATCAGTGTAGGTTAAATCTTGTTTGCTAAACTCTTGATGACGCTTTAAATCGTAATCCGTTCGATCAGCAATACCCCAAATCTCTCCCCAACCAAATGGGAATAAATATTCAATATCAGTTGTTCCTTTAGAATAGAAAGCCAATTCTGCAGGTTCATGATCTCTAAATCTTAACTTTTCTTCGGTAACGCCTAATGATTTAACAAAATTAATTGAAAACTCTTTCCAGTATTTGAACCAATCCAAATCAGTTCCAGGTTTACAAAAGAATTCACATTCCATTTGTTCAAATTCTCTCATACGGAAGGTAAAATTCCCTGGAGTAATCTCATTTCTAAAGGATTTACCAACATTACAAATACCTAAAGGTAATTTGTGACGAGTAGCACGTTGAACATTTTTAAAGTTAACAAAAACACCTTGGGCAGTCTCTGGTCTTAAATAAACCTCACTGCTTGAATCATCAGTAACACCAATGTGCGTCTTAAACATCATATTAAACTGTCTAATATCGGTAAAATTACTCTTACCACAAGTTGGACATTTTAACGAATGGGTCTTAATAAATTCATTCATTTCATCTTGCTTCATACCATTAACATCGACATCTGGATATTCTTGTTCAATTAATTGATCAGCTCTATAACGACTGTGACATTCTTTGCAATCAATTAAAGGATCGTTAAAAGTTGAAACGTGTCCAGTAGCTTTCCATACACTTGGATTCATTAAAATTGCTGCATCAATACCAACATTAGTTGGTGATTCATGAACAAACTTCTTCCACCATAATTCTTTCAAATTATTCTTTAATTCACTACCAAGAGGACCATAATCCCAAGTATTTGATAAACCACCATATATTTGTGAACCTTGAAAAACATAACCCGTAGTTTGTAAATGAGTTACTATATTTTCAAATTCCTTTTTTGTATCCATATTAAAATCTCCTTTTTAATAACTACATAAGTATATACATTTAAGATATGTTGTCAACCTACTATCAGTGTATTTTAAATTGTTTCCAACAATTTTATGCTATTAAGTTTAATATCTAAACTATTAACCAAAAAGATTGAAAGATTATTTACAAAACTAAAAAACATTTCCTTACTTAAACTAACCTTTTTAATTTCCTCAAAACTATTTCCAAAAAGTATTTCATATAATTTAATTTCTTCCGATGTCATCGGAGTTGATTCCTCATTAAAGTCTTTTTTACAAATAACTCCACCATCAATGAAATCTATACCAACAAACCCACTTTTATCACCGCAAACGACACATGAATCTGTTTTTATTCTAAGACCATTTAATATCAAAATATGAGCAAAATAATAAATAATCAATGCATATTTATTTTGAAAATCATTATATTTGTCAAGAGTAAAATAAAGTAAATCATAATAACCACTTTGATCTTCATTATTAACTATTATTTTAAAAGTCAATTCAACTAGAAAATCATAAATCATCATGTCTTCATAAGTTTTAAAATTTTCATTAAAATGCTTATAAACCTTACAATCTCTTAATTTTAAACCATTAGTTGGACCTTGATATAAATCGAACTCTCCACAAATTAAAGGATTATTTAGCTTATTCGTCCTATTATTTTGGTTTAAAGTTCCCCGACCAAGCACAGTGATTAGCTTTTCTTTTGTTAAGATATTAAAAACACAATCGGCGTTCTTATAATTAGCTATTGAAAGAATAATTCCATCAACTTTATCCATTAATCGTTATATCCTAACTCTACTAAATATTTACTAGAATTACGCCAATCTTTTACTACACGCACTACTATATTGAGTACTACATGCTTTTTTGTCATCTTTTCTAAGTCTTCTCTGGCGGTAGAACCAATCTTTTTAATCATCCTTCCTTCCCGACCAATTATAATACCTTTTTGAGATTCCTTTTCGCATATAATCTTGCATTCAGCAACAACTTCTCTACCATTAACTTTTACGGCATCGCAAACAACCGCAATTCCATGAGGAACTTCTTCAGACAGAAATTTAAGACATTTTTCTCTAATCGCTTCTTGAATATGGAACTTGATATCTTTATCAGTTAAAACATCAACATCATAATATTGAGGACCTTCAGGAAGTTTTGTTTTTATTAACTTTACAAGACCATCAAGATTAAAGTTTTCTAAAGCAGAAAGTTCGATTATATCGCAATTTTTAAAATGTTCGGCATAGATTTTCTTTAATTTTGTAATTAATTCAATGTTTGTTAAATCAATTTTATTAAAGGCAATAATTACTGGGCAATCGAATTTAAGGTGATCAAAAAGGAATTGATCACCATCATTAAATTCCTTTGATCCATCCACTACAAAAACCGATAAATCACAATCTCTAATCGAAGAATAAGCTCTCTTATCTAAAACAACTCCTAAATCCGATTGAGGTTTATGAATCCCAGGAGTATCAATAAAAATGATTTGTGAATCTTGATCATTATAAATACCTTGAATATTATCACGAGTTGTTTGACTTTTAGCGGTAACAATCGATACTTTATTACCAAGAATTCCATTTAAAATTGTTGATTTACCAACATTTGGTTTCCCAATTAATGCTACAAAACCTGACTTCATATACTTAAATCATCCTCATCAAACGAATATGGTAATAATTCATCAACTGTCATTTCTTTAATTTCTCCATTCAAATTTGCAAGATAGATAGGTTTATTCTTTGGGAATAATTCGCTAAGAACTTGACGACATTGACCACAAGGAGAAACAGGTCGATTGCAATCAGCAACAATTGCTAAAGCTTCGATATCATCTTGTGAATGTCCATGCATATAGGCATTGTAAATAGCGTTTCTTTCACCGCACATTGAGCAACCATAAGCAGCATTTTCAATATTAGCTCCTAAATATACTTCACCATCTGAAGTTAATAAGGCTGCACCAACTTTAAAGTGCGAATAAGGCGAATATGATAAATCCAAAGCTTCAATTGCTTTACTAACTAATTCTTCTTTTGTCATAAAACTTACTTCCTTTCTAAAATTTTCTCTTGAAGAGGAAACATTATATTTTCATCTTCTTTAGTCATATGATTATAACCAAAGAGATGTAATAAACCATGAACGAATAAAAAACATAATTCTCGATTAATTGTATTGCCATAACTTTTTGCATTTTCTAGGGCTACATCGTAACAAATATATATTTCTCCTAAATCAATAGGAACATCACCTTTAATCATTTCTTTAGTATCATCAAGAAACGCGAAAGATATAACATCAGTTGGTCGATCAATTTTTCGATAATCTTTATTTATCTCGTGAATCTTATCTTTATCAACAAATGTTACACTACAAATATAATTGTCATTTTTCTTTAATTCAAGAAGGGTATTCTTAAATATATTTAGATATTTTTCATAATAAATATCTAAGTTTTCTTTTGTTTCATTACTATAATCTAATTCCATATAAAAATTATATATTAATACTTGTTAAAATAATACAAATAAAGTGCTTTAAAGTGCTGATATTTGTCATAATTCCTACTAAAATTTAGAATTTTTTCAAAATTTTCGTTGAGATATAAATAAAAGAAAAAATGAAAAAGCATAAAATTTAATGAATTTACTTCGCTTAAATTTACGTAAAGCAAAGACAAAGCAATTATTAAGAAAACCATAATATATCTTTTAAGATTGCAATAAGATACATAACGATAAGTTTCATAATTTAAAGCACTTATTCTTTTAACAAAAACTTTTGTTGGTATATTTACATCATAATTTAGATTCTTTTCGATTGTATCTATCTTATTTCGTTTATATTCGTAAGTATATTTTTCAAATACTTTGAATATAATTTGAAAAAGAATAATCATACCAATCGATAAAAGATTAAATGGGCTATTGATTCCTAACACTACAATTCCAAAAATTGTCATCATAATTAAGGATAATAATTGGATAGGATTAGAAACTGCTAAAATCTTAAATTGAGTCATATCTGCATATCGTGTTTTAAAATCATGATGATTAAGGGCAAACTCACTTACAATTAAATGATTATCAAAGTATTTCATCGATTGAATGAGTATTTTCCGATATATAAACTCAAAAACAATATAAGAAACAAATAGACTTAATGAGACGTAAAAAGAAAATTTTCCATCTATAAAATATAGAGCCGCAATCAAAGACCCAAAACTCAAAATCTCAAAAAACATCGTCAAAATCGTCATTCTCTTTGGAATGAGTTCTATTTTTTTAAGCGTAAAATCACTTCCAAGCGTTTGAATAACTTCTAAATATTCACCATTCCAAATATTAAGAAGTTTCTTTTTGTTTAAATAATATACACCAATACTTGGATCATATATTTGACATTTATTCTTCTTAATCTTTTTGACAAGAACCATATGCATCATGTTATTTTCAAGAATTGGAATTAATATCGGTGATATCACCTTATTTAGGAATAATTCATCACGATTAACCATCCTAAAAGCTCCTAAAATTAATCCTTCTTTTTTGGCATATAACATTAAATCTCGTAAAGAAGCAGAAGAATCTATTGACGGTTCTTGATAAAACAAAAAATCTTTCCTTTTATATGTC
>JBAYXD010000025.1:0-15503 GCA_041673725.1 Bacilli bacterium | reverse complement strand
GTTGAAGTTCTTGAAGCTCCTTCGCAAGCTAAGTTAACTATTGGTGGTGAAAACGCTTATGATAACACTGCTGCTAGCGGATTAAAGCAAGAAGAGATTAGCCGTAAGATTGGTTATACAATCGGAAGTGGCACAACTTATAAAACTACTGCTTTCACTCATTATATTGAAGACTTAGAAATCATCTATAATGATCAATCAATTTACGATTATTTTAAGATAACTTATCCAGATTTATTCAAAAATTAGTAAAAATTTAAAGACCACCTAGTGTGGTCTTTTTAAATAGTATATATAATATAAGGAAGGAGATACGATATATGAAATTTGATCCAAATTGTATTTTTTGTAAAATTGCCGATAAAAAAATCGACACTATAATTATTTATGAAGATGATGATGTCATGGCTTTTTTAGACACTAACCCTGTAAGTTATGGACATTGTCTCGTAATTTCTAAAGAGCACTACGATAGTTTTTTATCAACACCAAAAGACATCATGAACAAAGTCATGAATGTTGCTCAAAGAATTGGCCAAGTTGATATAACTTCTCTTGGTGCAAAAGGCGTCAACATTTTAACCAACTGTTACGAAGCTGCTGGACAAAGTGTTAAACATTTTCATGTCCATGTAATTCCTCGTTATGATGCTCCAGATGGTTTGAAATTAGAGATGAATAAATATGGAAATGTGAATCTTCCTTCAGTTGCTGACAAATTAAAAAATAGTCTTAAATAAAAATTCTGTCCTTTAATGGGACAGAATTTTTTTAATGTTTATGAGGTTTATAGAATGTTCGTCCATCAAGAGCAAAGATTCTATCAGTTGTCTCGCCTTCGTTAACATCTTTATAAGCTTTATCAAGAACCATCATTTTACTATCCATTTCATCAATCATTGATAGAAGTAAAGCTTCACGTGTTTCAGGTAAAACTGGCGAACCAAACTCTTGTTTACCATGGTGAGATAAAATCATGTGCTCTAAAAGTAAAGGTACTTCGCTTTCAATTTTATTTTCGTCGGCGATTTCTTTTACAATCGCCATACCAATTGAAATATGGCCAAGTAAATTTCCTTCAAGAGTGTATTTAGTTGCAATTGGTCCACTAAATTCAACTACTTTGCCAATATCGTGTAATAAACACCCACTAATTAAAATATCGTAATCAACATCAGGATAATTCTTATAAATTGCAGCAGCTAAATTGCACATTGAAACCGTATGATAAATTAAACCATGATAAAAATCATGGTGACAAGTCACAGCTGCTGGAAAATCAATAAATGATTTGTAATATTTTTTAAAAACGCTGTCAAGAATCAATTTGCAATCAGCATTTTTTACACTATCCTTATAAAAATTAAATTGTTTCACTAGTTCCTCTAAAGGAATTGGTGAATCAATAATAAGAGTTGAAACATCAATTTCATTTTGATCTACCATAAAGGCATCAAGAACTTTAATTTGTAGTTTATCTCGATATAAATAGGCTGTTCCATCAATTCGAAGAACCGTTCCATGAACAAATTTTTCAAAATCATCTTGTGATGCATCCCATTTTTTAGCATCAATTGTTCCACTTTTATCTTGAAGAATAATATTTAAATATGAATTTGCGCTCGATGAAGAAGAAACTCCCCTTACACAACTCTTAATCAAATAAACTCCACTTGCATTAGCCCCGTCTTTTAAATCTTTAATCATCTTCAATATCTCCTTTCTCATCTTTCAACATAACACTTTTTATATCGTCGTAGTCATATCCTTCTGATACCAAATAACTAATAATTTTATCCGTTCTAATATTATGATCGCTAATGACATCCTTATATTTATTTTTTGCTTTAATATAAGACTTAACTAGCGCTTTTTCTTCACGTTCAGGGTTAACAACTATTGAATTTATAAGGTCCAAAGCCATAGTTGCATCAAAGCCACGCTTTAATAACTGCTCATAAATCTTCTTTTTTTGTTTTGCTATATTATTAGAAACATACTTGTTTTTTATAAGATTAAAATAACTTTCAGCTTTCTGCTTTTCAACATCGTCATCAAAAACCAATTTCGATATAATTTTTGAATCAATTTTCTTTAAATTGAAATAGTTAATAATATAATATTTCCCATAACAACCACTAAGAAAATAATCCATATATTGATTAACATACTCAGTGTCATTTATGCATTTATCACGTTTTAAATCGCTAATTGCATTAGTTATTGAACTTTTATCAAAATCACTAAATTTTTTATCAACTTTTTTAACAATATCACTTTCACAATAATTGTGCTTATTAACTTTATTTAAAACATAGCGAATAACTTCATTTTTTTCGTTCATCAACAAACAATTCTTCAAAAATTCTTTATCGTATTCGCGACCAATATAAAACTTAAATTCTTCATAAGTTTCAGGAAGAATTTTTAATTTAAAAGTTCCAAAATCAAGGACAACGTTGTCCCCTTTAACAACAAAGCCTCTTAATGTTTGGCTTTTACCAATTTCTTCTAATTGCTCTTTCATATACATTAATTATATTGTCGTAAAAATTCTTTTCACTAAATTTATCAATTGATTTGAATGCTTGATTTTCAATCTCTGTCATTTTATCCTTATCTAACGATAAAATATAGTGCAATTTTTCGGCAAATTCATTATCCTCCATAAAGAAAAAACCGGTTGAGTTATTCTCAATTATACCAACTAAGTTATTATCAAATCGGCAAAAAATAGGGACATAAGAAGCCATAGCTTCCATAAATGTTAACCCTTGAGTTTCACTGATTGAAGCGCTTAAAAATAAATTGCTACAATGATAATAATATTGAGTTTCGTTTACATTTACTTTACCTGTAAAACGGATTCGCTTATCGATTTTTAATTTGTTAGCAAGTTCTTTTAAACTCTCAAGTTGAGGACCATCACCAACAAATAAAATAATTGAATCATTTTCAGGATATTTATCTAAATAAGTCGCATACCCTCTTAAAATCACATCAAAACTTTTTTCTTTTGCAACTCTTCCTAAACAAAGAAGAACCTTTTTATCTTCACCAATATCATATTTCTTTTTAATATCTAAAACGTGCTGATCATTATCTTTCACGTTTTTAAAGCGACTAAAATCAAAACCAGTTGGAACAACGTTAATATACTTTTTGATATTAATGCTTCTTAAATAATTCATGGTTTTATCACTTGGAGCAATAATTTCAGTAGATCTTTCCATATCTGATCGTGAAAATTCACGAATTGTCCATTTAGAAAAGCGATCAAAATAACCTTTCGTAGCATAATAGGTATAGTCTTCAAGCATAGTATGGTAAGTATAGACAACTGGTATCCCTAATTTTGAAGCGACAGTAAATCCAAATTGGCCTATTGAAAAAGGTGTATTTATATGAATTACATCAATTTTTAAATCTTCAATAATCTTAAAAGCATCTTGATTAAAAAGTGGGGTCATTCGATATCCATAAAGTTTTTTAAGTTCTAAGCCTTTAATTCTTAGAATATGGTCTTTATATCCAGCTGTTTTTTCATCTCCAGTTGTAACAAGGTAAACATTCTGTCCACGTTTTTTGAGTGATTGAAAAAGCGAAGAAACACTTGTTGCAACCCCGTTGACCTCTGGAATGTAAGTATCAGAAAAAATACAAATGTTCATTTTTTGTCTTTATCTCCTTTACTATCATTATCGTTAGGAATTTCACCTTTTTTGTTATTTTTATCAAATATTTTTTTAGCTAAGTTTTCTTGACGACCAATTATACTTGCTTTGTACACCGAATCACTCGATGCTTTACGTTCATCATAAGTTTCCATTTGAATAGTATAATAAGTTTTTTTATCTGTTGGCATGATACGATCTTCTTTTGGAATACCACGAGTTTTATAGGTTGCAGAAACAATTCCACAAATTAAGAATGGGATATGGAAGGTCATGAAACGCCAAAGAAGCATTACTGCATTGATGCCACCTTCAGAAGCAAAGTTTGTAGCATTGAAATAACTACCAAATAATTTAACGAAAATGTATTCACTAATACCACTAGAACCAGGAAGCGGAATTAAACCAGTAATCATTTGATGAAAATTAGTGTAAACAACCGATAAGAATATTTTATCAACAGTTTCCCATGCAGTATTAAAGGTTTGGAAGCCATTTAATGCTAAACCACAATAAAATGGATAAGAATCAGTAATAATTAATGAAATAAAAGTTAGCACTGATACTAAAATAGTAAAAGGAATATTAGATTGAAGACGCCTAAATTCAACTCTAAAGTTTTCAACTTGTGTTTGCACATTAAGTCTTGTTTCATCTGGATGTTTAACAAGATGAATCTTTGCTAAAAAATTAATTCCCTTTCCACAAACAAATGATTGAAATCTATTAGATGTTGACATAAACATTAAAAGGACAATTACTAAAACGTTAAGAGCAAAACCTAAAACAATAAAAATTGTGATTGGAATAGGAATAACTGCACCATTAATTGTTATATCAATCGTTTGAAAACTTAAGAAATCTTTTGCATGGGTTGCAACACTAATAATTCCCATAATAATTAAACAACATTGATAGACAATGTAAGACATAACCATAACACTTGCAGCATTGCTAATTGTTACACCTTGTTTATTAAAGGTATAAATTTGAGCGACTTGACCGCCGCTTGATCCTGGAGTAACTCCATTATAAAAAGTACCGATTGCTTGGTTGGCTGTTGCTTGATGGAATTTATAATGCTTGCTATAAAGTTTCACATAAAGCCACAAAATAAAAGAACAAAGGAAAAAATTAAATACAATTGCCGTACATAAAATAGCAAAATACTTCCAATTCATTTCTTGAAACAAAATATAAATTTGTTCCGCAGTATTTCCTTGCGTTAAAGAAACAGCTAAAACAACACCAGTAACAATTAAAATAAAAGCGAGGTAAAAAAAGTATTTCCACTTCTTTTTCTTTTTATCTTTGTTAGTTTCTTTTGGCTCTTCTTTTTTATCATCTTCTTTTAGAGTGTAGATATCTTTTTGACTTACATTTTTGTCATCTAATTTCATGTAAATATAATATCATAAATAAAACTCTTATCATATTTACTTTAATATCTATTTTGATAAAATATAGATTATGACTAAATTTAACAAAGCAATGAAGATTTATCTTAAAGGATGTAAGTTTGTTTATTTTACATATTTTGTAATTTTACTTTTTACTGTCTTTGTTTCATTACTTTCAACATATGGTAGCAAGGTCTTAATTGATATTTTAACTACACAAAATAAAAATGGTTTAACCTATAATTCCCCAATAACAATGGAAATGTTAATCACCTCTAATGGCGCAAACAACATCATTGAGGAATGGTTTATCAACACTTTTGGTGGTATTACTTTCTTATCCTCAAACATATGGATTTTTGCAATAATTTTATTATGTTTTACTCTTGTTAATATGCTTTTTTTAATGACTCGTTTAATCATGAGAAGTTACTTTAGTAGCAAGTTTAGCAAAAACATGCAATCAGAATTATTTTTCCATATTGAACGACTACCATATAACGTCATCAAATCAATGCCAACAGGTGATATCTTACAAGCAGCAACTCGTGATGAAGAGGTTTTTAGAAGATTCATTGCGCAAGATATGCACATGATAATGTATACCGTTTATATCGTTGCCTTTTCATTTATTTTGCTATCGATTACAAATATAAAAATCGCTTTAGTGTCACTTGCACTCATGCCACTGATGTTTATTTACTCTTTCTTCCTTATTAAAGAAGTTAGAAGACGATACAAAATTACTGATGATAGTGAATCTGATATGTCGGGAAAAATTGAAGAAAATCTAAGCTCTGTACGTCTTGTAAAAGCTTTTAATAATGAAGAATTCGAAATTGAAGATTTTGAAAAATATATCACGGATTACCGAGATAAATATATGCATTGGCGCAAATTAAGTGCTTTCTTCTATTCCAGTAGTGATATTTTTGTTTTTAGTCAAATTGCTTTAACAACAATGTATGGTTTTTATCTTTATTATTTAGGGAGTAAAGGTGATCCAAATGGAATTTCACTTGGAACATTTTATGTCTCGTTTACTTTCACAAATATGATGGTCTGGCCAATTCGAGATTTAGCAACGATATTATCTAATTTAGCTCGTGCAAACGCTTCGCTTGAAAGAATCAATATGATTTTAGATGAACCAATGGAAGATTTATATTCTGGAATTACACCTGAAATCAAAGGTGATGTTGAATTTAAAAATGTTTCGTTTATGTTTTGTGACGCTAAAGAACCAATGCTCAAAAACATAAGTTTTAAAGTTAACGCAGGGCAAACAGTTGCAATTATGGGGAAAACAGGTTGTGGAAAAACCACTCTTGCTTTCTTATTAACAAGACTTTATGACTGTTCATCAGGAGATATTTTCCTTGATGGCTATAACATTAAAGATCTTCAAAGACATTATTTAAGAAGTCAGGTCTCTACAGTTCTTCAAGATCCATTCCTCTTCAGCAAAACAATTGAAGATAATATTAAGATTGCTAAACCTCAAGCAACCAATGATGATGTAGAATATGCTTCGAGAATAAGTCATATTCACGACAATATTTTACAATTTAAAAATGGATATAAAACTCCAGTTGGTGAAAGAGGAACCACCTTGTCTGGTGGTCAAAAACAACGTGTCGCAATCGCTAGAACAATTATTACTGGTGCCCCAGTTATTGTTTTTGATGATAGCTTAAGTGCAGTTGATACGGAAACCGATTATCAAATACGACAATCTTTACAAGAAGCAAAAAAGAAATCTACTACTTTCATTATTACTCATAGAATCTCCACTGCTCGCGATGCTGATTTAATTATTGTATTAGAGAATGGAGTTATTAGCGAAATGGGCAAACATGATGATTTAGTAAAACAAGATGGACTTTATAAACGAATATATGATATTCAAACAAAAATGGTGTAAATTATGGCAAGCGAAGTATTTCAAGAAGAAGATAAAATAGAAAAGGTTGATCTACATGCATGGAAAGATGCATTTAGATATTTAGTACCACATTGGAAATTAATTATATTAATCTTTTTAAGTATGGTCGGAACATCGTTCTTTGATTCTTCTTTTATTCCTTCTATGAATTATGCATTAACTAATGCTGCTTTCGATTTTGCAATGGAGCCTTCGGTCTTTGATGTCATTTTACATGCAAATATTCTAGGATTCCATTTTTCTTTAACATTTATGAATTTTGTAATTCTATATGCTTGCATGATAGTTTTTAGAAGTGTTTGTATTTTTGTTACTTTCTTTACAATGAATTATTTTGAAATGACAATTATGACCAGTTTGAGACGTGATGCATTTAAGCGAATTCAAGAATTGTCCTTTAGTTACTATGACAAAACACCATCCGGTTGGTTAATTGCACGTTTACAAAACGATGCTGCAAGTATTGGGGATGTAATGTCATATAGTGTTCTTAGAGTTTTTTGGATTTCAATGGATTTATTATTTACACTTATAACAATGTTTGTTACTGATTGGAAGTTATCCTTAATCATTCTTGCAACTACCCCTATTATTGCTGTTTTAACTTTATTCTTTGAAAAAACAATTTTAAAACACCATCGTATTGCTAGAAATGCATACAGTAATTTTGTTCGTTGGCTTGCTGAATGTATTAATGGTAACAAAACTATTAAAACTATGGCTATTGAAGAAACCATATATAAAGAATGTGATGATACAACCGAAGATGTCCGTAAAAAGAGATTTAAAGCTGGAAATGTAAGCGCTCCTTATTATCCATCAATTAATTTTTTAAGCACTTTAACAACTGCAATTATTATTATTGTATTCCCGTTATTTGGTGTAAAAGATAGTGTCACTTATAATATAGGAACATTTATTATTTTCCTTGGTTTTGTTGGCAGCATCTATAATCCTATCAGTGAATTTAGCGAAATCATTAGTGATTTAATGGCAACCCAAGCTAGTGTTGAAAAGATTTTTAGTTTAATAAATACAAAGCCATCTCTTGTTGATACTCCAGAAGTTATTAATAAATATGGTGATTTATTTCATAACAAAACAGAGAATTTTGAAAAACTAGAAGGAAACATTACATTTAACCATGTTTGCTTCTCCTACAATAATGGTTTAGAAGTTATTCATGACATGAATCTCGATATTAGAAAAGGTACTTCTTGTGCTATTGTTGGTGAAACTGGTTCTGGGAAATCCACTACAGTCAATTTACTTTGTAGATTCTACGAACCAACAACTGGAGAGATTCTTATTGATGGCGTTAATTATAAGCAAAGATCTGTTGGTTGGATTCGAAGTAACATTGGTTACGTTCAACAAAGTCCATTCATCTTCAAGGGTAGTGTAAAAGATAATATTAAATATGGAAAACATGATGCTTCTGACGAAGAGATTATTGATGTTTGTAAAAAACTTGATGTCCACAATTTCATCATGACATTAAAGGATGGCTACAACACTATTCTTAAAGACTCAGGTGATGAATTGTCTCAAGGTCAAAAACAATTAATCTCTTTTGCCCGTGCTCTTGTACGAAATCCCGCAATATTGATTCTTGATGAAGCTACTTCTTCAATCGATACCGAAACTGAAGCGGTCATTCAAAAATCGGTAAACAAAATGCTTGCTGGCAGAACGTCTATTATCATTGCTCATAGATTATCAACTATTGTTGATTGTGACCGTATCATTGTTATGAAAGATGGTAAGATTATTGAAGATGGTAATCACGTTAACTTAATGAATAAAAAAGGCTATTATTACGAACTTTATATGAATCAATTCAAAGAACTTGATGTTGATTCACAAATATCAACTTATAAAAGTCAAATTGAAGATAAAAAGATTAAGCTTTAATAAAATAACGCGTGATGCACATATGCACCACGCGTTTTAATTTTATTATATTTAACAATCCACACGGCAAAATACCCTATAATTGAACATATCGCAAAATAAAAGCCATTAAATAAATGATGATCCATATTGATGAAATTATTATTCCAGCAATGGCAAAACCATTTCTATTTTTATTTTCTTTTTTATCATTATTTAATCCAATAATTGAAAAAATTAAACCAAAGACTGGTAAAATAAAAGAAAAAATAAAACCTATAATTGAAAAGTTATTTGCTCCTTTACTTTTTCCATTATTAAATACGCTTGAATTATTGTTTTCGTTATTAACATAAGGATGCTCATCGCTTATAGGGTAAACATCATCTTTTTTAGTAATAGACGAAAGATCTACACCACAATTAGGACAAAATTTTGCATCGTCAGGAACTTCTTTTCCACAATTATGACAATACATATTATTTTTTTCCTTCCTTTACAAATTGATATGCAATTCTGTCTTCACCATTATCAATTTTAATTATCCCAGTTCGTTTAAAACCAATAGATAATAATTTATTATTCATTGAAATGTTAGTGTCTTTAGTATCAATTCTAATATTATCTACTTTTGTTAAACAGAAATTTAATGCCGCTTCTAAAATTCCTTTTGCTTCGCCAATCTTTGCTAATCTATGAATTGTTCCATATGGTTCATCATTAAGCCAGGCACCATCAATTTTTAAATAGGTATGATCAACACCAATAATAAATGCAAATACGCCAACTATTACGTCTTTGTCTTTTATTACATATAATTCTTTCTTTTTAATCTCTGCTTTGACCATCTTAAAACCAGGATACCCAGCATGCCATTGATGATTATGTTCGCTTTCCATAAACTTTTTGGCACTCTCATAAATTTTTAAGATTCGATTGATATTTTTTGAAGTTGCTAATAATATTTCCATATTTAATATTTTAATCTAAATTCCTAAAATATAAAGAAAAATATAGAGATCGTAGGATCTCTATATTTAAATAATTATTGCTTCAAAACATTAATCAAAATATAAACGAAAGTTTGTGCTATCTTGCGCTCTTATCATAAGGTATACCTTCTGACTTTGGAGCTCTAGATTTCTTTGATGTAAACGCTAGGACAATTAAACAAACAATATAAGGAAGCATGGCATACCATGTCGAGTTAAGATTCATATTATTCAAAAATGGAATTTCAACATAAGTTAAACCAATCGCCCTAAAGAAACCGAATAAAATAGCACCAAGCATGATATTTATTGGTTTCCATTGACCAAAAATCATAACTGCAAGAGCTAAAAATCCAAACCCACTAACACCAACATCAAACGACCATGATGAGTTAACGCTTGCAATAAAAGCTATACCACCAATTCCAGCTAAACATCCTGAAATTATAACACCAATATATCGCATCTTTATAACGTTAATCCCAACCGCATCAGCAGCTGCAGGATTTTCTCCACAAGACATTAATCTAAGTCCAAATTTAGTATTGTAGATAACATAATATGAAATACAGACAAGAACGATCATTAATGGAATGAACCAATTCATTGTAAGTAAAGAAAGGAATCCAATAAGAATTAGAACTAATACAAGTATAGCTGACGCAAAGAAAACAACCGTCATAATAATCGATTTAGTTTTAACTTTTTCTTTCTTTTTAATAGATAATAAAATCTTAGCAAGTTCAAATAACCCAACACCCAATAAAAGAATGAATAATCCCCAATCAAAAGTTATCACCCCTAAAACTTTAGTACCAAATAATATTGCAAGAACAACACCAACAAAAGCAATTATCCCAGAAATAATAAAACCAACTTTCTTTTGTTTTTTATCTTTGTTTTTAAAAGCAAAGAGCAAAATTATAGTTGCAACGAGAATTAAAATTGTAGGAATAATCCATGAAACATTAACGTCTCCCATCTTGAATACAAAGTTATCTTGCAAACTAGTATAATCAAGTTTTGGAGTAGCTTTACCATCTTCATTAAGTGTAATTGCTTTAACAACTACTGTTGCAAGTGCAGGAGCTAAAATATTTAAGGCAGTACCAGTTATAGTTTGGTCTGCTTTAAATGTAATTGTTGCTAAACTAAGCAACAATGAATAAACAACTCCAGATAAAATACTTATTAATATAACAATAAAAACTACTAATACCCCATTCAAATCAGAAGGAAGATATCTCATTGCTAGAGCACCTCCAAGGGCACCAATAACCATCGTTCCTTCAAGGCCTAAATTAATAACACCACTACGTTCACTAAACATCCCGCCCAATGCAACAATAGCTAAAACTGATGCAAATACAAGCGTGTATTGAACGATAATTGCTACCATATCCATAATTATTTACCTCCTTGATTCGACGAATCAGACGGCGTTTTATTTCTTTTAAAACTTTTGCTTTGAAGATTGTCTTTATTAAGAATTTTAACAAGGTACATCTTGAAAAAGCCAACAAAAGCACATAAATAAATAATTATTGCGCTAATTAAATCACTAATTTGAGCACTATAATAAGCGGTATCAAGTTGAGCTCCAGCACTATTAATATGAGTAATAACATAAGCTGAGAAAATTGTTCCGATTGGATTTAGTCCACCTAAGAACGAAGCACTAATTCCAGTAAATCCCATTGCAGGAACAGTTGAATTAGCGTACCAAGGTTGAATACCTGTTTGATAATAAAGTGATGCTCCTAAACCAGCAAGACCCCCAGAAATGAACATAGTAAGAATTATATTTCTTTTTTCTTTCATCCCGCAATATTTTGCAGCATTCTTATTAAAACCAGTAGCCTTGAGTTCGTAACCAAAAGTTGTTAAATTCAAAACTAACATAATAATTACAGCAAACAATATAGCTATAAAGATAGCAATTGTAACATACTTACTACCACCAAAAACATTATCCAAACCTAAATTTGGTAATAATGCGTTTGCATAATTCGATAATGGAAAGGTCTCGTGTTTAGTCGTGTCCCAAGCAGAAGAACCAGTAATAATGATATTGGTCAAATATAAACCAATCCAGTTAAGCATAATCGCTGAAATAACTTCATTAACATTTAAGTAAGCCTTAAAGAATCCGACTAAAGCACCCCAAATTCCACCAGCAATAATTGCACAAATCATGCAAAGATACCATGGAAGATTCCACACCATACCCGCATATAAACAAGCACAAGCCCCAACAGTATATTGACCGGCAGCACCAATATTAAATAAACCGGCTTTATAAGCAAATAAAATTGATAAACCAGTCATGATTAACGGAGCTGTATTTGCTAATGTTTGGCCAAGATATTTAAGCCTCAAACTTGTTTTAGTAAAACCCATGAAATTTTTAATAATAGTCATAATTCCATCCCAAGCTCCACCAGGATTAATACAAAGCAAAACAATATAACCAATAAGTAAACCAATAATTATGCAAACAATTGAAGCTAAAACTGATTGAACACCTTCCAACTTAAGAGCTCTAAGAAAAAAATTATCCTTCTTAGGAGAAACGCATTTTTTATTTTCCATTTTCATTTACCTCTCTTGTTGGAAATTTAACATAATCACGTTTTGCACCAGCCATATATAATCCAAGTTCTTGACGAGTGGTTTTCTTTGGATCAAATTCACCAACAATTTCTCCTTTGTGCATCACAAGGATTCTATCTGATAAACTTAAAACTTCATCAAGCTCAAGAGATACAAGTAAAACAGCCTTGCCCTCATCTCTCTCTTTAATGAGTTGCTTATGAATTCCTTCAATAGCACCAACATCAAGTCCTCTAGTTGGTTGAACTGCAACAAGCAAATCAGCATTACGATCTAACTCACGAGCTATAATAGCTTTTTGTTGATTTCCACCAGACATGCTTCGAACTTTCGTAATTGCCCCTTGCCCAGAACGAATATCATATTCATCAATAAGTTTTAAAGCGTATTTTCGAATATTTTTTTTACGTAAAAAACCAAATTTTTCAAATTTTGGAGTAAAATAACTCTCCATGATAAGATTATTTTCAAGAGAATAATCTAATATCAAACCATATTTTTGACGATCCTCAGGAATATGTGACATACCAAGCAAATTACGTTTTCTAATTTGTAAATTAGCAATATCAGTCCCTTTCAAGAAAACTTTTCCCGATTTAATTTTATCAATTCCAGTTATCCCATAGATTAAATCTGTTTGACCATTGCCATCAATTCCCGCTATACAAAGTATTTCTCCCCGCTTAATATCAAATGAAACGTTATTAACCGATAAGATATGATGGATTTTATCAGTCATGCATAAATTATCAACTTTCATTAATGTATCACCGGTTTTACATTTGTCTTTTTGAACAACGAGTTGAACTTTACGACCAACCATCATTTTAGAAAGTTCTTCTTTGTTTGTGTCTTTTACATTAACAACTCCAACTAGTCTTCCTTTACGTAAAATGGTACAACGGTCGGCAACCGCCATGATTTCATCAAGTTTATGAGTAATAAAAAGAATGGATTTGCCTTCATGAGCGAGGTTTTTCATAATTTGCATTAACTCATCGATTTCTTGCGGGGTTAAAACAGCAGTAGGCTCATCAAAAATTAATATATCGTTATCTCGATATAACATCTTAAGAATTTCAACTCTTTGTTGCATTCCTACTGTAATATCTTCAATTTTTGCTTCGATATCAATAAAAAGTCCATATCTTTTAGAAAGTTCTTTAACTCTAGTACGAGCAGCATTACGATCTAAATAACCATATTTAGTGGTCTCCGCTCCTAAAATAATATTGTCTAATACGCTGAAAACTCCAACTAATTTAAAATGTTGGTGAACCATTCCAATATGAAGCGAAGTAGCTTCGTTTGGATTTTTAATACTAACAACCTTACCATCTTTTTTAATGATACCTTCCTCGGGGGTATAAAGACCAAAAAGTACACTCATGAGAGTGGATTTTCCAGCACCATTTTCACCAAGTAGGGCATGGATTTCCCCTTTTTTTAATTGCAAACTTATATCCTCGTTTGCTACAATTCCAGGAAACTTTTTTGTAATGTGAAGCATTTCAATTACGTATTTGTCTTCCATAAAGAACTCTCCCTCAGCATAAATTACTATGCATATTACATTATACTTATGAAAAAGGAAGGCTTAAAACCTCCCTTTTTCAATTAAAAACTGACTACTTAATATTACCTTGATAATCTACTTTAGTAGTCGAACTAACAGTTGGAGCAGCATCAATAGCATTTGAAACTGTAATTGTTCCAGCATACATCTTAGCAACGAGTGCTTTATAATCACTAAGTGTAAATTTAGTCATTGACCAAGAAGCAGTTGGTAATTGTACATAATTACTATCAACATCAGTACCTGAAACCAAGCCTAAATTTTCAATTTTTGATTCCCATTTTCCATCTTTTATAACAGCATTTAATTTAGCCTTAACAGATGGAGCTAAACCTTTTGTTGCTGATGTAATGCACATTCCATCACCATAAGCTTTATTAATGGTATAAGATTGATCAACATCAACACCAATAATTTTGCCACCAACAGCTTTAGCGCTTTCACAAGCAGAAGTATAAATACCACCACCACAAGCGAAGGTTACTTGAGTACCAGCAGCATACCATGTATCTGTACGAGCTTTAATATCGGCATCACCAAAGAATTGGTTACCATATGCATGCTTTATTTCAATAGCAGCACCTCCAGCAGCAGCATCAGCACCTTGAATATATCCATAACCATATCTAACAACTGCAGGAACAGACATACCACCTAAGAATGCAAGTTTTGTATATCCTTCTTTAACGGCTGCATAACCAGCCATATATCCACATAATTCTTCTTGATAAACTGCACAATAAACATTTGATGGTAAGGTGTAACTTGACCATTTTTCATTATCAGGATTGTAATCATAAGCAGCACCAAAGTGCGCAGCAAGTAAATCGCCTTTTGCAACATCAAGGGCAATGAATTTTACATCAGCGTTGGCTGTTGCAACTTCTTCGATAGTTTCAGCGAAAGCATAACCAGGCATAACAATAACGTTATATCCTTCTTCAATAGCTGCATCAACAGATTGAACTCTAGAAGCTGTTGTGTTATCAGCAGGTTTCTTATAAGTGAAAGCGGTACTATTAGCATCACACCATTCTTTACAACCTTCATAAGTTGCTTGGTTAAATGATTGATCGGTAATATCGCCATAATCAGTAACCATAGCTACTTTATAAGTATCTTTAGGAGTATCTGGAGTATCACCACCATTACCACAACTAACAACGCCAGCTAATAAACAAGTAGAAGCAGCAACAAACAAAAGTTTTGAAATATTTTTCTTCATAAAATAATTATTTCCTCCTTATAAAGAAAAATTAGGTATAATTATGAGCTTAATTTTAAATTTATAACTAATTTTATTATTAAGCAGATAGTCCTTAGTTTAATGGCCTAAGGCTAGAAAGTATGTGACCAATTTTTACACAAATTATACCTAAATATTGACACTCCTATTATAACTAATATAAT
>JBAYXD010000024.1:0-15652 GCA_041673725.1 Bacilli bacterium | reverse complement strand
AGGAAAATATAAAACATATGAAAAAAAGATTAATACTATTATTAGCATTAGCTTTTGCTCTTACAGGTTGCAAATCGTCTGATTGTACTTGTGAAGAATGCAAAGAGTGCCCTGCAGTAGAAGCAAAATTAGATAAGAATTTAGCAATTCTTTATACTAATGATGTCCATTGTCAAGTTGGCGACGATAAAACCCTTGGGTATGCTGAATTATCACAATGCAAAAAAGATTTATTAGCCGAAGGAAATTATGTATCTTTAGTTGATTGTGGAGATGCTATTCAAGGTAACACTATTGGTACTATCTCTAAAGGTTTATATATAACTGAAATTATGAATGAAGTTGGTTACGATGTTGCTATCCCAGGTAACCATGAATTTGATTATGGAATGAGTACTTTCTTAGATTTAACTAAAGAAGCAAAATTCCCTTATGTTTCCGCTAATTTTATGGATTTAAAAACGAATAAAACAGTTTTAGAACCATATGTTATTAAAGAATATGATGATGTAAAGATTGCTTATGTTGGTATGACTACACCAACGACAATTACCTCCTCCACTCCTGCCTATTTTAAAGATGCTGATGGTAATTTTATTTATGGATTCTCCCAAGGTGATGGAAGTGAACTTTATAAATCCGTGCAAACCGCAGTTGATTCAGCACGTAACGAAGGAGCAGATTACGTTATCGCTTTATCACACTTAGGTTCTACAGCTGATTTATCACCATATATGAGTGAAGAATTAATCAAAAATACTAATGGAATTGATGTTGTTCTTGATGGTCACTCTCATAGTGTTATTGAAGGCGACCGTGTTAAAAATAAAGATGGCGATAGAGTTTTACTTTCTTCAACTGGAACTCAATTTCAATCATTTGGGATGCTTTACATTAATAAAGATGGCAGTATGTCGACTGGTCTTATAAAAGAATATGATACAAAAGATGCGGTAATTAGCGATTATATTGCAAAAATCCAAGCTGAATTTAATGAAAAATTAAATGAGGTTGTTGGCAAAACTGATTATGATCTCACAATTCTTGATCCAGAAACTAAAAAGAGAATCGTTCGTAAACAAGAAACTAATTTAGGTGATTTATGTGTTGATTCCTTCCGTTACACTACCGATGCTGATATTGCAATTGTTAATGGCGGTGGCGTTCGTAAAGATATTCCAAAAGGCAACATTACTTATGGTCAAGCTATTGCTGCCTTAGCCTTTAGTAATCAACTTTGTATGGTTAAAGCAAGTGGACAAAGTATCCTTGATTGCTTAGAATTTGGTGTTTATAAACTTCCAAATGAATTTGGTGGTTTCTTACAAGTTTCAGGAATTAAATTCGATGTTGATACAACAATTGCTACTCCAGTTGTTGTTGATAGCAATAACATCCTTAAAGAAATTACTGGCGAACGAAGAATTAAAAACGTCTATGTTGGTGATACTTTGCTTGATAAAGATAAGATTTATACAGTAGCTGGCGCAAATTACACCATCCTTAATGAAGGTGATGGTAATACTTGCTTAAAAGATTCTGAAATTATTGCTAAAGATATTTCTATTGATAACCAAGCACTTGTTAATTATATTCGTGATGAATTAAATGGCACGATTCCTGAAAAATATAGCAATGCTTATGGTGATGGAAGAATTAATATTTTAGCTTAGTTGTAATTTAGTTTTAAAAGAGGTTACGCAAGTTTAATGCCGTAACCTCTTTTCTTATATTTTTTACCATGTTTTGAACCAATTTTTATAAAGAGAAAATGACTTTTCCAAAGATTTTCGACTCATTTTTGTCCACTTTTCCTATAGATTTGGTAGGTAGTTTTAGCCACTTTTCCTATATATTTTGCCTTCAAAAATGGCACTTTTCCAAATTCTACCCAAAATAAAATGGATGCTACTTGCTAAAATTGCAAGGTAGCATCCATCTTTTTTAAACTTTTAGTCTTTGACTTCCGTTACAAGAATCTTCTTATCTTTATAGTCCACAAGATAATTCTTGTTTGGTTTCATCTCTTCATCAACAATCATACGGGCTAAAGTTGTCTCAACTTCATGTTGAATAAATCGCTTAATTGGTCGAGCACCATATTGAGGAGTATAACTACTTTCAAGAATATAATCCTTTAATGAGTCAGTGAATTTAACACTATAATACTCTTCAGCAAGTCTTAACTTTAAATCATTAAGCATCTTATCAACAATCTTTCTTTGTACATCTTTACCTAAAGAGTTAAATGTAACAATCTCATCAATTCTATTTAAGAATTCAGGCTTAAATGTCTTATGTAGCAAAGGTGCAACAAGCTCTTTATGACCTTCAAGAATCTCTTCGCTACCAATATTACTTGTTAAAATAATGATGGTATTTTTAAAATCTACTAAACGACCTTGACTATCCGTTAATCTTCCATCATCCATAATCTGGAGAAGGATATTAAAGACTTCGGGATCAGCTTTTTCAATTTCATCAAATAAAACAATACTATATGGATTATGTCTTACAGGTTCAGTTAATTGGCCACCTTCTTCGTAACCAATATATCCTGGAGCCGCACCAATTAACCTAGAAACACTATATTTTTCCATATATTCTGACATATCAAGACGAATAATCTTATGCTCATCATCAAATAAAGCTTGAGCTAAAGCTTTCGCAACTTCCGTTTTACCTACACCAGTTGGTCCTAAAAATAAGAAACTACCAACTGGACGATTAGCATCTTTAATCCCTGCTCTTTGACGAATTATAGCGTCACTTACTAGATTAATTGCATCATCTTGTCCTATAACTCGTTTCTTAAGGGTATCAGCTAAACCTAAAACTTTTTCTTTATCACCTTTTTCAATACGAGATACTGGAATATTTGTCATCTTACTAACAATATTTGCAATATTATCTTCCGTTACAACGTCACTTAGCATACGTTTAGAGCCATCTTTAGCACTACTAGAATCAAGATCGTTAATCGCTTTTTCAATACTAGGAATTTCCTTATATTGAAGCTCACTACTTAATTTATAATCGCCTTCGTTATAAGCTTTTGTTAAAGCAAACTTCTTCTCTTCAAGTTCTTTTTTGAGTTCTTTACTACGAAGAATATCTTTCTTTTCGCTTTCCCAAGTCTTAGTAAGTTTATCATCTTCAGCATGTAATTTATCAAGTTCATCATCAAGTTTATTAAGTCTCAACTTAGATTGTTCATCAGATTCATTTTGTAGACTAAACTTTTCAATTTCTTTTTGACGAATATTACGTCTTACTTCATCTAGTTCACTAGGCATTGATTCAATTTCAACACGAGTCTCAGCACATGCTTCATCAATTAAATCAATTGCTTTATCTGGTAAAAACCTATTAGTAACGTAACGCACACTATAATTAACTGCTGCTACTAGAGCGTTATCCGTAATCTTTACACCATGATGAGTTTCAAAACGGTCTTTAAGACCTCTTAAAATAGATAAAGTATCTTCTTTACTTGGTTCTTCAACCATGACAGTTTGGAAACGTCTTTCAAGCGCTCTATCTTTTTCAATATATTGTTGATATTCGTTTAAAGTTGTTGCACCAATACACATAATTTCTCCACGAGCGAGCATTGGTTTAAGCATATTACTCGCATCCATGGCGCCTTGCGTACGACCAGCACCAACAATAAGGTGAATTTCATCAATAAATAAAATTATCTTCCCATCACTACTTTTAATCTTATTTAAAACCGCTTTTAAACGTTCCTCAAATTCACCTTGATATTTAGCGCCAGCAATCAACGCGCCCATATCAAGTTCAAAGATTTCCTTATCTTTAAGCGTTAAAGGAACATCGTTACGCACTATTCTTTGAGCTAAACCTTCAATAATCGCGGTTTTACCAACACCTGGTTCACCAAGCAAAATAACATTATTCTTGGTTTTACGGGCAAGTATCGTCACAATTTTACGTACTTCTTCATCTCGACCAATAACTGGATCTATCTTATTAGACTTAACTTCTTCAGTAATTAAACGACCAAACTTCTTTAAAATATCATCATCTTTTGAATAATCTTCATATCCTTGTTCATTCATATATTAATCCTCCTACACGCACCTTAATATTACTACAATTTTAGCACTTGTCAATATAGAGTGCTAAATATTTTATAAAGTAATTAAAAAGAGGAATAAACTTTGTATTCCTCTTTAAAAACTTAATATATAGAAACGACTAATTCATGTCATCCATACTTAAGAATTTAGCTTCGTTATTAATAACTTCGCTTAAGACTTTAGCTTCGACTAAATTATCTTCTTCACTACTTAATGGATGAGATACTTTAATAACTTCACAAACAAAATTTGTATGAGTATTAGGGAATAATATTGCGTTTCCATCAAGGGTATACTTAATACCTTTAAACTTATCAAAAGATGAAGAATGCTTTTCACCAAAATGAAGAGCTAAATCTTTATTCTTTAAGCCTAAACTACTAACGCCAATTATGTCCCCTACTTCAAGATTATTTCCGGTATCGCTTTGCGAACCTAAAAGTAAGATTAATTCTTTATAATCTACGTGCGTTGCCCAAGCACAAGTCATCCCATACATCTTATTATTCTTTTTATAAGCAACAATATTTACGCCTTGTAATAATGATTCCATATTTATCTTCCTCTAATTATTCATTTCTAATCGTCTTACTTTACGTTTAAAGTGTAACCAACTAAATAAACGATATACCCAATAATAAATTGAGATTATAAGTAAATCAGCTAGACCTAAAGCGACCATATATATTGAGTAAGCAAGAATCCACCCATATCCATGGATGCCAGGAGATAGCATCCAAATATCTTTAAGAACAAAGACATTACTTGGATACCACATCGAGATATACCACATATTGGTATTTATAGCTCGACAATCATCAACTCCAAGTAGCGTAGGAATAAAGAAATTTATTCCTTGAGCAATTAAACTAAAACCTAAAACCATAATATAGGTATAACCAACAACCCTAAGATTACGCTTGTATTTACCTTGACCAATTGAAAGGTAACCAATAGAGAAGAAACCTAACATCATTAAGACAAGATGCCAGACAATCGTATGAATATAAATTCCAACGTCTCCCCAACTAAATAATCCATTTTGATTCACAAATAAAGCCGCAAATCCACCAATCATCCCAAATACCGCCATAAAAGCAATTAAAACATCTCGTCGATTATTATTTTTAACAAATGGAATAATTAAAGCAATAAACATTGGAATACTGCATAACTGCCAAGGAAAAACGTCCCAAGCGTAACCATTAAAAATACTAAATCCCCGAATCATATTATAAGAAATTTGTTTATAAGTTTCGGCTAAAGCTAAAAATAACCCAGTACAAAATAAAATAATATTTGCAACTTTGCGGTTATTTCTAAACTTAATTCCTAAAAAGAAAAAGACAATACAAAGAATAAATCCAGGAATACATAAACTTAAAACATGCCAATCCCAGGCATGCCATTTAACGCCACCATCAGGCCATAAAGCGTTACCGGGATATTCTGGACAGACATCATTTAGAATAAGTAATAAATTTAAACTTAGATTCACTATTTAGTTCCTTTTAATTTAATATAGATACTAACTTTACTTGGATCAGATTCACTTGGAACACTAATAATATCGAAAGTATCGTTGTATTTACGAATAATATCAAGTGGTTTACTAAACTTATAACTACGAACATCAAATTCTGGATGTTGCTTATATAAGTAAGTAGATAAATTGCTTAAGTGCACCATATCTTCTTTTTCGGTTAATTCACTAACATATAGTACAAGTACTTTATAGACGTCATCAATATTACTACCATCAAGATTAAGAGCATCAATTTCATCTTTATTCTTTAAAATATCCGTAATCGCTTTAGAGACTTTATTTCCACTAGTCTTAGAGTAATCCTTAATCACACCTAAAGGATAGAAACGATCAACTGCAGATTTAAAGGCTTCAACAGTTTTTGTTTCACCCATTCCTAAGACTTGTTTATTAGCTTCCTTAAGTCTTTGGATTAAACGAATAAAATCACTATCACTAGAACAAATACAATAAATATCAATATTATCGCGGTAAAGTAAATCCATACAATCAATAATGAGGCTACTATCAGTTGAAGATTTGTTTACTGTAAAAGCATAATTATGAATACAAGTTAAACTATATTTAAGGGCACAATTACGCCATGGAGTAAGTATCTTGCTACTAAAATCTCCATAAACTCTTTTAATAACAATTCTTCCTTGCTTATTAAGTTCACTTAAAATTGTTGGAAGATATTTATAAGAAATATTATCTCCATCAATTAATAATGCTATTGTTTTTTCACTTTCCATATATGTGCCTCTTTTTCTTTACCTTTTTATTATACAAGCAAAATTATTTGCTTTCTTCTTTTTTTATAAAATATAAACGACTACCAAAATCACCTAATACCCGAACATCTTCACCAATTCCAGCTCCAGTCCATTCTTGATTAAGTTTAATTGCTCCACTATTGAGCATTGATCCACTAACGATATATTCTTCTTTTTCAATTGGGAAGCCTTTATGTTTACTTACTGTATTTATAATTGCGCCATTTTCATTTAATCTGACTGGTAAAACAAAATTAATTAAACCACCAAATAACTTTAAATTGTGTTCTTGTGGTCTAACGCTTGCTTTATAGATATCTTTATCATTAAAGTCTTTAGCAATTAATCTAGTAACTCCTGGTCTTAAAGTTTGTAAACCATTAAAGTAGCCAATAATCGCTTCTTTTTTATCTTCACTTAAAACCATTAATTCCGAATGGTTACTCTTTTCCATAAAACTAAATTGATATAGAGTTCCAAATTGAAGTAACTCACGATGTTTCTTATAAAAACTAACTTGGTTTTTAACAAATTTTATCTCTAATGGAGTTAAATGATTTAAATCAAGTTCATAACCAAGACAGCCAAAACTTGCAATATTAAATCTTGTATCAATTGGGGTAACTCTTAAGGCACTATGCGAAGGAACTGCACTAACGTGAGCACCAATGGTTGATTGAGGATAACCTAAATATAAACCACTTTGAATAAAGTTACGTTCATAAGCATCGGTATCATCACTTGCCCAATTTTGTTCAAAATAACTTAAAATTCCTAAATCAAAACGATTTCCACCACTGCTACAACCTTCAAATAATACTTCTTTATGTTTCGATGTGACTTCTTTAAGAATTCGATAAAGGCCAACAATATAATCATAAAAGAATTTTCCAGTTTCACCATTTTCTAAATAAAAATCAGTAATTGGTCGATTGTAATCCCATTTAACATAACTAATATTTGCTGAATCTAAAACTTTATTTACGTTTTCAATAATATAATCTTGAACTTCTTTTAAAGCTAAGTTTAGACATAATTGGTTACGTCCTTCGCTTGGTTTAAATCCAGGATGAGTAATGGCGTATTCTGGATGATTTCTATATAAATTGCTATCTGGATTTACCATTTCAGGTTCAAACCATAAACCAAACTTCATACCAAGTTTATTAATCTTTTTAGCTAGACCATTTAAGCCACTATGCAATTTCTTTTTATTAACTCCATAATCACCTAATCCTGCTTTATCAGTGTCTCTTCCTTTAAACCAACCATCATCAAGGACAAATAATTCGATGCCACAATCTTTAGCAGTTTTTGCAATCTTCATCAGTTTAGATTGATCAAACTTAAAATCAGTTGCTTCCCAATTATTAATTAATATTGGTCGAGGTTTGTTCGCCCATGGTCCACTAACTATATGATTGTTTACAAAATAATGCATATTTTGTGACGCTTTATTCATACCTTTACTTGAATAAGTCATAACTGCAAATGGAGTCTCAAAAGATTCATTCGCTTTTAAGGCATAATCAAAACAGAAAGGAGATATGCCACCTTCTATTCTTACTTGCCCAACAACATTTTCTTCAACTGATTCGTAGTGATTTCCACTGTAAACAAGATTAAAAGCATAGACTTCACCAGCATCAAAACTTGCATCTTTATTTTTAATCATAAAGAAAGGATTATGACGGTTGCTACTTGCACCAGTTTTACTATCGTTTACATATAAACCATGTTTTATAGTTGTATATTCTTTATTACATTCGCTGTTCCAAATACCATATAAATTTAATATTTCATAATCGTTATTATTTAGTGTTAGCATGTATGACATTCCCTTTAGAACACTAATCGCATCCGTGCCTTTATTTAAAATAACTATGTTTCTAGCGATTACATTTGCTTTTTCGAAGACAATATAATGTAATTCTATTTCAATTTTAGATGATTTATCTAAAAGCGTAATAATAAGTTCATTATCACCATCATGAGGGGTTGGTAAATCTTTAAGAGGTTTTATTTTCTTATTAATCTCATATTTTTCAAATAGAAAATCAAAAACATAACCATTCTTATTTTTAAGAATAACTGATGGAGAATTATAATCTCCTTTACCAGTTGTTGAGAGTTCAAGAGTCATTAAATCAAGTGTTTTTGATGCACTTAATTCCTTATTATTAACTACTTCAGAACCAACACCACAACTCCATTTATTAAAAAGCGCTTTTGGATCAACATCTGTACTGATTAAATCACCATAGTGTTCTAAAACTAGATGCTTTGTTTCTTCAACTCGAATCACATAACTTGTGTCTTTGGTGTTTAAATAGAAAACATTATTCTTAAATAAAATCATACAATTTCCTCTTTAATCATTTTATAATAACTTCAAAAGGATTTAAAACCATTTATGATTAAAAAAATAGATAATAACTGGAAGTTTATAGGAAATTATAAGAAAACCTACTTAAAAACAATTCCAACCGATGCAATCGACGTTATGCTTCCGCATAATGTTAAGGATTTACCTCATGCTTATTTTAGTGAAAAAGAATACCAATTTGTTTCAACCTACTTTAAAACAATAAAGATAGATGAGGCAACCAAAGATAACAAATATTTTCTTAAGTTTGATGGCGTTATGCTTAAAGCACATGTTTATTTTAATAATCATGATTATGGCGAATTTATAAGTGGCTACCTTCCTTTTTCAGTTGATGTAACTAAAGATATTAAAAAAGGCGAAAATAAATTAATTGTTGTTGTTGATTCACGTGAAGATAAACTTATTCCTCCATTTGGTTTCGTTGTTGATTACCTTACTTTTGGCGGAATTTATCGTGATGTATTCTTAGAAACTAAACCAAATAATTATATTGAAGATATATATGTTCATGGTTCAATGGATGGAAATATTACTATTTCTCCAACATTATCTACAAATTCTAAAGAAGAAAGCCTTTCTTATGAATTATATTTTAATGATAAATTAGTTAAAAAGTTTAAAGAAAACAAAATTAAAATAAATAATCCAAAATTATGGGATACTAATACTCCAAATTTATATACCCTTAAAACTACACTAACAATTGATGGAAAGAGTGATGTTGTAACAAGAAAATTTGGCTTTAGAGATGCAATCTTCAAAGAAGATGGTTTCTATTTAAATAATAAGAAGATAAAGCTTATTGGTTTAAATCGTCATCAAGCATATCCATATGTTGGCTATGCAATGCCAAAGAATGCCCAAGAAGATGATGCAAACATTCTTAAAAACGAAATAGGCGTAAATGCCGTTCGCTGTTCCCACTATCCACCAAGCGATTATTTTTTAAATAAATGTGATGAAATAGGTCTTTTAGTCATTGATGAAGTTCCAGGATGGCAACATATTGGAAAAGAAGATGAATGGAGAAATAATTTCTATGATTTTATTAAAAGAATGGTTTTAAAAGATCGAAAATTTACTTCTATTATTCTTTATGGCATTCGAATTGATGAGTCACCAGATGACCATGAACTCTATTCAAAAGCAAATCAAATTGCCCATGAATTCGATGAATTTAGACAAACAACTGGCGTTAGAAACTTTAAACATAGTGAATGCTTAGAAGACGTTTATGCATTTAATGATTTTTCAGGAGACCGTTTAAGCCATGGATTAGATAATCCAAAAACTGTTCATAAAGATCATAAGCCATATCTTGTAACCGAGTTTATGGGACATATGAAACCTACTAAAAATTATGATACCGAAGAATATCGAATAACTACAGCTTTAAGATTTGCAAAAATCATTGATGATACCTATCGATATCCAAATATTTCTGGTTCATTTGGTTGGTGCGCTTTTGATTATAATACTCATAAAGATTTTGGTTCTGGAGACCATATTTGTCATCATGGCGTCTATGATATGTATCGAAATGCCAAACTAACAAGCGCAATTTATAAATCTCAAAATGAAAGCAAACCCTATCTCGAAGTATTAGGAAATAAAAACATAGGTGATTATTGTGCCGCAGTTGGTGGAAAAATTTATGTCGCAACTAACCTAGATTATCTTGATTTTTATATTAATGACGAACTAGTTAATAGATTTTATCCAGATAAAAACGATTATGCATACATGCCTCATCCATTAATTATGGTTGATGATTTACTAGGCAATAGAATGAAAGAAAAGTTCTCGAAAAAAGATACAAAACGAATTAACGAAGTATTTAACTATATCGCTTTTAATGGTTATGGAAACCTTCCACTTAAATGTGTTTTAAAAGTTGGTTTAGTTTTATTGCATACTCATAAAAAAGTACAAGACTTCTTTGATTTATATACAAAATATATGCAAAACTGGGGAAATGAATCTAGTGGCTACACTTTTAAAGGATACAAAAATGGCAAACTTGCAATTACAAAATCCTTAAGTCCTTCTACTAGTTTTCACTTAACTTATGAACTTGTTAACCCAACTGTAGAACTTGAAGATTCATATGATGTAGCAAGAATTAGCATTAAGTATTTAGATCAAAATGACTCAATTATGAATTATGCATTTATGCCTCTTGAACTTGAGACAAATAAAAACTTAGAAATTATTGGGCCTCACCTTATATCCTTAATTGGTGGACAAATTTCTTTCTATGTAAAATGCTTAAAAGTTGGCGATGGAATCATCAAAATTAAGAGCGAAAAAGAGATTAAAACTTTAAAAATCCATATAAAATAGCGATTAGATTTATAGATTCGCATGGATGCAAACAAAAACTTCCTTATCCAATTACGGATTAAGGAAGTTTTATTTTTATAATTTATTTAGCTACTTCTTCAGGATGTTTTTTATCAATTTCAGTGAGCATATTGTTATAGTATTTTTCATCAATGAAATAGAACTTCTTGATTAAAATATAAGAAATAATAAATAACGCTAATGGAATCAAACACATAAATACTTTAAGCCAAATTAATTGATTAAAAGCAATACCGCTAATCAATTCATCTGCTCCAGAAATAACTTCTTCTTTAGTAATTTGACTTAGTCCTTTACTAATTTCAAGTTCGCTAATTCCACTACTAATTGTTAATAAGCTAGTAATCATCAATCCACCAGTCGTAACACCACTCATAAGTGCACTAGCAACTTTAGCTGTTAATGGTCTAAGCGAGAAGATAACCGCTTCTCTTCTTTCACCAAATTTGAACTCATTGTATTCAATAGTATTTGTCATCATAACAAGAAGAATTAAATAGAATAATCCTTGTCCAGCAAAGATGAAGATTCCAAGGAAGCAAAGAATACCAATATCACCATAATAGGCACCAGTACTTGTTTTTCCAAGTCCTTCTAATCCTAAGTAAACCCCATTTCCTAAAGGCAAATCATATAAGAAGAATAAAACATATCCTATAGCCAAGATATAAAACGAAATCGTAAACAATTGATTACGACTAAACTTTTTAAGCAATGCTGGGAAAATAAATTGAGCAATAATTGTGCCTAATGCATAAGCAACCGTAAAGTAAGTCATAATACTTCCACCATTGCCATAGCCATAATTAAAATAAAAATAATTTAAACCAAAACCATTTAAGATACTTGAACCTAAGTAATAAACACAAATAACAATTGTTGTTATTCTTGTTTGACTATTGTTTTTAAGAATCTTAAACATATCAGTAAACTTCGTCCCTTCACTAGCTTTTTCTTCTTTCTCGTCTCGTTTATGTTCTTTACAAAATAAGAATAAGATTAATTGCGATAAAGCAAATAATGCAGAAATTGCTAATGCAACAAGTGAATACATATGAACTGCATCACCAGCAACTAAACTAGGAATAAGTCCTCCAGCTAAGAATGCACCAATTGAAGCACAAACACTAACTAAAGTTGTAAGATCATTACGTTCTTTTTCGTTACTAGATAAGCTTGGTAGCATACTCCAATAACCAATATCATTCATCGTAAACGTAAAATCCCATAAAAGATAAAAGACACCAAAGAAGACAACATACCACCAACCACCAGGTTGAAGAGTAAACATTAAATATAAAACAACAGCATTAGTTAAACCACCAATTAAAATCCATGGTTTATATTTGCCAGTTTTAAAGTGTGTCTTCTCAACAATCCAACCCATAATTGGATCATTAAACCCATCCCAAATTCTTAGAATGATAATAATTGCGGTAATTACGCCCCATTGAGCATAATATGTCGCATTACTTCTTACCGCATCGGTAATATTCCAAACCCATCCATAGCCTAATGGAGCACTATATTGTATATAGGTTAATAGGAATAAAGACACGAGCGTATAAGATGCATCACGAAAAATAGTACTAGCAGGATAAAGATACTTTGTTCCTTTTGGTACTTTCGACCCAGTAAAAGTTTCTGTAACTTTCATATGTACACCTCTCATGAGTATTTTAATATTAAAAAAGGTTATAAACAACGAATATTTACTAAAAAGGGCTCTTTGTAATCTTATGGGGTCGGTTAACTAAACCGGCCCCATAAGATTACAAAGAGCCAAATAAAACCCAACAGTCCTCCGTTGGGTTTTATTTTATTTCATGATTTCATCAATCTTCTTTTCTAGTTCCACTGCATTAGTCGCATAATTTGGATTCATTTCTTTTATTTTGCTCCACCAAGATGGGTTAGTAAATAAAACTGAAACGATATTAACACCAGCCGTTTTTGCATCTTTAATATCTTGAACGCTATCACCAACATAAAGGATGTCTTTTGGAGACACATTAAAATCTTTGCTTACCTGAAGCAAAAGTTTATCTTTCACACAACCTTCTATTGAACCACCATAATATCCAATAAAATCATCCTTTATTTTTAAATCATCTAAAGAAATCATTGCTGTTTCAATACTTCTACCACTTAAAAAGATGAGGTTATAACCTTTTGATTTTAAATGCTCCAACATCTTTTTCATTCCTGGAAAAAGTTTAATCATTTTATGAGCTTCTTTTCGATATAAATCTAAATATTCTTGCCAATATTTTGGATCATATTTATCTTTAAATTCATTAATTAAAAAGCCTTCTTCAGTAGGTCCACTTAATCTATTGAATAATTCCATTGTCATATGGATATTCAAGTTTTCATAAAAGAATTTATCAAACGAATAAAAAATAAAATCAAAACTATCGGCTAAGGTCCCATCAAAATCAAAACAAACATATTTCATAACTAATCCTCTTCCTTAAGAATACTAACGATTTCACCAATAAAAATCGTGTGACATTTAGCACCAGCTTTTTCATAAATTTCTTTATAAATATCTTTATCGATAAAATTTTCCTTTTTAAAATCATCAACATAAATTTTCTTACAAATATAAGTTAATGCAGATTCTTCGTAATATGGAGCCTTATTATCATTAATAACATTTAATCCCATCTTCTTAATCTTGTCCTCGTTACGGCCAGAGTTTCTTCCTATATATAATAGTTTATCTTGATATTCTTTATTAAAAAAACAAACTGAATAATAATCCGTATCTACCAAAAACTCGTGCGTAAATCTTTCAGGTCGAACAAAAGCAATAAAAATTGGCTTACCCCATAATTGCCCATAAGCTCCCCAAGAAATAGTTAAGCAATTAATATCGCCATTTTTCTTTTTGGCTGTCACTAATGCCCAATCATTTTTTAGTCTATTGTAAGCATCAAACTTAAACTCATCAATTTTAATTTCTTTTTTCATACGAAACTCCTAAATTTGGTATACATAACCCTCTAAAATCTAAAAAATGCATATATGCAATTAATGATTTTTAATCCAATCTTCTAAGTCACTAAGCACTTTATCTGTTTCAGTTAAATAACTACAATGTTGTGAATCTCCATATAAAATCCATTTAGAATCCTTTATTTCATCATTCATCAATTTATTAATGAAAGGTGTCGATTCATCTTCTTGCCCACTCATTATTAATGTAGGCAAATTAATGTTATGAAGATCTTTAATAAGATTGTAATCCTTTAAAGTTCCTGTTCCAAAAAGTTCACTGCTTCCCCACATGTATTTATAGGTTTTACCAATAAACTTAATCTTCTTTTCTTTATATTTATAAACATCTTGAGGTTTATTATTATTATGTTCTCTTAGGAATTTTTTAACGCCTCTTTTTTCAAGATTTGAAACATACTCGGGATTATCATATGTTTTTAATAATTCTTCTCTCATCTTATTAGGGTAATGTTTTATTAATCTTTTACATTCATCATTCCAAAGTTCCGTTGATGGTAAAGTTGAATAAAGAATTAATGATTGGATGCCATCTATATTTTTTGCCTTTAACACATAATGTAAGGCAAGCATCCCACCCCATGAATGACCTAATAAATGGTACTTTTTTATTCCTAATTTTTTTAATAATAATTCAAGTTCTTCTTCAAATGAATCAAAAGTAAAAAGTTTATCAATATCACCGCTAATAGGTGACAAATAAGAACCATGCTGATTATATAAAACAATTGGTATCCCTTTATCTGCTAAAGCAAAAAAAGGTTCGTAAGAGCGCATATTTCCACCTGGGCCTCCATGCAAAACAATTAATGGGATGTTACCATTGCTCAAATCACCTACTATTTTATAGTATGTTTTATAATCTTTTGTCTCTAAAAATCCTGTTTCTATTTTCATAAATTCACCTATTAGAATTATATACTAAATGAGGTGTCGCATGAATGCTAAAAGGCAAATTTATAATTGAATTATG
The DNA here is from genome assembly GCA_041673725.1 of Bacilli bacterium. Lineage (GTDB taxonomy): Bacteria > Bacillota_I > Bacilli_A > RFN20 > CAG-826 > Onthovivens. The sequence continues at coordinate 501 of JBAYXD010000024.1, read as the reverse complement.
TTATATCACAATTTAAAATAATGAAGAGGGAAAAATATGGACAAAATTATGCGTAGAAGCAAACAACTTCTATCAAACGAAGAATGTATTGAGATATTAAAAAGAGGAACTAGTGGCGTTTTAGCAATTGAAGTTGAAAATGGCTACCCATATGCTGTTCCAATTAGTTATGTTTATGACGACAATAAAATCTATTTTCATGGCGCTGGAGAAGGAAAGAAAATTGAAGCATTAAGAAAGAATAACATGGTCTCTTTTTGCGTAATAGATAAAGATCAAATTGTTCCCGAAAAATTCACTACTTTTTTTAAAAGCGTTATCGTTTATGGAAAAGTTAATATCGTTAACAATCAAAGCACTAAACTAAATGCGATTCGCACACTTGCCACAAAGTATTCACCAAAAGAAACTGTCGAATCACGCGACAAAGAGATTAATTCATCTATGAATGCTTTAACAATACTCGAAATGAATATTGATTATATAACTGGAAAGCAAGCA
>JBAYXD010000023.1:0-15917 GCA_041673725.1 Bacilli bacterium | reverse complement strand
AATTTCATCATAAGGGTGGATCTCAATTCCATCTATTACAAAATCAATCTTGCTTAATTTGATAAATAAATGAGTCCCTAATTCTTTTGATATATATAAATAAGAATAGAAAACTGGAGTGCAATCGATATCGTCTCCACGAATATTTAAAATCCACGCAATATCATCAAGTGTTGTAACAAGATTTGCTTTTGCGCCAGCTTTATTAGTTGCGTCAATAATATTATGAATTTTTTCTTTATATGATAAAGTTGTTAATTTTTCATCGAGTTTAAAAACTTTTGCTTCGCTAAATTTTGGACGATTAGTAATCATGTATGAATAATCGGCATCAACAATTTTCGCACCAATGCAATTCAAAGATGCATAGAAGGTTTCGTTCGCTATCATCGTATTAATTCCAAGAGGATATAAATTATTTTGTTTAATAAAATCCTGAATTGTTGGAACCCCTTTTTCGCCAATCTTCATCAATGTAACACCACTATCTTTTAGTTGTTTAGCCGCTTGAATAAAGAATCTACCATCGGTAAATAAGTATGCATTATCTTGCGTAACAACGAGTTGACCAGCATCTCCAGTGAACGGACAAAAGAATAATCTTTCAGCCATATAATAATTTGCAATATACTCATTATCATGAGGATCGCTTGTCAAAATAATATAAGCTTTAATTCCATCTTCTTTAAGTTTGCTTTGTAAATTAATTAAATTTATTTTTGAAAACATAAAACTTCCTCCAAATACTTCTATATTATATATTCGAAAAAGAAATAAAAAAGGATATATATCCTACTAATTTTTGTAAAATGCATTTATGCGACATATAAAAACTCGGTGGTAATAGGTCCACCGAGTTTTTACTTTTTCAAAAGGATTTATGATAGCCTAGTTACTTAATTGAAATATAACTAGTATTATCAACTTTCTTTGCTTTTGGAATAACAAGAGTTAAAACTCCATTATCCATAGTCGCGTCAACTTTACTATCATCAACTTCACCAAGATAATAACTTCTATCGCCTTCGCTTAAGAATCTTTCTTTTCTTAAGAAATGATGTTTCTCATCATTGTTGTTTTCATTAACAACTTGTTTATATGAGACACGAAGCGTACCATCTTTTAAAGAAATCTTAACATCTTCTTTTTTAATTCCAGGCATCTCAATGTTAACGAGATATTTATCATTTTGTTCTTCAATATCTGTTCTCATCAATCGATTCCCTTTTTTTCCATCAATAGGCATAGAGATAAATGCATCAAATAATGGATTAAAAAAATCTTCTCCTAATTCATAACGATTTTCGTTGTTTCTATTTTCTTCACTCATATGTAATACCTCCTATAAGTATTTTATTTTTGGCACTCTTTAATCTCAAGTGCTAACTATATCTTATCATACTTTTTAGCACTGTCAATAGGTAATTGCTAATTTTCTAATTATTTAATTTAATACGATGGTTATCGTAATTTTAGACTATTTTAATAATAATTTATAAAAAAATATTTAAATTGTGCATATAAAAAAGCAAGGTTTTTAACCTTGCTTTAGTAATTCAATATTTAAATATTAAGCAACAGCTTTTGGTTCTGGAGATCTCTTAAAGATTGAGAAAGCATTAACTAATGAGCATAAGCAAGCAACGATTAATAAACTTCCATCAACCATGCTACCTGCATGAACACTAATTGCCCAGCTTGAAGGCGAAATCATTAAACCAGCATTAATAAGCTTAATAATACAGAACATTAAAACTGCGGTACCGCATTCAAGAATGAAACTTATAAAACTTAAAGCTTTAAATTTATAAGCTAACATATTGAGTATAACAGCGACACAGATAAAGATAAACATGCATAATACTGGAATAGAAATTCCATTAAAACCACTGCCACCAAAAATCGCTTGGAAACCAGAAATGGTTTGAGTGTTAGTTGATGTTGCACTACCTTTTAATAACACAAAAGGTGCAAAGAAAACAAAAATACAGGCAATATCGAGTAATAAACTATATGAATTAGCTCGACTAAAGAATTTTTTCATAGTAATAAACGCTCCTTAAATACGTCTTTATAATTATATATAAATAAAGATAAAATTACACTACTTTTATCTTCTAAAAAATATCAAAATAGGCATTTTAGAAATCAATAAAGAATAACTATGCTATTTTAAGTAAAATAAAACCCCCATCAATTGAACAATATTAGTCCAATAAATGGGGTACATTTCAAATTGGTGCCAGCTGCCGGACTTGAACCAGCCACCTACTGATTACAAATCAGTTGCTCTACCAGATGAGCTAAGCCGGCAAAATGTGGTGGGCGCTATTAGGATCGAACTAATGACCTCTTCCGTGTGAAGGAAGCGCTCTCCCGCTGAGCTAAGCGCCCTAAGGTGCCGCACATACAATTTTACAAACTTTTTTTGGTGGGCCTTAATGGACTTGGACCATCGACCTTGCCCTTATCAGGGGCACGCTCTAACCAACTGAGCTAAAGGCCCACATTTACGCTACTTCGCGCTTGATTATTATATAAAATAATAATATAAAAATCAATAAGTTTATTATTTTAAATAATTGACATTTAATCGGCATTTTTCAAGTTATTCTATTTTTATAATTAAATAAGAAAAGTGAAACACTTGTTTTCTATAAATTCCCTATAATATACAAACTAGAATACTAAAAATGCATACATGCAACATCGCTTATTATAAGAAAAGAGATGCCATATTTTGGCATCTCTTGCTTTCGAATAATAAACGTGTAATAAGTCTAACGTTTTGAGAATTGTGGAGCACGTCTTGCTTTTTTAAGACCGTACTTCTTTCTTTCTTTACTTCGACTATTACGAGTAAGCATACCATTAGCTTTTAAAGCGGCTCTATCTTCACCAGCTTCAAGTAAAGCACGAGCAATTCCTAAACGAACTGCACCACTTTGTCCCTCAAAACCGCCACCTTTAACAACTACATTGATATCATACTTCTCAGCAGCTCCTAAGAGAGTGAGAGGTTGTTTTAAATCAAGAACTAAAGTTTGGAATGGAAAATATTTATCAACAGGTTTGCCATTAACAATAATTTCACCCTTACCAGCCTTAATATAAACTCTTGCTACACTAGACTTTCTTCTTCCAGTTCCGTAGTAAGTATCTAATTTCTTAGCCATTACTTCTTACCTCCTACTAAATTTTTGAATTCAAGAACTTCTGGTTTTTGAGCAGAATTTTCATGTTCTGCACCTTTATAAACGAATAATTTCTTGACGATTTGTCTTCCTAATCTGCCTTTTGGAAGCATTCCCCATACGACACGTCTAACTAATTCATCGGAATAACTATTTTGCATAGTTTCTAATGATCTAGCTCTGAGTCCACCATTATACTCACTGACATTATAATATTTCTTATCAACTGCTTTGTGTGGGGTACCTTTACAAGATACTTTATCGCAATTGACAACAATAATATAATCTCCACAATCAACATTTGGAGTATAAGTTGGTTTCTCTTTACCCATTAAATAAACTGCAATTTCACTTGCAAGTCTACCAAGTGGTTTATCAGTTGCATCAACGATATACCATTTACGGATAACTTCTTCCTTCTTTAAATTTGTTGTTTGTCTAAACATTTTACACAATCCTCCTAATAAATTAAATCTTACCGGGACATAATTTTTAGATTAGTGCCGATAATTATGATATACTTATTCAGCTTTGATTACAAATAAAAACTGCTAAAATTGTTAAAAAATTGCCATTTTTACTTAAGTTCGTTCTTAGAATAGACATAATAGTCTCCATATGGGAATTTTTCTAAGCTTAAACACTCATAATTTAACTTAGCATATAACCTTTGGGCATTTTTATTTTCTTTATCAACTAAGAAAATGATTACATAACCTTTATACTTTTCATCAAAAATCTTCATTAATCTCGTTGCTAAACCTTGATTTCGATAATTTGGATTAACCATTAGACGAGCGTAACCAACAAAACGACCAATGTAAGAATCAAGATGATGCTTTTTTAGATATTCAAAGGGCATTCCATCAAAACACTCTTCAAAAAAATCATGTTCAGATTCAGAAGTTATAAAACCTATTACTTCATCATCATCAAGCATAACGAGTGTATCATCCTTTTTTGACAAATCATTAAGAATAATATCTCTATCAGGATAGGTCTCACTTTGATAAATATTTAATCCTTCTTTTTTAAATTCCGCACGAATAACAGCAAGTAAATGCATTACGCCATCAATAAAAGTTACATCGCCTTTAACAATTTTAATCATAACAAACCTTCTTTATTTAATAATTTTCTTAAGGTGTTCTTTAATTCCATCACGAATATCATCACGCGACAAAGCAACATCAATAACTGCTTCAATAAAGCCAACTTTATCACCACAATCATAACGTCTTCCAACAAAATCATAAAAATAAACTGGCTCTTCTTTCATTAAATTAAAGATAGCATCAGTTAATTGAACCTCGCCACCTCTACCTTTTGGTGTATTTTCAATCATCTTAAAAATCTTTGAATTAAAAATCCATTTACCTAAAGAAGCTAAATCACTAGTTGCTTCTTCTGGTTTTGGTTTTTCAACAATCCCTTTTAATTCATAAGTTCGATCAGCAACTTTATTTTTAATATCCATGCAACCATATTTAGAAATTTGACTATGTTCAACAGTTTGACCACCAACAATCGTATGATGACCGCATGCGTTAAAAGCATCAATCATTTGTTTTACAGGAGCAACACCAGTATAAGTACAAATATCATCACCACAGCAAACTACAAAGTCATTATTACCAATGACTTCTTTAGCTTGTAAAACCGCGTGCCCTAAACCAAGTAATTCTTTTTGTTCAACATAATAAAATTTTGCTTTATGTGTTGCATCATGAATCATTTTTGCATAAGCGCTTTTGCCTTCAGCACAAAGTTCTTTTTCGTAAGCCTCATCAACATCATAATATTTTTTAATCTCGTCTTTTCCTTTAGAAACAATAAATACAATATTCTCAATTCCACTGTCAACAAGTTCTTGAACAATATAGTCAAGAGTTGGTCGATCAACAATTGGAAGCATTTCCTTAGGAATTCCCTTGGTAATTGGTAAGAATCTAGTTCCTTTACCAGCACAAGGAATAACAGCCCATTTAACATTATTAACCATACTTAAAACCTCTAGCCATTATTATATAATAAAAATCCATGCAATACGCATGGATTTGTTATTTTCATAAAATTATAAATTAACGTTATGATATACAGATTGTACATCTTCAATTTCATCTAGATCAGAGAGTAAATCATCGAATTTTTTCTTGTCATCACCATCTAAGGTAACTTTTTCATTAGCAAGCAATGTTGATTGACAATAATCGTATTCAGTAACTCCGAGATCTTTTAAAGCGGTTTGCGCTTTATCTAAATCATTTGGAGCAACAACGACTTCTGCTTCACCATCACTTAAATTTATTTCTTTAACATCAACATCACCGAGAACAAGTGCTTCTTCAAGTGCTTCTTCTGTACCATCAAACTTGAAATCCATTAAACCACTTTGTGCAAAATTATAAGCAACACTTCCTAATTTTCCACCTTTTCTAGTTAATGCAGTACGAACACTAATCAAGGCACGATTTGTATTATCAGTTAAAGTATCAATAATTAATAAACTTCCACCAGGGCCAAAGGCTTCATATCTCCCTTCGAGATAATTGGTGCTCTCGCCACCTTGAGCTTTTTTAATAGCTCTTTCAATAACATCCTTTGGACAAGTTTTTCGATATTTATCTATTGCTGCACGAAGCGCAAGGTTACTCTCTGGGTCTGGACCTTTTTTAGCGGCGATATAAATTTCTTTAGATGCACGCATATAAACAGCACTTTTTGCTTTTGCTGTTTTAGCCATTGAGGCTGCTCTTACTTCAAAATGTCTACCCATAATAAATATCTCCTCCGCAATATAATACTACTCTAAGCCCTTCTTTTCTAGTTTTATATCAGTTAGTAGGAAACTTTTTTTAAAAATAATGCTTGAGGAACACTGGTATAAGTAATTATTGTACGTTCTTTTGCATCTAATAAATCTTTCACTTCTTGAACACTCATAGTTCCTTTAGATACTTCAATCATCGCTCCCATCAGCTTTCTTACCATATAAGTCATAAATCCATCACCGGTAAATTCAATTATTAGATGATCTTTTTTATTTAGAAATTTAATGCTAAAAATATTACGAACAAAATCATTCGTATCAGTTGGTTTTGAAGTAAAATTTTTAAAACAATGTTTACCAACAAAAACTTTTGCACATTCCTTCATCTTCTTGGTATCTATATCCTTTATATATACTTCATATTTTCTTAAAAAAGGATTGTATTCTTTTGTATTGATTACATATTCATAAGTTTTTGATTTCGCACTAAAGCGAGCATCAAAATTATCATTAGCTAATTTAAGACTCTTAAAATAAATATCGTTTGAAATCATTTTATTTAAACTATGCAAAACTTTAGTAGTATTTATTTCTTCTTTTGTTTCAAAAGTAGCAACTTGATTAAGGGCATGAACACCTTTATCAGTTCTTCCTGAAGCATAAATTTTTGTAGCTTTGTTTAAAATAGTAGATAGAGTTTTTTCAATAACTGCTTGAATAGTATGTTCTTCATTTTTTTGAACCGAATAGCCAAAAAATTTTGAACCATCGTAAGCAAAAATAATTTTATATTTCATTTTAGAAAGTCCCTTTAACACCAAATAAATACTCTATAAAATTGACATTATAATTTGATGCAAGAACGCAAAGATAGATAAAACCAGCAAGGAATAAACAAAGAATAATAATAGAAATTAAATCCTTTGCACCAAAACGTAAAACACGAAATCTACTTCTTTTAGCGTATGGATCATAACCTCTCGCATCCATGGCTAATGCTAATTCATCACTTCTTGAGAAACAACTAACTAATAATGGAATAATTAATGTCGTTACAGATTTAATCTTTTTAGAAACAAATCCACGTTTATAATCTACACCCCTAGATTTTTGTGCTCGCATAATTCTTTGAGCTTCTTCAAGTAAAGTTGGAATAAATCTTAAAGCCAAAGATATTGTCATTGAAACAACTTGAGTTGGGAATTTAAATAATTTAAGAGGAGTTAAATACCATTCAAAAGCATATGTAATATCTAATGGACTCGTTGTTGAAGTTAAAACCATAGTAATGGCAATCATTAAAATGATTCTTAAACCAACTCTTAAGGCATTAAAAAGTGCTTCATAATAAATTACAAATCCATTAGGGAACTCAATCATAATATGTGAATAATCGCCATATGGAATCAAACAATTAATCAAAATTAATACGATAAGCATGAACCAAAGTGCATTCAAGCTTTTAATAAAACTTAAGAAACTTACCTTTGAAATAATCATAAGAATTAAAATTAAAATCGTTATGATTCCAAGAATAGCAAAAGAATTGGCAAAATTTCCGTAGTTTAAAAAAACCACTACCATTAAGACAATTAATGCAAAAATTTTAAGACGACTATCAAGACGATGGATAATCGTATTATTTGATGAATATTTCCCAAATACTCTATCCATTTTCTCTCTCCGATTTAATAATTTCGATTAGTGAATTGAAATCATTTATATTACTAATATCTGGTTTAAAACCATATTTTTTAAGCAAATTTTTGAATTTATACAAAGTAGGAATTTCAAGACTATATTGCTCAACATTTGGTTCGTTAAATAATCGTTCTGGAGTAGTAATTTTAATAAGTTTAGAGTCGTTTAAAACAATAACTTTTGATGCATATTTCATGACAACATCCATATCATGAGTTACTAAAATTATGGTTTTACCCGATTCATGAAGTTTTTTAATTAAACCCATTATTTCAACTTTAGCCGATGGATCAAGTCCTGCAGTTGGTTCATCTAAAACCATAATCTCTGGATTAGAGGCTAAAATTCCAGCAATTGCTACTTTTCTTTTTTCTCCACCAGAAAGTTCAAATGGTGAACGTGAAAAATAGGATTCTGGTATCCCAACATTTTTTAAAGCTTCAATAGATACCTTTTTTGCTTCATCTTCTTTGAGTCCAAAATTTTTAGGACCAAACATGACATCTTTTAAAATTGTTTCTTCAAATAATTGGTATTCTGGAAATTGGAAGACCATTCCAACCTTTTTGCGTAAAAGAAACAATTTCTTACTTCGCTTTTTTCTATCTTTTGATACAACAAATTCGTCAATATCTACTTCCCCTTCATCAGGCAAAAGTAGTCCATTGAGCATTTGCATTAAAGTAGATTTTCCAGCACCAGTTTTACCAACGACCGCTACAAACTCCCCCTTATCCACACTAAAAGATACATTATCCAATGCTTTAAAATGTTCTTTAGGTGATAAGTTATAGGTATATGAAATATTTTTTACTTCGATTTGCATATAAACCTCGCTAAAGAATCAATAGAATTAATTTCTTCTAGTATTTTATAATTTTCATCATTAAGAGCATTCTTGACTTTCAAAACAAATGGTAAATCAAGTCCAATCCCATAAATGCTTTTAGCATCTTTAAAGACATCTTCAGGTTTTCCATCTTTATAGACTTGGCCTTTGTTTAAAATAATAACTCGATCCGAATTATAGGCTTCTTCAATATCATGTGTAATGGATATGAAAGTTAATTCCTTATCTTCTTTTCGCATTTCAAAAATAATCTTTTTAATATCCTCTACACCTTCTGGATCAAGCATTGATGTTGCTTCATCGAAAATAATAATTTTTAAACCCAAAGCTAAAATTCCAGCGATAGCAACACGTTGTTTTTGACCACCCGAAATTTCACTAGGTTCTTTTTTAAGATATGCTTCCATATGAACTTTGGCTGCATATTCATTAACTAATTTTCTAATTTTACTAACTTCAACATCCCTGTTTTCTAAACCAAAAGCGATATCATCTTCAACAGTTGCACCAATGAATTGGTTGTCAGGGTTTTGAAAAACAATCCCAACAGTTTTTCGAATATCACCAACTGTTTTTTCAGTTTCTTTTACGCCATTTAAAAGAACTTCTCCACTCATAGGTTCGAGTAAATAACATAACAATTTTGCTAAAGTAGATTTTCCACTTCCATTATGACCAATTAGTGTAACATATTCACCTTTTTCAATAGAAAAAGAAACGTCTTTTAATACATCGACGTTCTTTTCGTATTCATAAGATAAATTTTTTACTTCAATAATTGGTTTACTCTTCATTTTAATATTACTTCTTTTAATCTTCCACTATATGGAACGTACTCAATGCCAGCTAAATCAAGAAGCTTCTTACTCGCTTTTGTTTCAATATGGTCGGCATATTTATCGCTTAAATATACAACTTTCTTAATTCCAGTTTGAATCATTGCTTTAGCACATTCATTGCATGGGAATAAAGTTACATAAATTGTACATCCTGAAACGCTACTACCATTTCTAACATTTAATATTGCATTAAATTCAGCATGACAAACATATAAATATTTGTTGTCTAATCCCTCATTTTTATTCCACGTTAATTTATCATCATCAATATGTCGTGGCATACCATTATACCCAATCGAAACAACTTTGTGATCATTATCTACAATAACCGCACCAACTTGACTAGATGGGTCTTTACTTCTTTTTGCAGCAAGTAAAGCTATTCCCATAAAACATTCATCCCATGAGATTTGTTCCATAAATTGTTCCTATTCCTTTAATAAGTTCTTAAGTATTTCAACCATTTTATTCATTTCTGTTAAAGAAACAAATTCATATCTACCATGAGGATTAAAATCACCAGTGCCAAGATTTGGACATGGTAAACCCATATAAGTAATCATTGCTCCATCGGTTCCGCCACGAATTGGTTCATATGATAATTTAGTTTTTGAAGCAAGATAAGCTTTATTAATCATTTCAATCGCTTCTGGATGTTCGATAAAATAATCCGCCATATTACGATAGTCGTCTTTTATTTCAATTTGAACATTTGCTTTTGGATGAGCATTTTGAACTTTCTTCGAGGCTTCCATCATTAAAACCTTCTTTTTCTCTAAAAGGTCTTTATTGTGATCACGAATTATATATTCTAGTTTTGCACTTTCGACATCTCCAGTTATAGAACATAAATGAATGAATCCTTCATACATTTGTGTCTTTTCTGGAACTTCATCTTTAGGCATTAATTCTTGATATTCACTGGCAATTGACGCTGCATTTTCCATTACTTCATATGCTGAACCTGGATGAACGCCAACGCCTTTAATCTCTATTACAGCACTAGCCGCATTAAAGTTCTCGTGATTTGCTTCATAAATAGACTCACCATCAAGAGTAAATCCAAAATCAGCTTTAGCTTTTTTAACGTCAAAATGTAACCATCCACCGCCAACTTCTTCATCAGGAGTAAAGCAAATCGATAAATTAAATGTGAATTCATTTTGGTGTTCAATATAATATTTTGCAAACTCAAAAATAATAGCAACACCAGCTTTATCATCTCCACCCAATAAATGTTCGCCATCAGTCACAAGTAAATCGTCTCCAACTAATGAATTCATAACTGGAAATACTTCAGGATTTAAAACATATTTGTCATTAAGAACAATGTTTCCACCAGCATAATTTTTAACTTTCTTTGGATTTTTAATTCCTCCCACCAATGCGGGAGCTGTATCCATATGTGCAATTAAGCAAATTGTTTTTTCTTTGCCGATATTTACATGGCCATATACTAATCCAAATTCATCTTTATAGGCGTCATTAACACCAATTTCTTTTAAATCATTAACGAGCATATCCGCAAAAATAAGTTGCGAAGGTGTCGATGGATAAGATGAAACACCATCCTTGCTCATCGTATCAAACGCAATGTACTTAATAAATCTCTCTTCTAATGTCATATTTATACCCCCAAGACTTTAAGTCTTATATTTTTAAATTGTAAAAAGTAATCATCCGCACAAACGGCTGATCCAAAATCACTAACATTAATCAAAAATTCACTCTTATCTACAATGTTAATTTCTGTAACACTCATATCGGTGAAACCACTTTTCTTAACACTTGTTCCACCAACTGATGTTCCATCAACCAAAAAACTTAACTTTGGATATGAGGAGATTGAGGTGCAAGTACCATAACTAGTAGCCGCACTAAAATAAACATTTAAAGCTAATTTAGAATAACTTGAATTTGCTTTTTGTAATTTTGCTAAGTCAACCTTAAATAAAGTAGTCTTATTACTCGAATTTGTATATACCCCATCAGAAGCGGTTAATTCCGTAGAGACATATTTAAATTCATCATCAAGTGTATAGACTTTTGTATCACTTTCACTACTAGAAACTTTCTCATTTTCATAAACTTGAACATAATTAGGAGTAAGTGAACAATAGGTGGTAAACAAAACAATTCCAACAATAATTGGAATACACAATAAAACTAATTGTAAAAACTTTTTGTCTCTTTGTTTTTTTGCTTCAGGACTATTTTGCAATTTATCCATCTTTTCTTTGTCTTCGTAATTGTATTCCATGCCAACAATTATACTTTAAAAGTATAATTAAATAAAACACTTTAATGTGCTAAAATTAATCATATGAAAACCAAATTTATTATTGATGCACATGCGCATACTGGCTATTGGCCAAATTTAAAAGAATGTGAAGATGATTTAGTGATTAGTGATAAAAAACATAATATTAATTTTTGCTTATTTAGTTTCGATGGATCCGAATTTAATGAGAATACAGATCACCGAGTAAGATTAGTTATGCAAATTATTGGCTTTGAAAAAGCATATGATTTTATTTCAAGATATCCAAATAAATTTGGAATGTTATGTTGGATAAGACCACATACTGAAAATAATATTAAAGAAGTTGAAAATTTTATAGTTAATCATCGAAGCAGTGTTTATGGACTAAAAATTCATCCTTTTGCTTCGCAATTAAAAATTAATGACCCTATTTTTATACCTTATTTTAAACTTGCTGAAAAATATTCTTTACCAATTCTAGTTCATACTGCAACAGACAAATATTCAAAAGTAAAATATCTCGCCGAAGTATGTAAAGCATGGCCACATCTTAACTTCATTGCTGCACATGGTGAACTCTATTCAAATCATAAGAGTTGCATGAAAGCGATGCTTGAATGTTCAAATTTATATATGGATACCGCCTGGTTTGATATTAGTGGCATAAATGCCTTTATAAATAACGGCTTATCAGATCGTATTATTTTTGGTACTGATAACCCAATAGATGGCGTAAAAACTTTAGACAATAAATTATATCTAAATTATTTTTCAAATTCGATTTCAATGTCACAACAAGACTTTGACAAGATTATGTATAAAAACGCAATTAAAGTTTATCAAATAAACCCTAAAATTTTAAAAAACTAATTAAAGGACAAGTGTGACTTCCATCACCACTATCACATGAACCACTACTGCTGGATCCATTTTTTACTAACGAAAAAATAACTATTAAGCAAACAACAATTAAAACAAGAATCACAATCGAAATTACAAGTGCTTTAACATTAAATTCAGTTTTTTTAAAGCTATCTTTTTTAGTTTCGTTGATATTCTCTTTGGCATCTAATTCTTCTTTTTTATTTTTGTTTTCCATCATCATTTTCCTTTTTCTCTTCGTTATTTTCTTCTTTTACTTTATTAAAAGTTTCAACATCAATATATTCTCCACTAGTATTCGTTTCTTTAACGAGAGCACCACGAATATTAAAGAATGTCGTAACATTCAAAATTAAACTTACCAAAATAATGTGGACAAAACAAGCAACAAATCCTACTAAACATTGAGCAACATAAACAAACCAGAAATCAAAGCTTAATACAAACGATTTTATTACGCTGCTAACTGGAATCTTAAATACAAAATAAGTAAGTAAAATTGCCGTAGCTACGGTGTAAATATTATAAAATTTATTCAATTTGACATTTTTTAGTTTTTGCCTTATTAGAATTACACCAATTACAAAAACTGTCGATAATGTAAAACTCCCAATTCCAACAGTCCATTTAAGCCATGGCTCAATAGTGTATGCTTTGCCACCTTCGCTATGAATTGTAGTATTAAGTGAGAAATAAAGAGTCAAAAATAAAGAAATTAAAAATAAAATAACACTTAAAGAAATAGGAAATTTCTTCTCGAATTTGTTATTAAAAATTCTATATAAAATATAAGGCATTAAACCAGTTAAACAAGCTGGAATCGTAAATAATGGATTAAATGCTCCACCTTGTGGAACAAGTAAGGCACCAAAAACATCAGTAAAAGTTCCAACTAATAATCCCCACAAAGGTCCAAGATAAAATGAACTAAACATAACAACCGATGGAGATAAAGAGACCTTTAAAAAAGGTAAACCAAATAATGATGGTAAACTAACAAAACGAGATAAAATAATCCCTAATGCAATGAAAAGAGCACTAAACGAAATTTTTTGAATAACTGTCATTTTTCTCATGAATTATCCTCGCTTTATCGCCTTATTTAAATGACGATTAATATCTCTTTCCTTGATTGTTTCACGTTTATCATAAAGTTTTTTGCCTTTACCTAAAGCAACTTCTACTTTGCAAAGACCTTTCTTAAGATAAATTTTTGTTGGAACAATTGTATAACCATCAAGAGTAATTTTATCACTTAATTTTTTAATTTCTTTCTTATGAAGCAATAATTTTCTTGTTCTTAATGGATCATGAGTAAAATTGCTAGCTTTATCATATGGAGCAATGTTCATATTCAAAATAAAAGCTTCATTATTACGAATAATTACATAACTATCACTGATTGAACAACCACCAGCCCTTATAGATTTAATTTCACTACCTTCAAGTTCAATTCCACATTCTAAAAAATCACTAAGAAAGTAATTAAAAAATGCTTTCTTATTTTGAACTAAAATCTTTCTTCCTTCGGTAATAGTTTTCATGTCAACAATTATAAGTTATTCTTAAAATAATTTACATAGTAATCAATAGTTTTGCTTAACTCATCATCAAAATTAGATTCGATCTTCCAACCAAGTTTTGTCTTTATTTTTGTATCATCAACTGCATAACCAAAATCGTGATTTGGTCTATCTTTTACGTATTCCATTAATTTATCTGGCTTATCAAGTTTAGTTAAAATTTCTTTAATAAGATTGTTGTTTGATAGGTAATTATCACCGCCAATATTATAAATTTCTCCAATCTTTCCCTTTTCAATAATTAAATCAATTGCTCGGCAATGGTCTTTTACATATAACCAATCACGAACATTATTTCCGTTCCCATAAATCGGAATCTTCTTATTATCTAAAGCATATTTAATTACTCTAGGAATAAGTTTATCTGTAAATTGATGAGGACCAAAATTATTAGTTGACCTAGATATGGTTGCTTTTAAGTTTTTTGTTTTCATTGCTAGAACTATCAAATTATCAGCCGTTGCTTTACTTAAAGAATAAGGATTTGATGGGTTTAATGAACTATCCTCCTTATATGCGACTCCTAAAGATGAGCCATAAACTTCATCCGTGGAAACTTGATGGAATCGAGAAACATTGTATTTGATTGATAAATTAATTAAATTTATTACCCCAAGAACATTACTTCTAAAAAAGGTTGATTCATTATCAAATGATCTATCAACACTTGATTCAGCAGCAAAGTTTAAAACAATATCAAATTTTTCTTCTTTGAAAATTTTATCCATTTCTTCAAGATTAGAAATATCTTCTTTAATAAACTTGAAGTTTTTTAAGCTCATATAAGGATCAAGATAATGAATGTTGCTAGCATAATTAAGTTTATCTACAACAACAATGTCGTAACCTTTTCGAATATTAAATAAATACTCAATATAATTTGAGCCAATAAAACCTGCACCACCAGTGATTAAAATTTTCATTTTACCTATTATCTTTATTAATCTTAAAATAGACATCAATCATGCGATCAAGATTAATACCATCAACATAATTAATATTTCTTTGACTAATCATACTTAATTCTGGATGTTTTTTACTAGCAATCTTAAAAGTTGTTTTCATAACAAATTTTTGTATACCTTTGTACCTACTTAAATCAAATCCTCCAGGAATTAGATATAATCGAACATGATATAGTTCAAGACCATTAGCCATCACGACATTTTCTTTTTTCTCTTCAGTAGTAGGTTCAATTCCTACCCCAAAGATAAAAATATTCTTCTTTTCCATTGATTTATAATGTTTTAAAAACTTAGATAGTCCAAGAATAACATTATTTCTTAATGGTCCCATAAAAATAATATTGTCGTTCTCTTTTATTTTTTTATTAGAAATTTTATTAATTGGATAGTCTTCTTCACATTCAATTCTTGGTTTTAATAAATCAACATATTCTTTTGTATAACCTGTATTGGTTTTGTAATAAATAATAGTTTTCATGACAATAATTATACTATATATTTTTGAAAGATAAATATTCCAATTGACAGTTGAACAGTTGTTCAACTATAATATTTCGAGTAGGTAAACTTATGAAAGAAAAAAACGAAACAAAATTCAATGAAATAGATGCATCAACTTATAACAATATGGCTACATTTTTAAAAGTTTTTGGTGATGAAACACGTTTAAAAATATTATTTTTACTAAATAAAGATGAATATACAGTTACGGAGTTGTGTGCTTTATTAATTATGTCAAAATCTGCTATTTCACATCAATTAAGAATATTAAAAGATAATAGAATGGTTAAATTTAGAAAGAATGGTAAGAATGTTTATTTTTCACTAAATGATGATCATGTATCTAAAATACTTGAAACAACTAAAAAT
>JBAYXD010000022.1:0-16365 GCA_041673725.1 Bacilli bacterium | reverse complement strand
GAGATTGGCTTAGGGGATGATGTAAGAGACCTTGAGGTTGGTGTTGACTCTACTCTTATTCTTTTCCTTAGACAAGGTATTCGTATCCTAAGTGGTACTACAGCTGATGACTTTGTGCTGACAGTCTTCTCTCAGGTATCTGGAGCTTTCTCTGGTACAGCACAGAGGATGTTAGGTACTATCTTCTTTGTAGAGGACAGAGGACTTACTACCCTCTCTGCTGTGGAACAGTATGGCTCTTATGCGTCTAGTAGTATCAGTCAGAAGTTCAAGAAGACACTACTTGACAAGAAGCATACTATAACAGCTACAGTAACAAGTAGAGACTTAAATCAGTACCGTATATTCTTTAATGATAAGGCTGGTATCTTTGTATCATTTGAGAGTGGTGACCAGAAAGGTGCTACTTTTATTGCATATAATAAAGTGGTATCTATGGTAGCTCAAGGTGAGGACTCTACTAAATCAGACTACATCATCTTCGCATCTGATGATGACCAAGGGTATGTCTTTAAGATGGACTCCGGTACATCCTTTGATGGTTCGCCTATTACTACTAGGATGAGTACAACCTACTACCACTATGGTTCTCCTCGTAGTTGGAAGATGTTTAAGGGAGCCACCTTTGAGATATTTGCTGAGTCAGGACAAGAGTTTAATATCAAGGTAGACTTTGATTATAATGAACTAGGTTCTCCAAGTACTATCTGGTACACACCTGTGATTGAAAGTGTAGTTGGTGGTGCTATTTATGGAGAGGGTGTCTGGGGTGTGATGAAATATGGTGTAGGAGCCGCAGTTACTAATAGAATCCCTCTTTATATCCAAGGCAAGGGAACTAACATGTCTTATAAGATACTTACAAATGAGACATACAGACCACAACATACTATTCAGAATATAATTACTGATTATCTTAAGGGTAGCCGGAGGGTTTAAATGTCAAAATATTACACACCACCTGCAACAGTTGTAGATGGTGATATAGCTTATGCAGCTGATGTAAACAGTATTAACACAGAGACAGACACAGGGTTCACACTTGCATATGCTGATATCAGTGCTATGGAGGGTACAGTATCTGCATGGGCTGCACTTGCGAAGAAGTGGGCTGAGAATCCAGAAGACGTAGAGGTAACTTCAGGAGCCTATAGTGCAATGCACTGGGCCTTGAAGTCAGAGAGCTTCGTATCTGATGCTCAGGCTTACTCTGTAGACAGCCAGAACTATTCTATAGCAGCAGCTGCAAGTGCATCTACAGCTACCACTAAGGCTACTAGTGCAACTACCTCAGCTACTACAGCTACCACTAAGGCTACAGCAGCAGCCACTTCTGCTACTAGTGCAGCTACCTCAGCTACAGCATCAGAGGCTTCAGCAGTAAGAGCAGAGAGTGCAGCTGTAGACAATGCCTCAAGCATTACTGCTCTTACAGCAGTTGTTAGTACTAACACAGGTAATATATCTGATAACACATTTGATATATCCTTACATGAAACTAGGATACTTGCTAATGCTTCTGATATTGCCTCTCACGATACAAGAATACTTGCTAATACTTCTAGTATTTCAGACCTTGAAACAGCTACCCATATTACAAACTTCTTAATAAATGGTAACTTCACAGTAAACCAGAGAGGCTTTGATGGTGTATGGTCTACTGTTGCAATAAGAAAGTATGGCTATGATAGGTGGTGTAAGTTTTCCAATACGCATATTGAACAGGTTATAGCACAGGAGAATATTCCATCTGGAACCTACACATTATCTTGGATAGATGGTGGTAGTGGTCTTAGTGGGTCTATTGGTGGTACTACAGTTCTGAATGGTGGTAGTGCTTCTATTACAGTTACAGGTAATGTATCCGTAACTGTTCCTAATGATGCAACTAAGGTGCAGTTAGAAAAAGGCACTGTTGCACATTCACTCAGCTATGTTCCCTATGAAGAGACTCTTGATAGGTGCATGTACTACTTGCAATATAAGAAATGTAATGCAAGGATGTATGCCACAATTGCATTAGCAATTATGAACACTACAGTTGACTATAAACAGATGTATGCTGCCCCTACTGCAACCCTTATAAGTGCTGGTTCTGTAGTTAATGTATCTGATACACGTCTGAGAAACGTAGAGAAGAGCTCTGCAAGATTCGAGATAGGGGCTGCTGCTGCTGGTGATACTTATATATTTGGGAGTGAGTACCAACTTGATGCAGAGCTTGAAGGAACAGGGAGTTTAACATGACACAGTACAAATTAGTAAAAGATGGCGGCGTAATAGACGTTGAAAATAAAAGAACTATTCCAGAAGATGTACACAACAGGCACTGGTGCCAGTATCTTGAATGGTGCTCTTGTGGTAATGTGGCTGAACCAGCAAGTACTCCTGAGGCTGAACTTATTACCAGTATCTGGGAAACCTTTGAGCAAGAAGCAAATGCCCCTGCAACTACCACTGACCCTGCTGGCACATGGAAAGGTGGTGAGTCTTCAGCTATGGCTATCCGAGGAGCTGCGTTGCTTGCTGAAGATAACGGGCTTACCACAGCAGTTATCACAGATGTGAACAGAGAAGAGCATGAGCTTACCATCGCAGAGGTGAAGAAGGTATCGTCTGCAATCCTCTTCCAGTGGCAAGCTGCATTCTTTAAGCGTCAAGCAGCTCTTAGAGAGATAGGGCAATGACACAGGTAGATAATCAGATTTGGTATACATGTGGTTATAAATACCAGCTCTCTAGAGATTATACTACCCTAACAGCTATCCACCCTGAGAAGAGAATAGAGACAGATTATATTATTCTTACTACAGATGGGTATCTTACTGCAAAGAAAGGATACGCATGGGACGGTCCCAGTGGCCCTACAGTGGACGATGACACAAACATGAGGGGTAGTGTAGCTCATGATGTAAAGTACCAGCTGATGAGGCTTCAGCTCATTTCTTATTCGTGTAGGAAGCTCAGTGACCAAGAGATGAAGGATGATCTTGGAGAAGATGGGATGGGGTGGGTCAGGAGAGAGGGATGGTACTATGGCCTAAGGTTGGGTGGTAGTGCATCTGCTAGTCCACTCTCCACAAAGATTGTTAGAGTATCACCAGAGAGGGTATAATGGCAGAAGAAGGTACAGAAATAAGTGAGAAAGGACAGGAGGTATCAGCCCTAACAGGTGCTGCCTACAAGGATGTTGCAAGTACAGACCTACCAGAATATAAAGGGTATGACCAAGAGGCAGCAGCAAATGATATTACAAAGAATGCAAGTGGTCTTGATTATGTAGATGAGGATAAGAGCACTGTAAGAGGACAGCTCAACAGTCTCTTGGCAGAGGATAGTCCTTATATCACACAGGCCCGTCTTAGTGGAGAGAAAGAATCAGCTAGCAAGGGCATGTTGAACTCCTCCATGGCAGCAGGTAACTCTCAGGCCAAGGCAATACAAGCAGCAGTACCTATTGCAGCTCAAGATGCTTCTACATATGCTGCTGCCCAAGGTAAGCAACAGGCAGGAGATATAGCACAGGCCCAGTCTCAGGCAGACGGCATTGTGTCTGGGTATCTTTCTGCTCAGAAAGCTAACGTAGCTGCAAAAGATGCACAGATTGCTAATGCTTTTACAGCAGCTATGCAAGGTGCATCTGAATCTAATACAGTTCTTTTGAATGATATGCAGAACACTCATAATACATTCCTTCAAGAGATGATAAATGAACAGAACCTCTTGTTACAAAGAGAGAATACAAGTGCAGACACAGCTAAATTAGTAAGTACTCAGGCATCTACGATCATGCAGAACTATCAGATCTCTGTAGAGAATATGCTTACTGATCCTGACTTCCTTGACCTTGGGGCAGACGCTGTAAATAATGCTATCAACAATGTACAGACACTTGCCAAGAACACACTTAAGTTTGTAGGCTCTACAGCAGGTGTAGACCTTGGTGATTTTGTAGACTATTATCTCACGGACATCAGTGTATTATGATAGAGCCATGTACTATACTTGACCTTGGAGAGTTAGCAGATATTGTTAATAGGTTTGCGGAAGGAGATGCTCTTATGAGAATCCGTCTGGACATAATGGGGGTGACTAACGGGACATGGTTTCTTTATAAAGACTGCTGTATGTGTTATGAGAAGGTAGCTCCTAAGGTTGCTCAAGCGCATATCTATAGTGTCTCTAGAGAGAGCAGAGGCAGAGAGCTTAGGGACTTTGCCATAGAAACAGGATGTTGGATGATTGATAACAGAGGTATAAAGTCTATAGTAAACTATGTAGATAAAGAGAGAAGATCTCTTCAGCTCTTTATGAAGATGATAGGCTCTAGGAAGGTATGCGAGCTAGCAGACCAGATACTCTATGTATCTACAAAAGAGGAGTGTGTATAATGGGTATTGAAGTAGCAATTGGTACAGCTGTTGCAGGTGCTTTCTTCACAGCTGGTACTGTAGCATTTGCAGTGACAACGATTGCCGTCTCTATAGTAGCAGGAGCTGTCATAGGGGCTGCTATTGGTGGACTTACAGCGGCTCTTGTTGGTGGGGATATTAGCAAAGGTTTACTGTATGGTGCAATAGGTGGTGCAGTAACAGGTGGTATAGGTGCTTGGGGTGAAGTAGGATCTACTTTCTCTTCTGCTGGTACAGAGATTGGTACTAACGTAGCATCTGCTGGGTCTAATGTTGAAGGTGCAGCAGGTACTCAAATTGCTGCAAGTAATGCTGATAAGTTCTATAGTGTAAACTCATTCACTTCTGCCTCTGATGGAGTCTCTGGTATCACAGGTGGGGGTCCTGCAGGAGGTGCCTCACTTCTTGCTAAGACAGGACAGTTAGCAGGAAGTAATATAGGTGGGTTGGCTCAGGCTGGTGCTACTATTGGAGGCAAAGCTATAGAAGGGTATGCTGCTGGTGAGACTAATGAAGCGACACTGAAGGCTCAGGCAGAACAGCAAGCTATCCAGAATGCTCTTTCAGAGAAACTCTATGCTGCAAATAATGCGACATCAGTAGGTATAGCATCTCTTAATGCTGATGTTCAAAAGCGTGGGCAAGATATTACAGCTACTACTGCTGCTAATGCTCTCCAAGCACAGATAGATGATGCAGCTACAGAGAGAGAACTTGCAGTGCAGACAAGAGAGCGTAAGTCTGGTGCAGTAGCTTCTCAGAGTATTGCCGCTAGTGGAGGACAGCTTAAAGGGACCTCTATCAGAGATCAGGTATATGGCTCAGATCAGGAGGCTTTCGCCTGATGGCTAATGAAGGGATGCTCAGGGGAAACAGGGACAGGTCTAACTCTGGGATAAGGGCTAATGATCTAAGGAATAACAGACCAGATAACCTTACTCAATTCTATGATGACCTTGGCTTCTCTGCTACACCTGAAGCACATGAACAGTATGTAGAGGATGAGGCAAAGTTTCAGTCTACTGTTGGTGATTATCAAGCAAAGGTAGATGATGCTACAAAAGAGTATAATAACTACAAGAGTACGTATGACAGTGAGCTTGCTGCTCTTTCCAAAGCACAGTCAGAATTACCCTCTCTTGATAAGGCTGTTAATGATAGCTATAGTGCCTACCAGAAGTCTCTTATAAAAGTACAGGTAGTGGGGCCAGGAGATAAAGTACAAAAGACTTACTACTTACCAAAGGATTCTGCTGGTGGTATGGTAGGTCAAACAGGTTTATTTACATCTTGGGATGGGAAGTATAACAAAGATGTAAACATGATGGGACATACCGTTTTTGGTGCTACTGATAATGTTGGTAATGTAATGAATGTCATGGTAAAGGGTTATAAGAATGACTCACTTATATCATCTCTTGATGAGGCATCTGCCAAGATAGAGACTCAGTATAAGGCACAAGTAACACAGTCAATTTCAAAAGAGTTAGCAGCTGCCACTGGATCTTTTGCTCAACAAGCTGCACAACTCTCTGAGAATGCCGGAGTTCTTAGTGGTTACAATGACCAGATAACTACAGCTCAAGGTACACTTGACTCTACAGTAGCACAGAGAGAGGCTGCATGGGAAGCACTTAGTCAGAAGTACATTGATAGGTCAGCTAATATGAGAGACATCCTGGGAGGATTAACAGTTGAATCAGCCAAATGAAGTACCTCAAGAAGAAGAAGCTATGCCTCAAGAACAAGGTACACCTCAAGAACAGGGTACACCTCAGGAAGAGACTATGCCTCAAGAAGAAGGTATGCCTCAAGAGGACACAGAGGAGATTAAAATACCTAAGGCATCACCAGAGCTACAGAGACAGGGAAATGCCTACATCACTGCCCTATCACATCTGCTGCATAGTAAGGAGACAGCTGGTAGTGTTCTAGAGATGCTGAGAAGTGCTGGAGACACTGCACAGAAGAGTGTACCTTATACTGCACTTGCAGTCAACAAACAGATGGAAGAGCCTGCAAGAGCTAAAGGAAAGCCTCCCGCCCTTGAAGTACTCCTTGCTGCATTCCAGTTCCTTGTAGGAGATCTTGTACAGATTGGTAATGCCGCTAGTTTATTTAAAGTAGAGTCACAAGAGGAAATTGGTGCAATACTCAAGGAGACCTTGCAAACGTATATCACGGAAGGTATTCATAATGGTACTGTTGATCCTGTAGAGTTGCAGGAAAAGGCTGAACCCTTTATGGATAAAGAGCATAAAGAGCTTGGAATGAGGGCAGCTAAGATGACAGGTACGCCAGACAGGCCAGACCAGAACACTGCTATGCAAGCCTACGGTGCCCAGCAGAAGAGAGCTGGTATGCTCAAGGGAGGTAAGCAATGAGTAACTTTGGAATGTTAGGAGCTATTGCAGGAGTAGGACAGGGCATGCAGAGCTATGCCGAAGTAATGCAGAAGAACAAAGAGGCTGCATGGGAAGACATGAGGTCTCAGGTAAATTATGAGAGACAACTTCACCTGCAAGAATTGAATGACCAGCGTGCCAGAGCTCTTGCAAAAGATAACTATGCACACGCTGAGACTCTACAGAAACAGGGCTTTACTAACTCTGAGACTCTGCAAAAACAAGGCTTTGCTAACTCTCAGAAACTGTATGGTATTGAACTAGCAGACAAACGTGCAGACCAAATAGAACAGAATAGGTTTACAGCTGGTGAGAATGCTGCTAACAGACGGGGTGCTCTTGACCTTCTTAACCGACAGAATACTCTTAACCAACAGAATAGAAAAGATGCTGCTACTTTCACCACTGCACAAGAGCTGAAGGAAAATACTGCTGAATGGGAGGCTCTGAAGAAGAGTGGTATACTAGAAGGTAAGACTGATAAAGAGAAAGAGTTTATAGAGTTGGCTACTCTGCATCCGAAGGTTGCTGCTACAGTTGCTACACTTACCAAAAAGGATGCTGATAAGTTCAGTCCAGAACAGTATGCTATTACTTATCGTAAGTCACTTGAAGACTTTCCAACACTTGATGCGAATAGGAAAGAAGCTATAAAACAAAAGGCTATGACTAATGGCTATGACCCTCTGGATGCAGATTCTTTCTATGCTCAGCAACAAGCAGCAATAGCTTCTAGACTTTCTAGTGGAGCTACTAAGGAAGTTGCTAAACCTCTTAATGCAAAAGGGTGGGCTTTTTTTGAGCATGAGGTTCATGCAGATAGGATAACTCCAGAGCTTATGAAGGTGTTAAAGACTGATAATGACAGAGCTAGAGCCATTAAGATCATAGAGGCTTATGAAGCATCTAAGAATGCTT
The DNA here is from genome assembly GCA_041673725.1 of Bacilli bacterium. Classification (GTDB taxonomy): domain Bacteria; phylum Bacillota_I; class Bacilli_A; order RFN20; family CAG-826; genus Onthovivens. The sequence continues at coordinate 8,630 of JBAYXD010000022.1, read as the reverse complement.
CACCTGAGGTAGAATCTCCATCTAAGGTAGAACCTGCTGTGACTCAAGCAAACCCAGACCAGGCTCCTTTGACCTATCATGGAAGAACACTGTTAGGTCCAAGAAAGAATGGCCCTCTTGATAATGCAATTAGGGGGCAGCTTCATGACTTTGGAAGGCTTCTGAAAGGCAATTACAAAACTGAGGAGAACCAGTAATACTATGTTTGAACTAGATGACAGCTTTTATGAGACTGAACCAGAGGCAGTACAGGTACCTTATGCTGAAGAGCGAGGTACCACCATGGATATTATCCATGATATTTATACAGGAGTAGGAGAGACAGCTGATCTTATTGGTAGAGGCATTGGATCGGAGACTGTGCAAGGAATAGGAGAGAGTATGCTGAAGTCTCCCTTTGCCCGTCCAGACATCTCTCAATACTACAATACAGATTCAAGGGTAGGAAGAGTAGTAGATGGTATTGTAAGAAGTCTTCCTACTACTGCTGTCCTTGGTGGTGCTACTGCCCTTGCAAGTGTCTTAACAACTCCTGTTGGTGGAGCTGCTACATTTGCTGCTGGTCTTGGGGTTATTGGGCATGGTACTTATGATTCTAGTTTGGAACGTATTAAGATGGAAAGACCTGATCTATCTGAAGCTGAACAAAAGAAGTATGCTGCTATTGATGGATGGTCAGAAGCAGGTACTGAAGCTCTTGGTTGGTTAGTTCCTTTTGGTATTGGTAAGAGTGCAGGTAGGGCATTGTCTGGTGCTGCTACCAAGAAGCTTACTACTGCTCTTATGGATTCAGGAAGAGTAACTAGTGACCAAGTAATAGCATCTACTATCAAGCGTATTGGTGCAAAGGAATCTATTGCTGGTCTCTTTGGTGGTGCTGTAGCTGATGGTACTTCTGAGGTAGCTAATGAGTTGATACAGTCTGCTAACAGAGATTCAGTAGGACTTGACTCCTCTCTTCCAGACCTTGTTGATGTCTTCCTTATTGGCTCTGCTCCTGGTGGTGTAATTGCTGGCGGTACTATGGCAATGAGTCAGAGACATAAAACTATTGTAAGGAATAAGCTGAATGAAGGGTTAGCATCTGATGACATAGACACCAGAATGAATACTCTAGATACTATCTCTATGGGTCTTTCTAAGATTGATCCTGAGATTGGGGATAGCTACAAGAGTAATATGCTTGATAAGGTACAGGCAGGTCCGGTATCTCTAGAGACACTTGTAGAGACTCCTGAAGAAAGTATTATTAACAACCCTGATCCAACCCTTCAAGCTGAAGGTATTCCTACTAACAGTAATCCTATTGATACAGCTACTACAGCAAAGCCTGTTGTAGAAGGTACCTCCTTAGAGGGTACTTCCCCAGAAGGTACTCCCTTAGAGGGTACTCTCTTAAAAGGCACACCCCCAGAGGGTACTTCCTTAGAGGCTGCTCAAGGGGCAGTTGTACCTGATGCACCTAATGGTATAGGGGCACAAGAGAGCGTGGTCACAACACCCCCTCAAGTGGCTCCTACTAGGTATCAGAAGGCTGTAGAAGCTATGAGTCAAGAGCCTGCACGTAAGGCTGCTGTAGAAAGAGGTATCCAAGAGATAGAAACACAGACTCAAGAGCTAGCTACTAATACAGGGTTATCTCTGAAACAGAGGAAGAAACTCTCTAAGAATATTGAAGAGAATAGAAAACTGGTTGAAGAAGAAGTAGCTGATGTACTTAATGAACCTAAAGTAGAAGAGCCTGCTAAGAAACCTATAGTAATTACTAAAGCAGGAGAACCTATTGAGGTAGCTGAAGAACCTATAGTAATTACTGAAGTAGGAGAACCTACTAAGAAACCTATAGTAATTACTAAAGTAGGAGAACCTACTAAAGAACCTATAGTAACTACTAAGGTAGAACCTATTAAGGTAACTAAATCTAAGGCAGTAAAACCTATTAAGATAGGACCTGCTAAGGTAGAACCAGAAGAAGCTGATAGTACCCCTCTGTCACCTGAGGGTATCCAAGAAGCTATGAGCATGAGTAGCAATGGGTTCACCCCTGAAGAATCATTTGCTATGGCCAAGGAAGGTATCAAAGCTGATGTAGCTATATCTCTCAAGAAACAGAAGGTACCTAATAAGTACATTGCTGCCCTTGCTAAGAAGAACATCACTAAGGTTACAGTACCAGTAGAGGCTCTTAGAACAAACAAAGAAGGTAGTAATAAGCTTGCGCGTGCTGAGTGGACTGATGGTACCATAGTAGAGAGTGCTAAGACTAAAGCACTTAGATGGAAGGTTATTGGTAAAGATGGACTAGAGAGACGTGCTCCTAACCTTGCTATAGTCAGAAAAGCTATTGAGTCAGGTAAGGTATCTGAACTTGAACCTTTTGAGAATAAGACTACAAGAGAGAAGAAGACAGACAGTATTACCAGACCCCTTACTGAAGAGGAACAGCAGACTATTACAGAGTATCTCCTTGACTCTGTAAATAATCCTAAAGCAACTAACCCTAATGCAAAACCTGTTAAGAGGGTTGAAGTAACTCCTGAAGAAATGGCTAAGCTGGTAGTTAAGATGGGTGCTGGAAAGCTCAAGCCAAACGTTGCAAGAGATATAATGAACTCAGGTAGTGTTCTATATAAGGCACTTACCTATGAGATGTCAGAGAACGGGGGGCTGACTGATGAGGGTGTAAGAGCAATGATTGTACGATTGCTCAATGAAGAACAGAATGCCTCTGATGCTGCTAAGAAAAGTAAGGAAGGTATCTCTAGAGAGGTCACAAGCTATGATACTATTCTTGACAAAGAAGAAGTTAAAGCACATGGTGTAAAGCCAGAGAAGCAGGTGGAGCTAAGTGGTGAAGGTGAAGAGCTAGAGGGAGAACTTACTGGGGAACTTACTGAAGAAGGGACTGATACTGATACCGAAGTAATGGATGATGTAGAGGAAGAGTCTGGTATAGGAGCTGCTCCTAGAGAGGAGAGAGAGTTTTCTGGTATAGAAGCAGCTGCCCTAAAGGAGAAAGGATCTAGTACAGAAAAAGAATCTAAGTCAGATCCTACTCAGTACACTCAGGAAGATAAAGGTAAGTATCAGACCTTTAAAGAGTGGAGAGAGCCTAAAGGAGAGAAGGCTACAGCAGCTGAGCATTCTAAAGAGGCTAAGGTTTTCTATGTAACTAAGGACAAGCGGTATGTATTAGAGCCTAAAAAAGATGAGAACAACAGGGTATCTTTTGAACTCTGGAAGAATGGTAAGGATACTGGGGAGTCTTTTAATAATCCTGAAGAGGCTATGGAATGGGCCAAGGATAGTGACATAGAAGAGGATACCCCAAGCCAAGGTGAAGCTATAGCCGAGGCAAGTAAGAAAGCCTATGGTCTTGAAGAGGCTATTAAGAAACTTAAAGCTCTTAGCCCTTCTGAGGATATACAAGAGGCTATCAGCATCCTTGAGAAAGAGGCAGCTCCTAAAGAAGAACCTGAAGTAGTAGAAGAACCTAAGGCAGCAGAAAAACCTGTACGTAAGAAAGGAATAAGACGCAAGAAGAAGACTGAAGAAGCTAAGACTGAAGAGCCTGCTACTAAGAAAGTAATAAGACGTAAGAAGAAACCTGAAGAAGCCAAGGCTGAGGTAGTTGAAAAGCCTAAGGATATGGATCAGAAGTTGAGAGAGGTTGATACATTATCAGCAGCTGTTGAAGTAGCAAGGGACAATATAAAAGATCCTCTTGTTCTGATGTTCCTTGATCGTATTAAAGGATCTATCAAAGATGTACCTTTTGAACTCATAGATAAATGGGGCGTTCAAACACGAGCTACTAAAGGACTCAAAGGGCTGGAAGAAGGGGCTAAAGGGATTGCTTGGGCAACTGAAGGTCGTACCAAACAACATGTACTTGTTGCATCTGATAAGCTGTTTGATACAGGGGATAATATTGCCATTATAGTAGCACATGAAGCTACCCATGTAGCTACTATGACTGCTATGTATAATGCCAATACAGTAAAGATGGTTGGTACCCCTAAAGGTAATGCAATTAAGGCAATCAAAGAGATTAGACATGATTTGATTAAGTATCAAGAGTCTATAGACACTAGCAAGCTGGATAAGCTGACTAGGATATCTCTAAATGAGGCTACTGATGATGTCTATGAACTTGTATCTTATGGTATAACCGATAAGAATATACGAAGCATGCTCAAGGAGATAAAAGGGAAGAATGATAGAACTTTATTCAGCAAGTTTATAAGTGCTGTAAGGGATCTACTTGGACTAAATATAAGTGAGGCTAATGGTTTAAGTCGCCTCCTTGAAGCTGTAGATATTCTTGTTCCTTCAGAAGGTCTTGCACCTACTGAGGAGTATGGACTTAAGGAAGAGAAGAACCCTGAGGCTCTCAAGCCCCTTCAACAAAAGGAAGCAAATGAAAAGATAAAAGCAGGAAAGCTTGACATATCTGCTGAGGCTAATAAGCTAGCTGAGAAATATATGTCAAACCCTAGAGGATTTGCTGGAGGTATAGCAGAGTTATATAAACTAGAAGACAGTCCAGCAGTAGAGAGGGCTGTTGAAATTCTTCAAGTACTAAGAGAGACGGAGCCTGCTCCGGTAGGTACGTTTGCAACGAGGTGGAAGAATGGACTTGTCACATTAGAGTGGCTTGCTAATAATAGTGGGGCAATTGATAATGTAACTCAAGAGCTTGCTAAGTTCTTACTTAAGAATGTAGATCATCATAAGCTAGAATCAGTGGTAGTAGAGTTTGATAATAAAGATCACTACCAAAAAGGTATTGTCTATTTTGGGTACACAACTCGCTATAGTACCATGCTCCATGAGATTGTTCATGGAATTACCTCTGAGGTAATGAACTCTGATGGGGAGTTTAGCAATGAGGTTACTGCACTTAGGAAATTTGTCCTAGCACATGCTAAGAAGACTGGTGCTATAACTGAAGAAGAAGCAAGGGGCTTGGCAATATCTAAAACTTCAGCAGACTATATAGAGAATGTTGGTATCAAGGAGATAAACCTTGCTTATGGTCTGGTTAATAACAAAGAGTTTCTTGCTATGGCTTTTAGTGATGAGCACTTTCAGACATTACTCAAGAGTATAAAGATGGAGAATAGTACCTTGTTTCATAGAGTAGTGGCTGCTATAGCTAAAGCTCTTGGACTTGGTAAGGACTATACGGCTCTTGAAGAGGCTATTAATCTAGTACCGGCTATCACTAAAGGTAAAGAGGCCTATAGTGCATCTCAGGATATTGCAGACTTTGACTTGGCACCACCTAAAGTAGATGAGAGAGTACCTAGGACTGATGAAGAAGTATCAGCTATCATGGCTGGTAAAGGACCAAAGGAGAAGATTAGAGAGAAGCTCTTTGAGAAAGGTAAGGACATCATGGCATTTGCTAATGATGCTCTAAGACCTATTAGTGACAGGATAGAAGCAAGGAGTGAGAAGATCTATGGGTCTCTTATGGCCATGGAGACTAGACTTAAGCTTAAACAGAGGGAGTACTCTCGTAAGGTTAAGCCCTTTATGACATGGTACAAGGGACTAACAGAGAGTCAGAAGACTCGTTATGACCTTGCACTTATGAACTCTAACACCAGTGAGAACCAGGGGATACTTAAAGAGATTCCTACTGCTATCATGTCCAATGTAAGAGAGGTGCTTGAAGACCTTAGACAGAGATCAGAAGATGTAGGGCTAGGGACAGAGAACAAAGAGTTCTACTTCCCACGTAGGGTCCACGATGTATCAGGTCTCATAGAGCATACAAACAAAGACCATGAATACAAAGGGCCTATGGCTCTTGCCTTTAAAGAAGAGATGAAGAAGCTTGGTGTCAAGGAGCTAACTGAAGAACAGAAGACTCAGGTTATCACTGATGTACTCCAGCGAGGGTACATGAGACAGTTGCCTAGACCTGGTGCTAGAAAGAAGAGAACAGTACCTTTTGTAGATAGAGGCTCTTACGAATTTTATTCAAACAGCAGTGATAGTCTCATGGGGCATATCTATGAGATGAATGAGAAGGTAGGACAGAGAGAGTTTATTGGTGGAAGTACCCGTAAGAAGAGGATACAGGCTCTTCTTGCTGATATGAGACACATCAATAAGATGAAAGATGGACCAAAGAGACAGGCTGCTATAGCTGAGTATGATATAAGAGCTAGGGAGCTAGAGGATCTTGAGAAGGATCTGTCAGATGGTGTATCTGCTCTTATCTATCAGCAGCTTGGTAGGGAACCTGCTAATGTACAGAATGAAGTTATTGATCTTATCAATGCACGTATGAGACAGAGAGGTGCTAATGGTATTGTAGACTTTATGAGGAATGTAGGGTATGCTACTACCATGGGTAACTTCATGTCAGCTATCACACAGCTTGGTGATATTCCTATCCTTCTGTATTATTATGGAGTTAATAAAGATTCTCTTGGTGCAGTAGGTACAGCCTTTAAGAATGTATATAAGATTGCTAAAGGTGATATGCACGGTAAGCTTGGAGAGACTGATGCTTTTGTAGATCAGGTTGACTTCCTTGATACACTTAGAGAGTTTAGCTCTAACTCTATGTCTGCTGCAACTGTTGATAAACTCTTTAAGTATAGTGGTCTGAAGTATGCTGACCTTATTGGTAAGGAAGCCTTCATGCAAGCTGGATACAAGCACTACCAAAAGAAGCAGAACAAAGAAGAGTTCCTGAAGAAGTACAAGCCTATGTTTGGTAATAAGGTTCAGGAAGTATGGCAGAAGTTCCAGCTTGGTAAGAAGACTGATGAAGATGTCCTCACTGTTCTTGTGTCAGAGTTAACCAAGTTCCAACCAGCTACTCTCTCACAACAGAGTAAGATGTATCTTGTAGGTGGGAATGCTAGGGTCTTCTGGATGCTGAAGACGTTCACCCTGAGGTCTACTTCAGCAGCTCTTAGAGAGGGTGTCAATGAGATTAACAAGGGGAATACTGCCAAGGGGGTTGCTAAGGTAGCTATCATTCTTGCTCTTTATAGTGCAGCAGGTGCAGGAGCTGATGAACTCAAAGATATTATTAGAGGCAAAGAGAGTGGGTTCCTTGATAACACTATGGACAATATGCTTCAGATGCTCTTCATGTCTAAGTACTCTCTAGAGACAGGCTTCAAGAAAGGTGCCCCACTTAAGACCCTTGTGGCTGATAACCTTATCCCACCTCTTAGGTTTGCTGATGACTTCCTCACGGATGTTGCATCTCTTACAGGTGTTACTGACAAGGAGTTCAAAGCTAAAAGTTTAAAGAGTGTACCTTTTATTGGTAACATAGCTTACAGTAGATCAAGTGCAGGACAAGCAGGGTATGCCTCTCAGGAGAGAACAGCTATACTTGAAGAGGTCAAGAGTAATAGGAAGAAACAGAGAGGTGCTTATGCTGGTGGTCTGAGTGAACGTATTAGGAAGTACAATCAAACTGCTACTGAAAAGATAACCTCTAGTACAATACAGAGAGCTTACAAAGGAGATACAAAATGAGTGATTTTATGGAAGACATTATTGGTGGTGTTGAGGAGTCTGAAGAGTTTACTCTTATAGGTAACTGTGATATCTGGGTGTCAGGTATTACATCTGGAACAGTTAAGCTCCAGATTAAGTTCAAGAGGTCAGGCACTTGGAGAGATGTACCTTATGAAGAATATGATGAAGATACCTTCAAGACTATCTTTGTATCTGAGAGTGGTGTAAAAGGCAGGCTAGTAGGTGTCAGTGTTAATACTGGAGTCTATGTAAGACTTGCAAGATTCATGAATGATTGAGGGAGATTATGCATACATACAGTAACATCTACAACAGTACTACTGAAAGGAAAGTAAGTGCTCTATTTAACAATCTCATTGCGTTGGACAGTTATCAGCGGGCCGCTGACCCTTATATTTTAGGATCTACTGTTGCCGCTGAACGGTGCACCATCGTTATGCCACCTGGCGGCACGGTGGTTGGCAGTGACTTGATTGTTACGGAATCTGCGTATGAGTTAAGTATAAACAACACAACCAAGTGGGACTCTTATGTCGATGCCGCAACTCGGGCAGGGAGTGACTTTTATTTATGGATGACACCCGCGGGGACGGTCTTGATCTCTTCCAGCAGTATTACGCCCACGGGCTACACGTATGGAACATGCCGCAAGATTGGCGGGTTCCATTGCCTGTGTGCTGATGTGGGTGTCATTGCGGATCACTCTCTATCTGGATTTTTGGCGGGTGATATTCTGCCGATGTCAATTTGGGATCAGATCAATCGGCCCACCTGTTCGCCTGAAGGGATGGTTCGCCACCCATTGCTGCCGTGGTGGTGTGATATCTATTTGCAAAGTGGTACCGGAAAAGATGCCGGGTCATTTTATGGCGAGGCTTTTACGGCCGGGCGAAACTGGATGGATTGTATTGATGACCTGGCAGCGATCGGTAAACAGATGCTCTCGGATCAGTTGTTTCAGATCTTCGCCGCAGGTAGCAATGAAGAGACGAATATCCTCGGAAGTGAGAATCCGATCACATGCGGTGGGCACCTGGATACTGCCAGTAGAAGAATGGTGTCTGACGTTGGATGTGAAGATGCTTGCGGCGTTGTTTATCAATGGATTGATG
>JBAYXD010000021.1:0-17064 GCA_041673725.1 Bacilli bacterium | reverse complement strand
AGTAAATCTAACTTTACTCAATTAATGGGTATGCGTGGTCTTATGGGTAGTACAAGTGGTGAAACTATTGAAATTCCAGTTAAGTCATGTTTCCGTGAAGGTCTTAACGTTGCTGAATTCTTCACTGGTACTCACGGTGCTCGTAAAGGTGGTGCTGATACCGCTTTAAAGACTGCAGACTCAGGTTATTTAACTCGTCGTTTAGTCGATGTTTCGCAAGATGTCATTGTTCGTGAAGAAGATTGCCATACTGATCATGGATCATATGTATGTGATTTATTTGATACTACACAAAATAGTCTCATCGTTTCACTTTATGATCGATTAATAGGCCGATTTGCTTGCCATGATATCCTTGATCCAAAGACGAACGAGGTTATTTGTAAGGGTAATACCTTAATTGACGAAAAGATTGCAAAAACAATTGTTGATGCAGGTATTAAACGTGTTGAAATTCGTTCACTCTTTGGCTGTCAAACTAAAGATGGCGTTTGTGTACATTGTTATGGTCGTAACCTTGCTACTGGAAAACTTGTTGAGATTGGCCAAGCCGTTGGTATTATGGCAGCTCAATCCATTGGTGAACCAGGTACTCAATTAACAATGCGTACCTTCCACTCTGGTGGTGTTGCTGGTGGTGATATTACTCAAGGTCTTCCACGTGTTCAAGAACTTTTTGAAGCTCGTGCACCTAAAGGTGAAGCTACAATCAGTGAAATCGCTGGTCAAGTTACATCAGTTGTTGAAAGTAATGGTGTCTATAACGTTACAATTAAAAATGATTTAGAAGAAAAGACATATACTACAAACTTTGGTGCTCGTATTAAAGTTAAGAAGGGTGATGAAATTCTTAATGGTGATATGTTAACTGAAGGTGCTATTAATCCTAAAGACTTACTTGAAGTTAGTGATGTTGCTCACGTACAACAATACATCATTAAGGAAGTTCAAAAGGTTTATCGTAGCCAAGGTATTGGTATTAGTGATAAGCATATTGAAGTTATTGTCCGTCAAATGTTACGTAAGATGGTTGTTATCGATAAAGGCGATACTGATTTAATTCCAGGAACCCGTGTTTCATTGATTACATTTAACGAAGCCAATGAAAAAGTTCTTGTTGAAGGAAAGCGTCCAGCTGTTGCTCGACCTTTAATTCTTGGTATTACTAAAGCTGCTCTTGAAACTGAAAGCTTCCTTAGTGCTGCTTCCTTCCAAGAAACAACTCGTGTCTTAACTGATGCGGCTATCAAAGGTAAGATTGATGTCCTCCATGGTCTTAAAGAAAACGTTATTACTGGTAAGTTAATTCCAGCAGGTAACGGCTTAAAGACTGAACAAGAAGAGCATGATATTTTAACTAAATTTGATGTTCTTGATACTATGAAAGAAGTCAAAAAACAATATATTGGAATTCATGATAGTGAGCACTCACAAGATGATGATAATGCGGAATATCGTGATGAAGAAAGTTTGATGACTGAAGAACCAGAAAATCATTATCAACATCAATAGTTGGTTTTAAGTTTAAAAATAGCCTAATTGCATTCATGCAACTAGGCTTTTTATATGCATTCTTTGTTTTTGCATAGATGCCTTTTAATAGAACAGATCATTATTTTTATAAATATTTGAAATAATTTGTTTACTTGTAGAAGAGTTATTTTGAATTAATTTACTTTCAGATTTAATAAATTCTTTTGGATAGAAAATAAGCGATTGCATAAGTGCATTTTTATCGTGATTATTTTCAGTGTTTGAAAAAATAATTAATAAAATATAAAGACTAGATATAAAAGATTCAGAAAAGCTTTTTATTTCTTTTTCTGTAAAAATTGATTCTTCTCTAGTTAAAGCAAAGCAACACACCTTTGATAATTCTTCAAAAAAATAACTATTGTTGGTGTTTTTTGTAATTCTTTTTAAAATTTTTGGATAGTTTTCTGAAAAGGTTAAAAGTTTACTTAAAACGTTTTCATCATATAGATTCATATCATTTTTCAAATTGATTTTAAAATTTATTTTATAGAATTTTAAAATTGATATGAGATAATCTGTAAAATAGTTTGGACTATTACGATGTTTTGCAATATCAATTATCTTATTATCATTAACGATGCGATTTAACGAAAATTCATCAAAAACATTGTGCATAAGAAAAAAAGTTATGTCAAAATCATTCATATTTGCTCAATTCCCCCCAAAAAAATAATTTTAATTATTATATATTTAATTAATCGCAATAGCAAAATTTGCACATATGATTAAGTGGGAAAAGAAAATTTTAATATTACAAATAGTATAATTTGTGTTTTTAATAGTTGGCTAAGAGTGTATTATTTATATATAAAGTCGTATTTATATAAAAAGTAGGAATTTATATGAAAAAAGATAGTTTTTTTAATAAAAAAGTTGGGTTTGTTTTATTAATTGAATTGGTGTTCTTTGTAATATTGGGTGCATTTTTGTCCTATATGCAAGTTACTTTTTTGACAATGCGTCAAAGCAATGATTCATTAAATAAAATAACTCAAGTTATTGAAAATGAGACAAAAAACGAAGAGGAAGCGGTCTCTATTGAAAATAGTTTTAATAAAGCATATGTAAATAAAGCCTTGTCTTTGGCGGAATATCTTAATGCTCCAGGGGCACAAAAGCCAAATAATACAGAAGCAAAAACATTAGCAAAAGGCTATATCGTTGAAGATTTGTATGCGCTCGATTCGTCTAGGAACGTGCTTGCAACAAGTAGCGATAATCCTCTTGATTTTACTATTAGCAAATTTGATGATTGCTTTATTTCGGAAGGTGCCTATGTTACTTATGATAATATTCGTTATTATTCAGTTTCTTATAGTGGTGGTTATGTCGTTCTTGCAAAATCATCAAGCGAACTTACTACATCTTTATCTTATATAAGATCTTTAACTTATTTATTAAGTTCGGTTGAGGTTGGTGATGGCGGTTATATATTTGCAGTTAATAAAGATACTGGCAAAGTTTTATATTATCCAATTAGTTCTCTTGTTGGTAACAATGTTGCTGATATTGGTTTAAGCGATAGCGTATTAAATGATGGATATAAAGGTTGGGTTTCGCTTAAAAATGAAGATGGTACAACTTCTCAATATTATTGTATTAGTAAACAAAGCGGTAATTATTTATTCTATATTGCTGCCGTTCCAAGAAGCGCATTAACAAAAATGTTTCTGAAATTGTAATTTGTGCTTTGATTATGTGTTTGTTTGCTGTTACATGCACACTTTTATATATTGTTATTGTTGAAAACGATTTAATTAAACACAAAAAAGAATATCAAGTTCCGCTTGGCAAAAAACATTTCTATGCTGCCGGAGTTGAAAAGAAAGCTTTTCCAATTACGGTATTTGGCGTAATTTGTGTATTTGTTTTATCTTTTTATACTCAATCATTATTCATTATTTCTAAGCAAAGTAGTGCAAGCAATCTTGATTTAGCACAATTAAATACTACTTTAATCGATAACGAAAAAACGACAACTACATTAAAAGCATCTTATAAAACGGAATATTTATCGAGATGTTATAGTGTTGCAAATCTTATTAGTCAAAATGAAAGCTATTATTTGACAGTTGATGAAGAGACACATAAGTCAAAAGGATTATTAGATTTAACCGATAGTTTAGGTTTGAAATCTATTTATGTCTTTGATTATAAACAAACTGATGAAGGAAAAGAACAAGTAAAAGTAGTCGCTACATCTGGTGATTATTATGATTTTATTTTGAATCAGGATGATCCAACATCACAAAGCTATCCATTCTATGAGGTAGCAAAAGGTTATAAAGATGATTTCGTCCAAGAAGCAACTTATGAAGAGGCTTCTGGAAATTATCTTCAGTATATTGGGGTTCGTCGAGTTGACAAAACTAATAAAAAGATTCTTGGTATGGTTCAAATTTCGGTCGATCCATCAGTTTTACAAACAAAACTTGCCCAAACTAAACTTACTTATATATTGAATAAATATAAGATAGGTGCCTATGGATATTTTGGAGCCGTTAATAAAGATACTAAACTTGTTTCTTCGTTCACTAAAGAAAATTATGTTGGTAACTTAGCGACAAATTATGGTTTTACTGAATATTCAATGAGCGATGGATGGAGTGGTTTCTTAACAATTGATAGTGTGCAAGCATTTTGTAATGTTAAAGAAATATCTGGCAATTATGTTTATGCAATTGTCCCAAGTTCGAGCTTATTAAATGGAAGATTACAAATCAGCGCAATAACCGGTGTTATTTGTTTATTAATGCTTTTTATCCTTAACTTTATTTGTATGTTTTCAAAGACTAAACAAGTTTATGAATATGACGATCCAACAGTTTCAGGAAGTAAAAAGTCTGAAGAAAAAAATATTACTTATGTAGATCGAAAAGGAAAAGAACATAAAGTAAATAATCAAGGCATTGCTTATAGATTTACGATGGAACACGTTAAATGGGATTAAAAAACTCCTGAAATGAAACTTGGCAGTGTATTTAGTGTTATTTTCTCAATTATTGCGATTGTGATTGCAATAATATTGGTTGCTGGTCAAGATAGTTATGCTGAAGATTCGATTGTTTATTACATTATGGCCAATAAATGGGAGAAAGGATTCAATATCTTTAGTTTGACAGCTATTGTTCTTGAATCGATTGTCGTCTTTGCAATTTGTACTATTATTCGTAAAATAATTATTGGTTTTACTCGTAGTTTAGGCAGCAAAACAGAAACTGTTGGTAGATTAATTGATAGCGTTATTAAGTATGGAGCGATTATTTTTATAATCTTCCAAGCCTTACTATTTGTTGGTGTTGATTTAACAACAGTTGTTACTGGTGCGGGAATCTTAACTCTTGTTGTAGGCTTTGGTGCTCAATCCTTAATTAGCGATATTTTGGCTGGTATATTTATTGTCTTTGAAGGCGAATTTAGAGTTGGCGATATCGTTACAATTGATGGTTGGAGAGGAACCGTTATTGAAATTGGTATTCGTACAACTAAAGTTGAAGATAGTGGCCAAGATATTAAGATTTTCTCTAACTCAAAGATTTCTGGTGTAATTAATATGACAAAAGAATATTCTTATGCAGTTTGCGATATTGAAATCGATTTCAATGAATCGCTTGAGAAAGTTGAAAATTGCATTAATAAAGCTTTGCCAATTATGAAGAAGAATATTAAAGGCATTGTTGATGGTCCATATTATAGTGGAGTTGCTAAAATTACTTCTAATGGTGTTGTTATTCGTCTAGTTGCTGAATGCGAAGAACAAAATCGTAACTCAATAAATCGTGGATTATTACGTGAACTGAAGATTATCTTTGATGCTAACGATATTACGATTCCTCATCAACAAATTACATTTAGTAGTCGTAAAGATGATAAAGTTGAAAAAGCTACTCGTCGGGAAAAGGCAGAAGCGCAAAAGTTCCTTGATAAACAAACGAGAGTTTCAAAACGAATGCAACCTTCTGGGAATGACATTAAGAAGAAATAATAACCTATTTTAAGACCTCAAAACTATGAGCCACAAGCATAAGTCTTGTGGCTCTTATAAAATAAATAATATTGCTATTGACAAGCATATTCGTTTTTTATAGAATTAACACGCTGATTAAAAAAGCGATTTTTTTAATCGAAACTGTGATACACCAGGTATTGTGTGTATCGAACAAGGAAAAAAGGAGACAAATTAATGCCAACTATTAATCAATTAGTTAGACAAGGCAGGAAGAGTCCTGTCTTCAAGTCTAAGGCACCAGCATTATTAAAGAGATTTAATTCGCTTACAAAAACCGAAACAAATCAAAATAGTGCGCAAAAAAGAGGAGTTTGCACCCGTGTCGGTACAATGACTCCTAAGAAGCCAAACTCAGCATTACGTAAATACGCACGTGTTAAGTTAAGCAACGGTTATGAAGTCACTGCTTATATTGGTGGTGAAGGACATAACTTACAAGAACACAGCACGGTTATGATCCGTGGAGGGAGAGTCAAAGATCTTCCAGGTGTTCGTTATCACATTATTAGAGGATGTCTTGATTGTGCAGGTATTGAAACCCGTCGACAAGGCCGTTCCCAATATGGTACTAAGAAACCAAAGAAGGAGGAATAGTTTATGTCACGAAAAGGTAGTGTAAGTAAACGAGATGTTTTACCAGATCCAATTTACAATAGTAAGTTAGTTACTCGTTTAATCAACAAGATTATGTTAGATGGTAAAAAAGGTACTGCTCAAGAAATTTTATACGGTGCTTTTAAAGAGATTGAAGAAAAGACTAAAAAACCTGCCATGGATGTATTTGCAACCGCAATCAACAACATCATGCCAGAAGTCGAATTAAAAGTTAAACGTATTGGTTCTGCGAACTATCAAGTTCCAACCGAAGTTTCTCAAGAACGTAAGGTTACTTTAGGTTTAAGATGGTTAGTTAATTATTCTAGATTAAGAAAAGAAAAATCTATGAAAGATAAATTAGCTAATGAAATTATTGATGCTGCCAATAACACTGGTGCAAGTGTCAAGAAGAGAGATGATGTAATTAAGATGGCTGAAGCCAATAAAGCTTATGCCCATTATAAGTGGTAATAAAGGAGGAAATATATGGCTGATAGAGAATATGATTTAGAGCATACTCGTAATATCGGTATCATGGCGCACATTGATGCTGGTAAAACAACAACAACCGAAAGAATCCTTTATTTTACTGGAAAAATTCACAAGATTGGTGAAGTTCATGATGGCGCTGCCACTATGGATTACATGGTTCAAGAACAAGAAAGAGGTATCACTATTACTAGTGCTGCAACAACTTGCTTTTGGAAAGGAAATCGTGTAAATATTATCGATACTCCAGGGCACGTCGATTTCACAGTTGAAGTCGAACGTAGTTTAAGAGTACTTGATGGTGCAATTACCGTTCTTGATGGAAAAAATGGTGTCGAACCACAAACTGAAACTGTTTGGAGACAAGGTAGTAAATATGGTGTCCCTAGAATTGTTTTCGTTAATAAACTCGATGCTATTGGTGCAGATTTCGATATGTCAGTTGCTTCTCTTAAAGAAAAACTTGGCGCAAATGCTAAGGCTGTTCAATACCCAATTGGTATTAGCGATTCATTAAGAGGTGTTATTGATTTAATTAAGATGGAAGCTTGGGATTATACTGGCTGCCTCGAACATGAAGATCCAAAACTAGTTCCAATCCCAGATGAATACATTGATAAATGTAAGAAACTTAGAGAAGAATTACTTGAAGATTTAGCTGGATTTGATGATAACTTAATGATGGAAGTTCTTGATGGAAAAGAACCATCAGTTCAAGAAATTAAAGAAGTTATTCGTAAGGCTGTTTTAGCCGAAAAATTCTATCCAGTATTCTGTGGTTCAGCTTATAAGAATAAAGGTATTCAAAAATTGCTTGATGGAGTTATTGATTACTTACCATCACCAATTGAAATTCCTGAAGCAAAAGGAACTGATGAGAAGACTGGTAAAGAATATTTATGCAAACCAGATGACAAGGAACCACTTGTCGCTCTTGCATTCAAGATTGCTACCGATCCATTCATTGGTCGTTTAGCCTATGTTAGAATTTATAGTGGAACTCTAAAGAGTGGAAGCTATGTTTATAACAGTAATAAAGGACAAAATGAACGTATTGCTCGTCTTGTCTTAATGCACGCTAACCATCGTCAAGAAGTTGAAGAACTTCATGCTGGTGATATTGGTGCAGTTATTGGTTTAAAGAATACAACAACTGGAGAAACGCTTTGTGATACCGCTATTGATGTCACCCTTGAGAAGATGGAATTCCCAGAACCAGTTATTGAAGAAGCTGTTGAACCAAAAACTAAAGCTGATCAAGAGAAAATGGGCCTTGCCCTTATGAAACTTGCTGAAGAAGATCCAACTTTCAAGGTCCATACTGATCCTGATAGTGGTCAAACAATTATCGCAGGTGTTGGAGAACTTCACCTTGATATTATTGTTAATCGTATGAGACGTGAGTTCGGTGTTCAAGTCGATGTAGGAAAACCACAAGTTGGTTATCGTGAGACAATTCGTCAAACCGCAGAATGTGAAGGTAAATATATTAAACAATCTGGTGGTCGTGGACAATATGGTCACGTTTGGATTCGCTTTGAACCAAACCCAGGCAAAGGATTTGAATTCGTTAATGGAGTTATTGGTGGAAGTGTTCCAAGAGAATACGTCAAGCCAACTCAAGATGGACTTGTTGATGCTATGACTAGAGGATTAATCGCTGGTTATCCAGCAATCGATATTAAAGCCACCTTATTTGATGGTAGTTATCACGAAGTCGATAGTAGTGAAGCTGCTTATAAGATTGCTGCTTCTCTTGCATTAAAACAAGCTGCCATTAAGTGTGATCCAGTTGTCCTTGAACCTATTATGAAGGTTGAAGTCACTGTTCCTGAACAATATTATGGCGATGTCATTGGTGATATATCTCGTAGAAGAGGTAGTATGACTGGTGAATCTCAACGTGGTAATGCTAAAATTATTGAAGCTGAAGTACCACTTGCTGAAATGTTTGGTTATGTTACTGATCTTCGTAGTTGCACTCAAGGTAGAGGAAGTTACACTATGGAATTTGAAAAATTTGGTGAAACTCCAAAATCAGTTCAAGAAGAGATTATTAAAAAGAGTGGAGTCACTCGAGCTTAGTTGATAAAAATTAAGTCATAAATTAAATTGTTTAATTCAAGCACGATTAATCTAAACCGTATTGAATACTAAAATAATTTAATATAAAATATTTACATGCTAAATGCATATATAAAAGGAGAATAAAAATTTTATGGCAAAACAAAAATTTGATAGAAGTAAGGTCCATATGAACATTGGAACCATCGGTCACGTTGACCATGGCAAGACTACTCTTACTGCTGCTATCACTCACGTCTTACAAAAGAACGGTTTCATCAATGGTGATGAAGTTAAAAACTATGATCAAATTGATGCCGCTCCAGAAGAAAAGGCTAGAGGAATTACTATTAGTACTGCTCACATCGAGTATAGTACTGCAAAGAGACACTACGCACACGTCGATTGCCCAGGGCACGCCGATTATGTCAAGAACATGATTACTGGTGCTGCACAAATGGATGTTGCAATCTTAGTTGTTGCTGCTACCGATGGTGTTATGCCTCAAACTCGTGAACACATTTTACTTGCAAAGCAAGTCGGTGTTCCATATGTCGTCGTTTATTTAAATAAATGCGATATGGTCGATGATCCAGAATTAATCGATTTAGTTGAAATGGATGTCCGTGATCTTTTAAATAAGTATGGTTATCCAGGAGATACTACTCCAATTATTAGAGGTAGTGCTCTTAAAGCCTTACAAGGTGATGCTAAATACGAAAAATCAGTTCAAGACTTAATGGATGCTATTGATACTTATGTTCCAGATCCAGTTCGTGATAATGATAAACCATTCTTATTACCTATCGAAGATGTTGAAACAATCACTGGCCGTGGTACTGTTGTAACTGGCCGTGTCGAAAGAGGTATGGTCCATCCAAATGATGAATGTGAAATCGTTGGTATTCGTCCAACAATCAAGACTGTTGTTACTTCTCTTGAAATGTTCCGTAAGACCCTTGATTTTGCTGGAGCTGGTGATAATATTGGTGCCTTACTTAGAGGTGTTGATAGATCACAAGTTGAAAGAGGACAAGTCCTTGCTAAACCTGGAAGTATTACTCCACATAGCAAGTTCACCGCTAGTGTCTACGTATTAAAGAAAGAAGAAGGTGGCCGTCATACTGCATTCTTAAGCAATTACAGACCACAATTCTATTTCCATACTACTGATATTACTGGTACAATTACTCTTCCACCAGAAGTTCAAATGGTTATGCCAGGTGATAACGTTACATTCACTGTTGAATTAATTCACCCAGTTGCCATTGAAAAGGGAACAAAGTTCTCAATTCGTGAAGGTGGCAGAACCGTTGGTGCTGGTACCGTTGTTGAAATTCTTAAGTAGTTATTATAAGAAATTTAAAGAGCTCTTAATTGAGCTCTTTTTTAGTGGGAAAATTTTGATGTCGCATTTATGCGAATGGTTTATTTTTAAAAATAATAATTATTTTTGGGTGTCGCGAATATGCGACACTCTTTTTTTAAATATGGAAATTTATACAAAAACGATTATTTTTTTGAAATAATAAGCCTATTTTGTTGATATTTTTACGAAAAAATTTAGTAATTCTATAAAAAAGCCGATAATAGATACAAAAGTTTAATGTTAAATTATTTTTCTGTCAAGCAACTTTTTTATCCCTTAATAAGAAGAAAATTGTAAGCGCTTTCATTAAAAAAATAAATTTACAAAAATTAACGGCCCTTCATAATCACTTTATAAAGAAGCGAATCTTTATGGATGTGTTTCATTCGTGTTTTGGAGGAGAAAAGTGAATAAGAAAAGTTTGTTTTATATTTTGAAAAGACTGATTTTTTGTTTATTAACTATTTTTGTAGTTATTACGGCTACGTTCTTTTTAATGAATGCAATCCCGGGTGGACCGTTTGTTACAGAAGGTCGTGTTTCGCAATCAATTATAGATAATTTGAATGCAAAGTACGGATTAGATAAGCCTCTATTTGTACAATATTGGAATTATCTTAAAAATGCTGTTGTCTTCGATTATGGGATTTCCATTAAACAAAAAGGTAGAGAAGTGATGGATATTATTATGGAAGGTTTTAAAACATCGCTTCCTGTTGGGTTGATTGCTGGGGTTCTTGCAATTGGGTTTGGCACCTGTCTAGGGTCAATCGCAGCTGTTAAGCATAACAAAGTAATTGATAGAATAATAATGGTGTTCTCGACAGCAAGTGTCGCCTTCCCTTCATTTATTATCGCATCTGTTTTGTTATATATATTCTGTAATTGGCTTGGTTGGTTACCAGCAAATGGAATAACAATAGATGGAGATTATCGTGGATATATTCTTCCTGTTATTACTTTAAGCCTATATCCGACCGCCTATATTACACGTTTAACTAGATCATCAACGCTTGATGTATTAAATAGCGATTATATAAGAACAGCAAAAGCTAAAGGCGTTTCTAAGAGCAAGATTTTGTTTAAACATGCATTAAGAAATTCTTTAACACCAGTTATTACTTATGCGGGTCCAATGTTTGCAAGTATTATTACTGGTTCATTGGTAATTGAGCAGATTTATTCAATACCTGGATTAGGTAGAACATTTATAAAAGCAATAACAAGTAGAGATTATCCGCTTATTATGGGGACGACAATCTTCTTAACTGTTCTTGTTATATTTTTAATTCTTGTTAGCGATATTTTGTATAAGATCGTTAATCCAAGAGTGGAATTCGAATAGGAGGAAAAATCATGAAATTAGGTGATCATAATCCTTTTGGATTTCAAGTAAATTATGAGAAGTTCTTTAGTAAAGCTAGTAAGGATGAAAAAGATGCTCAAGTAAAAATGCGTCCATCTACTACTTTCTTAAAAGATGGTATTAGAACTTTTGTTCATAATCCAGTCGCGATGGTATGTTTTGTGCTTATTGTTATTATTGTTTTAGGCATTATCATTATTCCTGAAGTTTATCCTTATCGCTATGATGAGATGCTTGGTCTTGCAACAAGTGATTCTGGATACAATAATTTGGCGCCTTTCCAATATGCCCCTGCAGAGCAAGCAATACTTGATGCTGGCGGCAGCGTTTGGCCTCATATATTTGGTACAGATAGTGCAGGTAGAGATTATTTTATTAGAACCATTTATGGTACTAGAGTAAGTTTATCAGTTGGTTTCTTTGCTGCCATTATTGTTCTTATTATTGGAACTTTATATGGCTCTATATCTGGATTAGCTGGTGGTAAGGTTGACTTAATTATGATGAGAATTGTTGATGTTATTTATTCTCTTCCTGATATGTTGATTATTATTTTGTTATCAGTAATCTTAAGAACAACTTTAGGCTCAAGTTTAGATGGCACTATATTAGCAAATATTGGTGTTGGTATGATTTCAATATTTATAGTATTTGCCCTTCTATATTGGGTTGGTATGGCTCGGCTTGTTCGTGGGCAAGTTTTATCCATAAAACAAGAAGATTATATATTAGCGGCTAGGTCAATTGGAGCAAAAAATGGTTTTATTATTAAAAAACATTTAATTCCTAATTGTATGTCAGTAATTATTATTAGTGCTGGATTACAAATCCCATCTGCAATTTTTACTGAATCATTCCTTAGTTTTATTGGATTAGGAGTCTCGTCTCCAATGCCAAGTTTAGGAAGTTTAGCCAACGATGGATTAGGTAGTTTATCTGTTTACCCTTGGAGACTATTTGTTCCAGCAATTGCAATTTGTGTTGTTGTTCTTTGTTTAAATTTAATTGGAGATGGATTGCGTGATGCTTTTGATCCAACTCTTAAGGATTAGGAGGGATAAATATGCAAGAAAAAATATTAGAAGTTAAGGACTTACATACTTCCTTCATGATTCCAGCAGGCGAAGTAAAAAGTGTAAATGGTGTGTCGTTTAGCTTAGAAAAAGGGAAGATTTTAGGGATTGTTGGTGAATCTGGTAGTGGCAAGAGCGTAACAGCCTATTCAATTATGCAAATTCTTGCTTATCCAGGAAAAATAATGTCTGGATCAATTAAATATAATGGAATGGAACTTGTTGGTCTTCCTGAAAAAAAGATGCAGGAACTAAGAGGAAATAAAATATCTATTATATTTCAAGATCCAATGACTTGTTTGAATCCTGTTTATACTATTGGAAATCAGCTTGTAGAAGCGATTATGATTCACTCAAAAAAGGATGGAAGCAAGCAAAAAAAGCAAAAAGACGAAAAATCGTTAAAAGAATTAGCCAAAGAAAAAGCGAAGAAGATGCTCGAACTAGTTGGTATTAACGATGTTGATCGACGTTTGAAGCAATATCCATTTGAGTTTAGTGGAGGTATGCTTCAAAGAATTATGATTGCGATGGCTCTTGTTTGTGAGCCTGATGTTCTAATTGCTGATGAACCTACAACTGCCCTTGATGTTACAATTCAAGCGCAAATTCTTGAATTATTAAAATCTATTCAACAAAGAATGGGGATGGCAATTATTATTATTACCCATGATCTTGGTGTTGTTGCTCAAATATGTGATGAAGTAGATATTATGTATGCTGGAAAAATTGTAGAAAAAGGGACTGTTGATGAAATTTTCTATAATCCACAACATGAATACACAAAAGGATTATTAAAATCAATTCCTCGTATAAAAAATGACGGAGCATTAGTTCCAATTGAAGGAAATCCTGTCGATGTATTTGCTCTTCCAAGAGGCTGTTCATTTGCTCCTCGCTGTAAGGAATGTATGGAAATTTGCTTAGAAGAATATCCCGAAATGCTTAAAGTAAATGACGAACATTTTACAGCATGTTTCAAGTTTATACAAAGCATGTATGAAGCGAAAAAGATAACTAAAGATCAAATGAATAAGTATATGAAAGTTGCTGAAGAAAAGATTAATTCAAGAACTGAAGGAGGCGAAGGAAATGAAAGAAAATAAAACCCCAGAAGTTGTTGAGCAAAATCAAAATAAGCCAAAAGTCAAAACGATTAATACAAAAGATATCTTAGTTGTGAAGCATTTAAAACAGTTCTTTGATATTAATACTGGTGGATTTAGAACAAGAAAATTAAAAGCTGTAAATGATGTATCATTCTCGATTCACAAAGGTGAAACGCTTGGTTTAGTTGGCGAGTCTGGATGTGGCAAAACTACTACCGGTCGTTGTATTCAAAGGTTATATAAGATTACAGGTGGAAGTATTTATTTTAAGGGTCAACGTATTGCTGGTGGAACACGTTGGAACGAAAAAGAAATCAAATATACTAAACTTCGATACAATACAGCGATGAAAGAACTCAAAATTAAGTATAAAGAACTTGATATTACAAAAGCTCAATATCAAGAAGAAGTTAAAATTGAGAAAGATAAAAAAGACAAGATTATAGCGGCTCAAAAAAAAGAAATTGCTGAAATTAAACACGATAATAAGAATGTTGATCGTAATTTAACTCGTCAAATTCAAATGATTTTCCAAGATCCATACTCATCTCTTGATCCTCGCATGACTGTCGAAGATATTATTGCAGAACCATTAGATGTCTATCATTTATGTAAAACTAAAGATGAGCGTCGCAATCGAGTGCTTGAATTAATGAAAACCGTTGGTTTATCAAGTGAACAAGCAACAAGATATGCACATGAATTCTCTGGTGGACAACGTCAAAGAATTGGAATTGCTAGAGCACTAGCATTAAATCCTGAATTTATTATCTGTGATGAGCCAGTCTCTGCCCTTGATGTTTCAATTCAAGCTCAAGTTATCAACACGTTTGTTGAACTTAAAAAAAAGCTTGGGTTGACTTATCTATTTGTTGCTCACAACCTACTGGTTGTTAAGCATATATCAGACCGAATCGCTGTTATGTATCTAGGTCACATCGTCGAACTTGCACCTACTGATGAGTTATTTAAGAATCCAATGCATCCTTATACTAATTCATTATTAAGCGCGATTCCAATGCCTGATCCTAAAGAAGCGAGAAGTAATAAGCGAATTATTTTATCGGGCGATATTCCAAGTCCATTAAATGCGCCAAGTGGATGTCCATTCAGAACAAGATGTTCAAAAGCAACGGAAATATGCTCTAAAAAACGTCCTGAATTGAAGGAATTCCATAACGGCCATTATGTGGCATGTCATCTCTTTGATGGCAAGTAGAAAAAGGAAGATATTTAAAATATCTTAAAGGAACAGAATATGAAAAATAGAAAATTTGGTTTTGTTGTTGGTATGGCAGTTTTAAGTTTATTGACTTCATGTGGAAATGGTGGTGGAGGAGATGTAGTTGTAGATACTAGCTTCACTGCCAATAATCACAAAGACTATGCGGGTTATTCAGCAGATGTTAATGGAGATGGAACAGTTTCAAGTGACGAAAAAGGTTTAACTTGGGCAGAATCTTACGATAAGATTATTGCTACAGTTAAGAGTTCTTCTGATTCTGCCAAACGTTTTAAACTCATGCATATTGCAGAGACCTTATTAATGTCAACTGGTGGAATTAATCCTCTTTATAACTACACTGATATTTATATGAAAGCTAAAGGATTAACTGGATTATATACTACCCCATTAGGCTTTAAGTATTTCCAAGATTGTGAACTTAATGGTAAAAAAGAATTCACAGTAAGTGTTGGACCAAACCCAGATACAATTGATCCTGCATTGAATAGTGCTGTTGATGGCGCAACTTATATTATTCACGCTTTTAGTGGTTTAATGAAATTCCAAGAGAAAGCTGATAAGAGTGGTGTTGAACTTGCTTGTGATATCGCTGAAGATGGTTTTAGCATTGATGATGCAAAGTATAGAACTGACAATAGTGATGGAAGCATCACTTATCACATTCCACTTAAAAAGAATTTAAAATGGAGTGATGGAACAAGTTATGATGCTAATGCTTTCGTATATTCATGGAATCGTGCAGCTAGTGGAAAATTAGGCGCAGATTATGGATATATGTTTGATGTTATTAAAGGGTATGAGGATGCTAGTGCTGATGCAACGGGTGAAAAGAAACTTGCGGTTAGCGCTTCTGATGATGGTAATACTCTCGATGTTACGATTAATAACTACGTCCCATATTTTGCTGAATTACTAGCCTTCCCAGCTTATATGCCAGTCAAAGAAGATATTGTATCTAAAGATACTACTGATGGTGAATGGGCAACTAATGTATCAACTTATATTGGCAATGGACCAATGAAGATTACTAAATGGGAAGCTAATAGTGCTATTGTCTTTGAACGTAATAGCAATTATCACGGATCAGCATGTAAAGCTGATAAGATTACTTTTGCTCTAAGTGATGATGATACTGCATTATTAACTAACTTTAAGAGTGGTGACTGGAGTTTCATTGATAGTGTTCCAAATGATCAAATCGATTCATTAAAAGCTTCTTATAAAGATGAATTTATCGTTGCTGGTCAACTTGGTACTTACTATACTTGTTTAAATATGAAAGATGGAACATTTAATAAAGTTTGTGATACCGAAGAGAAGCGTGTTCTTGTTAGAAAGGCACTTTCCTTATTAATTGATCGTAACTACATTTGTACAAGTATTGGTAAAGCAGGTCAAACCCCAGCTAATGGATTCGTTGCTACTGGTTTAAGTGATCCAGAAGGTGGAGAATTCGTTGATCACAACGGTGAAAATGGTGATGGAAGTGGATATTATTCAGTCAAAGCTGAAGATTTAGATAGTAATCGTGAAAAAGCGGTTTCGATGATTAAAGAAGCTGGTTATACATATGATGAATCTACTAAGAAATTCACTAATTTCCCAAAGATTACTTATATTACTAATAATGGTAGTGGGCACGTGGCTATTGCAGAATATTTACAAGCAACTTATGCCGATTATGGTATTGGTATGGATATTCAAAAGCAAGAATGGGCAGACTTCTTACAAACCCGTAAAGCTGGTGGATATAGTATGGCAAGAAATGGTTGGTTAGCTGATTATAACGATCCAATTTCATTCCTTGATATGTGGACTACTAACTCTGGTAATAACGATTGCCAATTTGGTAGATAGACGATTTTGTTATTAAAGTTACATTGCTAGATATTGTATCTCCAAAACAGGGGCCCTTCTCGTTATATTCGCAAACGAGAAGGGCCTTCATTTTTTTATATAAAGATAGTTTATTTTATCTCTAGATAGGTTAAAATAATAAAGAGTTAAGGTAATAGATATATGAAAAAAGTTATGTGTCCAAAATGTGGTGAAATATTCGAGGTTGATGAGAGCCGAGATGTTTTACCAAACGGTTGTGTTTATTGTAAGAAATGCCAAGAGCCATTTCATCCTCTTGATGGTCAAAAAAAGTTAGAACAAGAATTTAAAGCCGCTACAAGTAATGCTTATCGAGATTTATATTCTA
>JBAYXD010000020.1:0-17336 GCA_041673725.1 Bacilli bacterium | reverse complement strand
TTAGCTTTAATTTCATTGGCTTTTTCAACACACTCTTTCATGCCGCCATCAATTAAAATAAGTTCAGCATTATAATCTTTCATTAAAGCTTTTCTTTGTTCGCTCATAGAGTTTGGCATAATGATAATTACTTTATTTTTAAAATAATTACCTAGACTTGCTAAACCAATCCCAGTATTTCCGCTTGTTGGTTCTATAATCGTAGTTTTATCATCTAATAAACCACGCTTTTTATAATCTAAAATCATGTTTAAAGCTACTCGATCTTTAATCGAGCCAGCAGGATTTTGTTTCTCTAATTTCCCATAGATTTCACAATCTGTTCCAATTGCTTCTTCTATTTTATGAAAACGAACAAGAGGTGTATTTCCTATTAAATCAACGACTGAATCATAAATCATAACTAATAATTAACCTTTATTTCTGGATTTTTTTCTTTAAGTAAAGCAACGGTTTCTTTCAAGAATTTATCTTCATAACCTTTACTAATTTCTGTCTCTTTTTGAAGAGCTTTTTTAACATAGTGCATTTGCATTTCGCATTCTGATTGTGACTTTTCAATAATACCATAATATAAAATAGCTGTTCTAATAGTAAGCATTGAATAATTACTCTTTAAATAATCTTTTTCTTTTGTTTCAAAAGCATCAAAGAAATCTTGAGCTTCTTTATTTGATTTATACGTTAAAAGCATATTTAATTTATAAACTTTAGCCATGCATAAGGTGTTGTTTGAAACTTTCTCTTTGTTAGCAAGAATTAAATCAACCAACGGTAAGGCTTTTTCATAATCACCAGTCTTTAAATAATTACGAACACTAGATAAGTTTACTAATGCTGTAAAATCGGTAATCGTATCAAAGGTTTTATAACTGTTTGATTCAACACCAAGGAACTCATCACCATCAATTTTTAAAAGCTCATTATAAGCTTCAATATTAATCTTTTTGTTTAAACAAACTAAACGATATCCATCAGTAATCGTATCTAGTTTTGCTGGGAAATAATTATAGATAAATAACATTCCACCAATTGTAACTACAATAAGTTGGAAATATTTTAAAAACATTATTGGATTTTGTGATCCACTAACTTTATCAGGAATAAAAGCATAAGCAAAAACAAGTAATGCTACTTCTACTGCAAAGAAAATTAAAGGTGATAAAACAACCATTGTAGGATTTGATTTTTCGCTCTTTGGCATAACAATTGTTTCACCAGTTAAACCATCAAATCCTTTTGGAAACTTAAATTTCCAATAGGTTTTATTGTTTTCTTTATAATATTTTTTATAAAAGCAAAATCCTAAAATATTAACGCTAATAATGTCATATTTTCCAAATTTAGCCCCAATAATGTGGCCTAATTCAAAAATAATGACTTCGAGAATTACTGCGATAATTAAACAAATAATTAAAAATCCCGTAACACTCCAACCATTGACAGTAGAAATTGATGAAAATGCAGGATTAATAATTGCAAATCCAACAATCGCCGCAATCGCTACCATTAATAGGTAAACGATAAAACTGATAACATCTTCTTTTAACATAGTAATCTCCTTACTCTTAACCAACAGAAGTGAATTAATATAAGTAAGTTTGCTTTAAATATATTATCACTATTTACTTATTCATTCTATTATTACTCAATACTATTTTGATATTTTCTAATAATTGTCCGTAAAACATCATCATTAAATATATAAGATACTCTACTTGTTGCATCATTTACACCATATTCAGCTTGAGCAAAATAATATAAACATTGCTCAGATAATCCCTTTGAAAAGAATCTAAGAATATCTTTTTTATCTTCTAAACGTAAATTGTATCTATTTAAAATTTTAGTTAATCCATTATTTATATAACTACCAACAAATTCAGTTAAGACATCGCTTGCGTTACTTTTAGCAATTATTTTATTGAAGGCTTGATCACTATAAAGAAAAGTAAAGATATTACGAATTAAAGAATTCATATCATTTTCGTATGGTTCTTGAATTTTTTGATAACAATAAATTGAAAATATTACATCATAAATATTTTTAAAATGATAATAGAAAGTTTGTCTTTTTATATCTAGAGCTTTGCATATCATATTGACGTCAATTTCATTAAACTCATATTTTTCTGATAAACTTATAAAAGTTTTTTGAATTTCGTTTTCTGTGTTAACCATACTATTCCTTCCTCTTTTCAATCTTTTTAATTACCCAAGGCACAAATAAATAAAATACTAAGCATAATATAATCATTAGTCCAATCATAATAGATGTTACTATCCATAGTCTTGACCAACTCATATGAGTATTTATCTTTAAAATATTCCATGGCGTTATATAAGTTAAAACAAACATAATTGCAGTTGCAATAAGCGAGAAAATAAACACGCCAACACGATATTTATCAAATGGGAAAGAGACTCCAAATAACGAAACAAACGAAGCAATGGACATAAAGTAAACCGCTATTGTTACTGTATCTCTTAAATCGTAATTATTGAATTTACCATGTAAAACTAAGAGCATAACTGCAAGTGCCATAAGCGTTCCATTAATTGACGCTGATTTAAAAATATTCTTTAAAAAACTACCTTTAACAATTTCTTCATTATTCTTTTCAAGTGCTAACAAGAACGCTGCTACACCAATACAAATGACATCCCATCCATAGAAATTACTTGGTTCAAATGGATAACTAATATGAATTGTAACAGTTGTAATTAGGAAGAAAACATTAATTAAAATAGCGAATAAGGTTTTAATTAAGAACAAACTACAAGTTCTTTGTAAGTTATTAATTACTCTTCTTCCTTGAGCGATAACATCAGGAAGCGTCCCAAAATCATTGTTATATAAAATGATGTTAGAAATATCTTTTGCAGCTCGATTTGCTGAACCTACAGTAATGCTTACATTGCTTGCCTTTATTGCAAGCAAATCATTAACACCATCTCCAAACATTCCAACAGTATGTTTTGCTTCTTTTAAAGCATCAATAATAATCTTTTTTTGTTCAGGAGTAACTCGACCAAAAACATTATATTCTAAGGCAGCTTTTTTAACTTCATCATCGCTTAAGCCTTCAAGCGAAATGTATTTATCTGCGTTTTTAACACCAACCGCATGTGCAACTTCTTCGACGGTTAAAGCATTATCACCACTAATAATCTTTATATTAACATTGCGATCATTGAACCAACCAATAATCTCTTTTGCATTCGTGCGAATATGATCTTGAATAAGAATTATTGCAATTGGAGTCATATTTGCAGGAGATTTTTCGCCTTCTATAGATTTCTTTGAATGAGCAACAACTAAAACACGATATCCTTTTTTACTATAATCATTTATTAAATATTTAAATCTTGCATCTTCTTTAAGCGGAACAAAACCATATGCACCAATGGTTATGGTTCCAATTTCCTCCAAAGTAGCAGATGAATATTTATTATAGGTATTAAACTGTAAAGCTTTTACTTTATTAAAAATTTCTTTCTTTCCAAAATGATTAGCCAAAGCTTTCGCCGTAAAATTATCGTCATTGGTTGCATCAAGATAACTAGAAATTACCGCATTGAATTTATCCTCATTAAAAGGCGAGGTATCTAAAACATTAACCTCATAAACCGACATATTTCCATCAGTAATTGTTCCGGTTTTATCAAGACACAAAACATCACATCTTGCTAACGTTTCAATCGAGTACATATCTTGAACTAAAACTTTTTTGTTGCTTAAGTTAATAACGCCAACAGTTAAAGTTGTAGAAATTAAAAGATACATGCCAGATGGAATCATTGATATCAAAGCCCCAGCAATTGGTGCAATGTTTTTATTAAATTCTTCAAAATCTTTGAACGCATCGTTAGTTATACCTTTTGATGCAGCAGTTAATAAACCAAGAAAAATAACAATCGAGGAAATAATCTTAAATAATTTATTTAGTTGCAAATACATCGATGATTTTGGAGTCTTATAATCTTTAGTTTGTGATTGAATTTTATTAGCATAATTATCAACACCTACAGACATAACCTTAACAAAAAGTGAACCGCTCAAAACATAAGAACCGCTCAATAATTTTGAACCAGCAATAACACTAACTGGGAGAGATTCTCCAGTAAGAATTGATTCATCAACTCTTGCACTCCCACTCAATACAACAGAGTCGCATGGAATCTGATCACCAGCTTTTAAACGCAAAATATCATCTAGCACAATTTCATCCGTTTTAATTGAATTTGTTTCTTTATATCTAATAACATCTACTTTTTTGTAATCAAATAAAGATAATTTGTCTCTTTTATATTTTGCTCTTAAATCTTGAATTAACCCTATAAGTGTATTAGCAAGAACAACAACCATGAAAAAACAATTAGTCCACTCTTGTGCAATGAGTAAAAATACTCCAATACCAAACAATAAAATATTATAAAAAGTTAAAACATTTTTAATAATTATTTCTATATATTGTTTCTTTGTATCATCTTTTATTTTGTTATTTAAACCTTGGTTATTTCTTGTTTTAACTTGGTCAAAACTAAGCCCTTCTTCATAAGATGGGAAGAATCTTTCTACTTCGTTTGGGTTTGCTCGTTTTTTCATATTATTCAGTCCTCAATGCTACAACTGGATTTTTCTTTGATGCAATTCTCGATGGAATTAATCCACTAATCAATGTTAACAAAAGCGAAATTGCAACTAAAGCTAAAGCACTATAAATATTAAGGTCTGCTATTTGACCTAAATTATAATCAGTATAAACATTATTTAATATTATGTTTGTTGGTATACAAATCAGATACGCAATTACGCAACCAATAATACCGCTCATGCCACCAATGATTGATGACTCCGCTTTAAATAACCGACCAACATCTTTTTTCCTTGCCCCTACCGCTCTAAGTAAACCTATTTCTTTAGTTCTTTCAAGGACAGAGGTATAGGTAATTATTCCTGTCATAACACAACTAACAAGCAATGAAATTGAAGCAAAAATAATTAACACAACCGATATAATTGTAATCATTTTCCCAAGACCGCTTGTTAAAGTGCTAACTATATCGGTGTAATAAATTTGTTCTTTTTCACTATTGGCGTGGTCATCACCTTCACCAATTACATTATATTCATCAAGGGCTTTTTTAAGATCTTCTTTTGTAGTTAAGTCTTTAGGAAAAATTACAATATTACTAATTACACTATAAGAATTAACATAGGCATATATGCCAATCACTTTTTGTAGTGCCGAGGCGTAGTTGCCACTTGTATAATCATCCATAATACTATTCATATATTCTTTCATATAATCAGAATCAGTAATGCCATTTTCTAATAGACCTTGCGGAATCATTTCACATCCAAAACCTTCTGCCGCAGTTAAGTATCTACTCATTGTTGAGTATTCTGTAGTCACATCAATTGCGCCTCTAAAAGAGAAATATTTGTTATATAAAACTCCTAGTGCAGTTTCGTTAATCGTTCCGCTTGTGCTTATATTAGATAGTTCGTTTAAAAAACTTAAAAAGTTCTTTTGACCAAACCCATTAACATCTTTTAAAACAACGTTTTTCTCAAAATCACCGGTAATTCCCGCGTCTTTATTTAAATTAAGGATTTCGTCTTGTAGTGTTTTTGTAAAACAAAGACCTGTTGTCATCAATGGAATTGTTGTCGTTTCTTTTGGTCTTAAAATGCCCACGATTTTTAGTTCAACGCCTGAACTAGAAGAATTAAATCCATCATCTAAATTAATTTTGGCGTAGTTTTGTAAGGTTCGTGTAACACCATCCCCATCAACCACGTCAACTTTATCTCCTTTTTTATAAAAATCATTAAACCCAAAAACTTTATATTTTTTATTTTTAATATCTTTTTCCCAAGTTAATGGTTCAACTTTTGTAGCCCCATCTTCAATCTCAACTTGTTTGTTTTCATCAATATCATTATAAAATCCAAGCCTCTTTAAAATTGAAAAATCAATTCGGTTACAATTATCAACAACCAAAACTAATTCGTGACTATTTTGAGGATAACTTCCTTCAATTACTTCATATGAATCAGTGATATATTCTTCTTCACCATATAAGGTATGAAAATAATTTGTTGGTAGTCCAGTAACGCTATTAAGCGAATTAAAAATATATGAACTAGAAATGTAGTTAACTTGTTGAACTGCTTTAGGATTTGTTCCATCAATAGATTCAGGAAATTCCGTTACTAAATTAAAAGAATAATTATCAACATAATTAATTAAATAATCATTCATTAAATTTGTGTTTTCTTTTAAATTATTTAAAAACTTAATATATTTCTCACT
Source organism: Bacilli bacterium (assembly GCA_041673725.1). GTDB lineage: Bacteria > Bacillota_I > Bacilli_A > RFN20 > CAG-826 > Onthovivens. The sequence goes on along the minus strand of JBAYXD010000020.1, from coordinate 11,013 downwards.
GAAATTATTATATTTATAAGTAACGTTTGATGATGGAGAAACATAAGGGTAAATATCGGTTGTATCTGGATATTTAGTAGTTTCATTAATTTTATCTTCCGCGGTTTGATCATTAACCATCGTATATGATGATAAATTAATTGGTGTTTGTGATGCGGTTTCGCCTTCAACACGATTTACATAATTAGTAAATCCATTTGATAAAGCAAGAACAAGAGCAACACCAATAATCCCAAAAGAAGCAGCAATTGATGTTAAAGCAGTTCTTCCTTTTTTAGTAAATAAGTTTTTAAGCGACATACTTAAAGCTGTAAAAATAGACATTGAAGTCTTTTTCTTTTCTTTAACTTTATTCTTTTTTGGAGGAACCGGAACAAACTTAGCTGGATGAGAATCGCTTAAAACTTCACCATCCTTCATTTTGATAATTCTAGTGGCATATTTATTAGCTAAATCTTCATTGTGGGTAACCATAATAACAAGTCGCTCTTTTGAAAGTTCTTTGATTAAATTCATAACTTGAACGCTAGTAACCGAATCGAGAGCACCAGTTGGTTCATCGGCTAAAATAATTTCAGGATTAGTAATTAAAGCTCGAGCAATTGCAACACGTTGCATTTGCCCACCACTTAATTGATTTGGTTTTTTATTTAAAATATTATCTAAATTAACTTTTTTAAGAGCTTCGACTGCTCGAGCTTTTCTTTCTTTTCTTTTGACACCATCCAAAGTTAATGCAAGTTCAACATTTTCAAGGATTGAAAGATGCTCAATTAAATTATAGTTTTGAAAAATAAAACCAATCCTTTTATTACGATAATTATCCCAATCTTTACTTTTATATTGTTTGGTTGATTTTCCATCTATAATTAAATTTCCAGCGGTATATTGGTCGAGCCCACCGATAATATTTAATAAAGTTGTTTTTCCACAACCTGATGGACCAAGAATACAACAAAACTCTTTTTTAGGGAAAATTATGTTTAGATGCTTAAGTGCAGGAAATGGTTTTTTATCAATCATGTAGTCTTTAGATATATTTTTAAGTTGAAGCATAGTTTTCTCCTTTTCAAATAGGCTATTCTATTATAATAGAGAAAAAATATTTTGACACTGTAAAATTCTCTTTTGTGCATATAAAAAACCACCGCACAACTTAATTCTCCTTAAGGCTGCTACATTCCTGTCCTGACCTAGTTCGAAGATTAAATTCGCGATGGCTCTATTATTATAACAAAATGAAAGATAAATACTATTTCTTTATAGGTTTTAAAACTTTAAGACCACCCATAAATGGTTGTAAAACTTCTGGAATTAAAACACTACCATCTTCTTGTTGGAATTGTTCCAAGATTGCAGGGAAGACTCTTGATGTTGCGAGACCACTACCATTTAAAGTATGGCAGAAATGCATTTTCCCATCTTGATCTTTATATCTTATCTTACCTCTACGGGCTTGATAATCACGAGCGTTGCTAACACTAGAAACTTCTTTATAAATATTCATGCTTGGTAACCAAACTTCGATATCATAAGTTCTCGCCATAGAGTGCGAACAATCACCAGCAGCAAGTTTTGAAATTTGGAAGTGTAATCCAAGTTTTTCAACAAGAGTTCTAGCTTTAGTAACAAGTTCATCAAAAGCTCTATCGCTATCATCATCTTTAGTATATTCGACCATTTCAACTTTGTTGAATTGATAACCACGAATCATGCCACGTTCTTCAGTTCGATATGAACCAGCTTCTTTACGATAACATGGGGTATAAGCAAAATATTTCTTTGGAAGATCATCATCCCCTAGAATTTCATCACGATGTAAATTTACAAGTGCTGTTTCTGCGGTTGGAAGTAAAAATCTTTCAGGTTCAACACCTTTAAGAACAAATACATCTTCTTCAAACTTTGGGAATTGGCCAGCGGTAAATCCGGACTCATAATTTAATAAATGAGGTGGAAGAATAAAGGTAAATCCATCTTTAAGATGTTGGCTAATAAAGAAATTAACAAGGGCCCATTCAAGTTGTGCACCTAATCCAGTATAAATCCAAGTTCCACTACCTGAAATTTTAGCAGCTCTCTTATAATCAATTAAACCTAAAGATTCAGCTAAATCAACGTGATTTTTAGGAGTAAATTTAAACTCTGGTTTCTTACCATAAGTATAGATTGGATGGTTGTTTTCTTTACCACCAGCTAATAAATCTGGATCTGGTAAATTTGGAAGAGCAAACCAAATTTCATCAATCTTTCCTTCAAGTTCTTTAAGCCTTTCTTCGTTCTCTTTATTTTCACTAGCAAGCTTTTTAACTTGTTCGAAAACTGCTTTAACATCTCCACCAGCTTTTTTAACTTCAGGTACTGATTTTGAAAGTTTATTTTGTTCAGCTTTGTTTGATTCAGTTAATTTTTGTAATTCTTTTTTCTCCTTAACATATTTGACGAGATCATCAAGATTTACATCATAAAGTTTTCCTTTAAGTAACTTCTCAACTTTTTCTTTGTTTTCAATAATATAATTTAAATCGTTCATATTTTAAATTCCTTTATATATTTCTATTAACTTTTTACCAACATTTTTTAAAGTGTTTTCGTTTGCAATCGCTTTTTCTTTTTTATATGTTGTTGGAAGTTCATCACTTAAGAAAAGTTTTATACCTTCCTTCAATGAATCAAAATTATTATAAACATAGCCATTTCCTTTATCAATTACAATATCTTGATAAACGCTCGCTTCTAGGGCAAAAATTTCCGTTTCACTTGCCATTGCTTCATAAGCTTGGATGGCATTTCCTTGAATACTTCCGACAAATAAGAAGGCTTTTGCGTTATAAGTTAAGGAAATATAAACATCATCTTCAAGTGGCCCAGTATTTAGTAGGTTAGGAGGTGATTTTTTAAATAATTTTTTCATCTCGTGACTTGCGTGTTTATAATCACAAACAACTACAAATTTTATTTTTGGAAAGCTCAACGCTAACCCATACAATATTTTTTCCGCCTCAGTATCTTGACAATCAATAACCGAAACCATAAATTGCATTTCTTCTGGACATTTTAAATACCTATAAGCAATCGTTCTAACGTAAGTATTTTTAATTAAGAACTTTGTTACATTAACGCCACAAGACAATACTTCAATCTTTGTTTTTACACCAAGTAAAATTAAATATTGTTTTGCTTTAAGCGAAGGGACAAGAACAAGAGTGGCCTTATTAATTGTTTCGATATCGCTTTTTGGAATCACATATTCATCACTTATATTTTTCTTATATAATCTACCATCAAAATCTTCTTCACAATAAAGCAAACTAAGCACTACTTTGACGCCTTTTTTTAGCTCGCTTTTGTTCTTTTTAAAATCTTCTAAAGTAATAAAATGCGCAATATTATAGGTGTCATCGTAAACCGATGAAGAATAAATAAAATCATTCAATTCGAGGGAGCCTTTAAGGTTTTTCCTTAAACGCATCACCTCGAAATTGTTATTTTCTTTTGAAAAAACAAGTGGTTTCATTATACATCCTTTGTTTCATCACTAGTCTCATCAGTAGTAGAAGCATCTTCGTCACTTAAATCATCATGTGGCATACTTGCTTCATTAATATTTTCTTCAGGTACACTTGCTTCTTCTTCCGCTTTTGGAGCAATTGTAAAGGAACTAACTTTTTCTTTATCTTTTAAGTTAATAATCTTTACGCCTTGGCTGTTTCTACCAATAACACGAACTTGTTCAAGAGTGGTTCTCATAACTTGACCATTATTTGTGATAACAATAACGTCTTCGTCTCCATTAACCATCTTTAAACCGACAAGTGAACCGGTTTTGTCAGTAACTTTAAGAGTAATAACACCACCAGCGCCACGTTTTGTTAATCTATAATCTTCAAGTTCGCTAAGTTTTCCAAGTCCATTTTCACTTAAAACGAAGCTCTTTAAACCTTCAAGTGAGGTGGCAACAGCTACAAGATTTCCTCCGGCAGGTAAGCGCATTCCACGTACACCAGCAGCAGTTCTTCCCATAGCCCTTACGTCTTTTTCATTAAAGACACAGGCTTTTCCTTTATCGCTAGCAAGAATTATCTTAGCGTTTCCATCAGTAACTTTAACACCAAGTAAACTATCGTCTTCTTTTAAGGTAATTGCATACTTGCCATTACAATTTATACGTTCAAATTCTTCAAGAGAAGTTCTCTTTACAACACCTTTTTTGGTCGCAAAGAAGAGGAATTTATCTTTATAAGTATCGACAGAAATAATTGAATTAATGGTTTCGTTATTGTCTAAATTAAGTAAATTTAGTACAGGTATCCCCTTGGATTGCCTACTTGCTTCATTAATTTCGTGTCCTCTTTTACGGTATACTCTTCCTAAACTTGAGAAGAATAAAATGTCGGTATGAGTTTTGCTTGTGACCATTGTAGCAACTTCGTCGTCGCTATAAACAGTCATTCCTTTAACGCCCATTCCACCTCGATTTTGTGTTCTAAATTCATCAAGAGACATTCTCTTAATGTAACCTTTTTCAGTTAAAGTAATAACGATATCTTGTTCTGGAATTAAATCTTCATCTTCAACAGATACAATACTATGAGAAATTTCGGTCTTTCGTTTATCACCAAACTTATCTTTAATCTCGAGTAATTCTTTAATAACAACTGCGGTTTCGTTCTCTTTTGATGAAAGAATGAAATTATCATTCTTGATTTCATCATTTAAACTCTTCTTTTCATCTAAGAGTTTGGTTGTTTCAATACCAGTTAATCTACCAAGAGTCATTGCAACAATGGCTTTTGCTTGTTCATCACTAAATTCAAATCTCTTCTTTAACCAATCACTAAATTCTTGTGGATTTGAACAAGTTTTTGCGTGATCAACAACTTCATCAATGTTATCGTGAACGACAAGTAAAGCTTCAACAATATTTAGTCTATCTTGAGCTTTTTTAAGCAAGAATTTTGTTCTTCGATCAATAACTTCGATTTGGAAGGTTAAATAATTTTCAAGTAAGCTCTTTAAGGAAAGAATCTTTGGAGCACCATTAACAATACAAAGGTTAATGACACCATAAGAGACTTCAAGTTGAGTATTTTTATAAAGTTGATTCAAAATTACTTGTGGAACAGCATCTCTTCTACAATCAATTTCAATATTTACATCTTCTTTACTTAAATCACGAATTCCAGTGATTCCATCAATAATTTTATTACGAACAAGTTCACCAATCTTTTCAACAAGAGCGGCTTTATTAACTTGATAAGGAATCTCAGTAATAATGATTTTGCTCTTCTCGTTTTCTTTTTCTTCAATGGTTGCTCGACCTCTTAATCTAAAGGTTCCACGACCATTTTCATAAGCATCTTTTATTCCACCAAGCCCATAAATAATTCCACCAGTAGGGAAATCAGGACCTTTAACAATTTGCATTAATTGTTCAGTTGTTAAATCGTGATTTTTACTAATTGCAACAATTGCATCAACGACTTCACATAAATTGTGAGGTGGCATTTTAGTTGCCATACCAACAGCAATACCATCACTTCCATTACAAAGTAAATTAGGGAATCTTGATGGTAAACAAACAGGTTCTTTTAAGGTTCCATCATAGTTAGGAACAAAATCAACCGTATCTTCATCCATGCCTCGAGTCATTTCAAGAGCAAGTTTACTTAATTTACATTCAGTGTAACGCATAGCAGCAGCTTCATCGCCATCCATTGAACCAAAGTTACCATGACCAGTAACCATTGTGTATCGCATAGAGAATGGTTGAGCTAAACGAACAAGCGTTCCATAAATTGCTGAATCACCATGTGGGTGATAGTTGCCCATAACATCACCAACAACTTTTGCTGATTTTACAAAAGGTTTATCAGGAGTATAACCATTAGTGGCCATACCAAAAATAACACGTCTATGAACTGGTTTTAATCCATCACGAACATCAGGTAAAGCACGGGAGACAATAACACTCATTGCATAATCAAGGAATGAATTTTGTACTTCGCTAACAATTTCCGTATCACGTAAAGCAGGAACAATACCTGCGGCAACATCACTATTATTTTCATCAGTTGCTTCAGTAGCAACATCGTTTTTCTTTTCTTCGTTATCCATTTTTTGTTCCTCCTTTAAATATCAAGATTCTTAACAAACTTAGCATTACGTTCAATGTATTCTGTACGTGGATCAACTTCTTCACCCATCAAATCGTTGAAGACTTGATCTGCAGCAATTGCATCATCCATTGTTACTCTAAGCATTTTACGTTTTGTTGGGTCCATGGTCGTTTCTTCAAGTTGAGAAGCATCCATTTCACCAAGACCTTTATAACGTTGAATTGGGTAAGTAGATTTAATATTAAGTTTATTTCTAATAATATCGAGTTGTTCATCATTATAGGCGTAATAATCGTTATTTTTATAAGCTAACTTATATAGAGGAGGTTGAGCAATATAAACATATCCTTGATCGATTAAAGGACGCATAAATCGATGGAAGAATGTTAAAAGTAAAATACGAATGTGACTACCATCAACATCAGCATCGGTCATAATTACAACTTTATGATATCTAATTTTTGTAACATCAAATTCAGCACCATAACCACCACCAATAGCGTTAATCATGTTGCCAATTTCAGCGTTATGAAAAATACGATGTTCTTGTGCTTTTTGAACGTTTAAAATTTTACCTCTTAATGGAAGAATGGCTTGGAAACGAGAATCTCTTCCTTTTTTAGCACTTCCACCAGCGGAATTACCTTCGACGATAAATAATTCGCACTCTTTTGGATCGTTGCTTGAACAATCACTTAATTTTCCTGGTAAAGTTGAAATTTCAATTGAATTCTTTCGACGAGTATTTTCTCTTGCGGCTTTAGCAGCTAAACGAGCATCATAAGCTCCTTTAACTTTCTTCATAATCTCTAAAGCAACGGTTTTGTTTTCGTTCATGAAACGTTCAAGTTGTTCGCCAACAACGTTACTAACAAGTTTCTTGACTTCAAGGTTACCTAATTTTCCTTTAGTTTGGCCTTCATATTGTGGATTTGGATGCTTGACACTAATAATACAAGTTAAGCCTTCTGTGCAATCATCAAAATTAAGTCTTTCTTTATCTGAATCTTTTAAGGTTTTACTGTTTCTTGCATAGTTATTAAAAACACGAACAATTGCAAGAGCAAATCCTTCTTCGTGCATACCACCATCACTAGTAGCAACATTATTACAATAAGAATAAATCTTACGATTATAGTTAGTTGTAAATTGCATTGCAGTTTCAACCCAAATTAATTCTTTAGTACCGCTATCATCAAATTCTTGGCCACCATCACAAGAAATAATATCTTTAGTAAGTGGAGTTGAATCTTTATTTAAGAATTCGACATATTGTTTAATTCCGCCATCAAATTTATAGTGATTTTCTTTAAATGGTTCTTCACCACGTTTATCAATTAAATTAATTTTTACACCTTTGTTTAAAAACGCCATTTGTCTTAAACGGTTATTAATTGTTTCATAATTAAATTCGGTTGTTTCTTTAAAAATTGTTGGATCTGGTTTAAAAATAACGGTAGTTCCATGTTCTTCTTTAGAACAAGTTCCAATTTTTGCAAGTGGAGCTTTTGGATGTCCACCATTTTCAAAACGAATAAAGTAGACGCCACCATCTTTATTTACCGTAACTTCAACATAACTTGATAAAGCATTAACAACGGAAGCTCCAACACCATGGAGTCCGCCACTAACTTTATATCCACCACCTGCACCAAACTTACCACCAGCGTGTAAGATTGTATAAACAGTTTCAACGCCTGATTTTTTAGTTTTTCCAATGATATCGACTGGAATACCACGACCATTATCTTTAACGGTAATTGTATTATCAGCGTTAATTGAAACGCTAATTTCGTTACAATAACCAGCTAAAGCTTCATCAATACCATTATCAACAATTTCCCATACTAAGTGATGTAAACCAGTTGAGGAGGTAGAACCAATATACATTCCTGGTCTTTTTCTAACCGCTTCGAGTCCTTCAAGAACTTGAATATTAGCACCAGTGTACTTGGCATCAGCTTTTTCAAGTTCGGCTTCGTTAATGTTTTCAATAACTTTGTCGCTTAAACCTTTAGTGACGCCTTCTTCGAGTTTTTCTTCTTCAGGTGTTTCTTCTTCACCAAGTTCAGATAACTTTTTTTCTTCTTTTTCTTCCATACTATGCTCCTTTTTTGGTATTACCATCATCTATAAAATAATAATTAGCATTATTAATTTCAATTTTGTTAGTCGAGGTAATAAATACCTGACTTAATTTACTTAAATAAGTAAGTAAACTCTTTTGATTGTCTTTATCTAACTCACTAAGCACATCATCTAAAATTACAATTGGTTTGTTTTTATAGTCTTTTATAAGTTCGTAAGGTGCAAGTTTGAGTGCTAAGACAGCTAATCGATTTTCACCTTGTGATCCATAAATTGAGACGTCTTTTTTATTAAGCAAGATTTTGAAATCTTCTTTTTGAACCCCTTTGTTTGTAAGTTTTCTTTTTATATCAAGTTCGAGTGAGTTTTTGAATTCTTGCTTTGCGAGTTCAACATAATTGTTTTTGTTATTTATGAATGGTACATAGATAATTTCAATATTTAGCTCAGAATTTGTTATTTCTTTAAAAACTTGATTGGCTTTTTTATTAAGTTCTTCGATATATTCTTTCCGATAGATATAAATTTCTTTAGAAATCTCTATCATTTGCGACGTAACAACCTCAATTAGATCAATATTTGGTTTTTCTTTTCTTAATAAATCATTCCTTGTTCTTAATAATTTTTCGTAATTTGTTACGTGTTCAAGGTAACTTTTCGATACCTTTGAGATTGAAACATCAAGATATAATCTTCGATTCTTTGGTGAATCTCTAAGTAGATTCACATCTTTAGGAATGAAGTAAATGGCATTAACGATATTAGACAATTCGCTAATTTTACCAATTTGCTTTTTGTTTATAGCGATTTTTTTACCTTCGTGAGATAAATAAACCATTATTTCCTTTTTTGTTTCTCCAACGCTTAATTTTGCGTTTATTGTTGCAAACTCTGATTTGTTATTAATTAAATCTTGGTCGCGTGAGGTTCTAAACGAACGAGCAAGGGATAAATAATATATTCCTTCCACTAAAGAAGTCTTGCCACTTGCGTTTGCGCCATAGATGAAATTTATCCCTTTAACAAAAGAAACATCAAATTGATGATAGTTTCTAAAGTTGTTAAGTTTAATTTCTTCAACAATCATTTTGTAATTTCAAAAACCAATGAGTCATCAATTTTGACTCGCATTCCAGGATAAAGTTTTTTTCCTCTTTGTTTGTTATTTTCATCATTAACTAAAATGGTGTGTTCTTGGATAAAACTTTTTGCTTCTCCACCGTCATTAATAACTCTTTCAAGCTTAAGTAATTGACCTAAAGTTATGTAGTCAGTATTAATTTTCACCATTTTATTTTGTTGTTCATTCATAAAAATAACTCCTTTAATATTATATATTAAAGGACCATAAACTTAAAGCAAAAAGAAAGGGGGTTTTATCCCCCTACACTCTTTATAAAATTATTCGTCTAATACGTTCTTACAGGCGTAATTACTTGAATTGTATTTGAATCGTTTTTATTAGTGACTGTAAATGGCTTCATTTCACCAATAAATGAGATTAAAACATCTTCTGATTTTAAGGAGCGAATTGCGTTCGTTACAAAATCGCTATTAAAACTAATTTCTAATCGTTCGCCTTGATACTTAAAAACATTAAGAGTTTCAACAGCACTACCAACTTGTTGAGAAGAACTAGAAACCTCGACTTTAGTTTCGGTCATAGTAATCTTAACAACTTTTTCTTGCTCGTTGCTTAAAAGCGAAATACGGTCCATTGCATTAATTAACTCGTTAGCATTAACTTCAAGATAGTAATAGAAAGTTTTTGGAATAATATTTCTAATACTTGGATATTCTCCACTAATTAAACGTGAAACAATTTCACAATCTTTGAGTTCGATAAGAACTTTTTTATCAGAAATATAAAGCGTAATAAATTCTTCATCAGTTAATGATTTTGTAGATTCCACAAGGGCTTTACTAGGGATATTCGCATTAAAGCGATTAGTAATTTCAAGATCCATCTTCTTACTTGCAAGTCTTGCGCCATCAGTTGCAGCCAAGGTTAAGGTGTTATTTTCACCTAAAAAATTAATAGCTGTTAAAGTTGGTCTTGTATCTTTAATTGCAGCCGCAAAAGCGACTTCGTTAATTGCGTTAATGTAATCAACTCGCTTAAATTTAATTGCGCTTCCGGTTTTTGAAAAATCAATATCTTGATATTCTTCAACACGAATAGAATTTAATTTAAAACATGTTTTTTCGTTTGCAATCTTTGCAACACTATCATCGATTAATTCAAAAGTAATTTCATTACCATCAATTTTTCTAGCAATATCAGAAATGATTTTTGCATTTACTAAAACTCCGCCTTGTCTAACATCACGGATAATTTCTTTATCGCCTCTAAAAAGTGGGATTGTTTGGGTTATAGCGAGATCGCCATTACTTCCAGTTAAGTTTAAACCAGAATTATCTAAAATCATTCTTACAGTTGTTAAGATTGGGTTTACATTTTTAGGTTGAACTATTTTTGTTACGTTTAATAAGCCTTTTATAAATTCATCTTTGTTAATAGTAAATTTCATTTATTTATTCTCCTTAATAGTTAATATTAATAATAAGCTTTGTGGATTATGTGGATAACTCATTTACGAGATTAATTTTACCATAACCACATATGCAATTCTATGCGTTAATTCGCTTTTTTAACTCATCTATAACAATCTTTGTTTGCTTGTCAGTTTTTAACATTTCTTCAACTTTGGTTATACTATGCATAATTGTTGTGTGATCTCTATTTGAGAAAGCTTCACCAATTTGCTTAAGTGATAAGTCTAAAGAATTACGAATTAAGTAAATT
>JBAYXD010000019.1:0-17364 GCA_041673725.1 Bacilli bacterium | reverse complement strand
TATTGATCATTGGACTTATGCGGTTAATCAATCATATGAAATAGATACAATGACGGAAAAATTTGTTATTAATCATATGCAATATCAATATAAACTAGAAATGCAATGTTCTGCTTTAGAAGATTCTGGAACATATTCTGATATTTATGTTCAATTGTATTCAGGGGATGAATATCATGCTTATAGTAAGCTTGATAATAATGGCAGTGATTTTGATGATGGAAGTTATGGAGTTTATTATATTTCGGGCTTATACGCTGAGATTGATCGAATTCGTATTAAATCGAAAGATGGTTATAGTCTTAAACTATGTTGGGCAAAGCTAGATGGGGTGCAATATTATAATGGTGATAAAGAAATGGACCCAAGTTTACATACGGATAATAGTACTTATTATATGGATTTAGTTCCAACACCATTTGTAACATATAATGTTCGACTTAATGTTAGCGATAATTTCTTAGCTGGAACTGATGAAGATATCTTGTTTAACTTAACATCTAATAGTAATGTTGATAAATACTATTATTTTGAAACCGGAGATGATATTGATAGAGGGGACAATGTTGATTACACCTTTTATAATTCTACTGAATTTGGTGAAGTAAGTAAGTTTGGTATTTTAATTAACGGGGATGATGATATTCAACTTGATAGTATTGAATTTAATGGAACAAGATATAATCTTGATGAAAAAGTATTAAATACAGATGATGGCTGGTACACTTTTAACGTTGATAATAGTGGTAACACTGAAGTCAATGTTGGTACTTCATTAATCGTTGTAACAAACGCTACTTGGAGTATTATAACAACCGTTGCGATAGTGGAAGTTGCAGTGGCGGTATTTATGGTTGTTTATTTCATGAAGAAGAAAAAAGACAACAAAGATACTAATAAAGATACTAAAGACGAGAAGAAATAGATTTTTCATAATAAAATATATGGAGTAAATGTCGTAGCTAAGCAATAATAATATTATAGAAAAGAGATTTAAATGAGCGATAAAGAAGTGATGCTTGCTGTTTTGTTTTATGGATTGCTACTTATTAGTGCTATTTTTTCTTTTGTTTATGGAATAATTTGTTTCTTTAAAAAGGGCAAACCTCTATACGCACAACTTGTCACTTGTGGAATGGGATGCTTTGTGATGGCGTATATTTTCCAAATTCTACAGATTTTTATTACTAAAGAGATTGAAACTGGATTTCAAGTTGGAAATCTAGGAATAATTGGAGCAATGGCCTTCTTTTTCACCGCATCTTTTGGTGAACTTGATGATGATGTCGATGATGGATATAAATCCTTAAGAAAATATCGTCTTCTTGCTTTTATTGCACCACTTGTAATTCTAATTATTTATTTACCATCTTTATTTAGTTCAATTAGTATGCAAACAAAGATTGTTACGCTTGTTCAATTCATATTTATTGGACCAGCTGCATATTATAGTTTTAAGCATTTAATAATTCCTGATGTAGATGTTGGAATTGTTACGCCAATTAGAGCTTATAATTTAGTTCAATTATTAATCGAATTATTTTTAACCTTAGAACTTGGGGCCATTAATTTTAATGGTGAAGTTATGGCAATTATTTTTGTTGTAATACTTTCGATTTTATTCGTGATTAGCATTCCTCTTCTTAAGAAAGGAGTAAGTAAATGGACACGACAATAGTTTCTTTATTTATTTGTATAGCGGTTCCATTAATTTTGGTTCTCTTTTTCTTAGAAAAGAAAGCTAAACAAACGATATTATTCTTTATTCTAGGGATGTTTGTTTGTCTTTATATTTCAGGGATTAATGGGCTTTTATTAAAAGCTTTTAATAGTGATTATTTTTATGTTACAACTACAATTACTCCAATTAGTGAAGAAATCGCTAAAGCTATTCCAATCATTTTCTTTGCTTATGTTTTTACAAGTGATCGTAAAACTTTAATAACGATTTCCTTTGCTTTAGGTGTTGGATTTGCAGTTATGGAGAACGCTTATTTAATTTTAAATAATGATGATATTAGTATCGCATGGGCTTTTGTAAGAGCTTTTGGCGCAGGATTAATGCATAGTTTATGCACGGCTGCAGTAGGTTATGGTATGAGTCTTGTTCGAGAGAGAAAAAAGTTAGCCTTCTGTGGGACTTTCGCATTGTTGACTACAGCGATTATCTTCCATGCGACATATAATTTACTTGTTCAATCTGACTTAAAAGTGCTTGGATTCATACTTCCTGTTATTGCTTATGTTCCATTATTTATCTTTAATATTGTTAAATATATTAAAAATAAAAAGAGCGCACCAATTACGAAATAATTAGTTCACTTTACAAAAAATTTACATAATTTTAGCTCTTCTTTGATAGAAGAGTTTTTTAATTTTTTCTTTAATATATGCGTAAAAAGGAAAAGTTATGGAAAAGAAATTTATTTTAAGAAGTCTATTAGTTCTTGTTGGATTAACTAGTTTGGCAAGTTGTGGGGGAAGTAGTTTTGATTTAACAAAAAGTATTAGTGTTACAACTCGTGAAGATGGTAGTGGAACGAAAAGTGCATTCATGGAAATTATAGGTTTAAAAGGGAAGAGTGATGTTAGTAACGCAATTATTGCTACAGGAACAGCTGCTGTTCTTCAAGAAGTTAAAGGAAATCCATATGCAATTGCATATGAAAGTTTAGGTTATGTCACCAGTGATGTTAAGAAGTTACAAGTTAATGGCGTAGATGCAACTGTTGAAAACATTAAGGCAAATAAATACAAAATTGCCCGTCCATTAAATGTTATTTATAAAGAAGACACAGTTAAAAATTCTACTTTATTTACAAATTATTTAACTTATCTTCAATCAAAACAAGCCTATGAAATTATTAGTGAAAATGGTTATGTTTCAACTCTCGATAACCCAAAAGAATACACAATTAATGGTGATTTAAAAGGAAGCATTAAGATTAGTGGATCTACTTCATTACAACCTTTAATGATTAAACTTGCAGCAAAATTTGAAGAACTTCAAAAAAATTGCACTGTTGAAGTATCTGGTGGAGGAAGTGGAACTGGTTATTCTAATGGTGAAAATGGAGTATCCGATTTTGGAATGATTAGTGAAGAATTTAAATCGACTAAAGCTCCAAGTTGTACTTACTATACAGTTGCAAAAGATGGAATTGCAATTATCGTAAATTCCAGTAATTCAGTTAATACAATTACTTTAGATGAAGTTAAGAATATTTATAATCTAGAACAAGATTCGGCAAGTAAGATTTCTACTTGGAAACAATTAGCTAATTAAAAATGGTTAAAACGTTTAGTTTAAAAAAAGAAAAAGATAATTTGATGAAAGGCATATTCTTTCTATGTGCCTCTTTTTCTATTATTTCTCTCGTTCTAATCATTGTTTATTTGTTCATAAATGGCATTCCTTTTATGAACAAAATTGGTTTCTTTAATTTTATTTTTGGTATCGATTGGAGCCCAATTAGCGATAGTCCAAGTTATGGAATATTCCAAATGATTGTAACAACAATCTATGTTACTGGACTATCGGTTTTATTTGGTGGAGTGATTGGTGTATTAACTGCAATTTGTTTATATAGGTTTATGCCTAAGAAATTAACAAACGTAGTTATGCAACTGATTAACCTATTAGCAGGTATTCCTTCGGTTATATATGGACTTTTTGGACTTGAAATCATTGTCCCATTTGTGCGAGATTACATTTCGCCTAATGGAGTGGGATATGGAATTTTGAGTTCTTCAATTGTTTTATCGGTTATGATCTTACCAACAATTGTAAGCATTTCATACACTTCATTATTAAGTGTAAATGAAATGTATTTTGAAGGCGCACTAGCGCTTGGAAGTTCAAGAGAAGAGGCAGTTTTTAAAATAATGGTTCCTGCAGCAAAAAGTGGGATTTTATCTGGTATTGTTTTAGGAACTGGTAGAGCATTAGGAGAAACCATGGCTGTAATTATGGTTATTGGTGGCTCTCCACAAATGCCTTCTTCTTTATTTCAAAGTGTCCGAACATTAACAAGTAACATAGCTATGGGAGCAACAGAACTAAGTGGAGATCCACTTAGTGCTTTAGTTGCTAGTGGGGTAGTATTATTTGTTTTCGCATTCTTGCTTAATGTCTCTTTTAGCTTTTTAAATAAAAAAGGAGGAAAAAAGAATGCAAAGAAAAAATAGTTATAGTGGAAAACGATTATTCTTCAAGAATCTTAAAATAACTACCTATATATCGACCTCGATTTGCTTAGTCGCATTGATGGCAATCATTATCGAGATTTTGGTTGATGGTATTCCTTACCTCAGTCTTGATTTAATATTTGGGGCTTATAACGATACTCCATCGATTTTTCCTGCATTAATTGGAACTCTAGAACTCGTTTTTATTTCAATAGTTATTGCTGGACCAATCGGAATTTTTACAGCAATTTTCTTAGTTGAATATCTTGATAATAGTTCATTGCTTGTACGTATTATCAGAATATCAATCGAAACTCTTGCTGGGATTCCTTCAATTGTATATGGGTTATTTGGTTATTTAATATTTGTAGTAAGCATGAATATGGGTTATTCATTACTTGGTGGAGGTCTAACTTTAGCAATAATGATTTTACCAATTATTGTGCGTTCAACTGAAGAAAGCCTTATATCAGTTCCAAATGAATTACGAGAAGGGAGTTTCGCGTTAGGGGCAGGTAAGGTCAGAACAATTTTTAAGGTTGTTTTACCAACAGCAAGTAATGGGATTATAGCAGCAATAATATTAGCAATGGGTAGAGTATTAAGCGAGTCAGCAGTTTTGATTTTAACTATAGGAATGGTCGTTAATAAAGTTCCAACAACTCTTCTTTCATCAGGAACAAGTTTAGCATTAGATATTTATTATTTTGCAAGTTATGGGTATCCAAATGAAGCTGCAGCTACCTCGCTAGTTTTATTGGTGTTAATTATTATATTAAATTTAGCCGCAACATTAGTCGGTAAACTTTCAAGAAGAGGTAAAACAAATGGAAAATAGTGGAATTATTGTTAAAAACTTAAATCTTTTTTACGGAGATTTTAAAGCATTAAAAGATATTAATATAGAGATTAAGAAAGAGCAAGTTACTGCTCTAATTGGTCCTTCTGGTTGTGGGAAATCTACTTTTTTAAAAACTCTAAATCGAATGAATGATTTAGTAAGTGATTGTAAGATTGAAGGTTTAGTAAAAATTGATGGTAAAGATATCTATGAAAAGAAATTTGATGTAAATTTGTTAAGGCAAAAGGTTGGTATGGTTTTTCAAAAACCAAATCCATTTCCAATGAGCATTTATGATAATGTCGCATTTGCGCCACGCACATTTGGTGTAAAAAAGAAAAGTGAATTAGATAAAATTGTTATTGAGAGTTTAAAAAAAGCTTCGTTCTATGATGAAGTTAAGGACAGACTAAAAGACAATGCTCTTGGTTTAAGTGGTGGGCAACAACAAAGGTTATGCATAGCAAGAGCTTTAGCTGCAAAACCTGAGATTCTATTAATG
Source organism: Bacilli bacterium (assembly GCA_041673725.1). Classification (GTDB taxonomy): domain Bacteria; phylum Bacillota_I; class Bacilli_A; order RFN20; family CAG-826; genus Onthovivens. The sequence goes on along the minus strand of JBAYXD010000019.1, from coordinate 11,833 downwards.
GATGAACCAACAAGTGCTCTTGATCCAATATCTACACAAAAAATTGAAGACTTAATAAACGAACTAAAAAAAGAGATTACTATCGTTATAGTTACACACAATATGCAACAAGCAACAAGAGTATCTGACTATACAGCATTCTTCTTGCTAGGTGAAGTAATAGAATTTGATAAAACTGAGAACATATTTAAATGTCCAAAAGATAAGAGAACACTTAATTATGTAACTGGAAGATTTGGATAAAACATGGGGGTATATATATGGAAAACGACAAATATAGAAAAGAAATTAATAAAATTTTTAACGAAATGATGAAGATGGGAAAAGCAGCCGAAAAAGCTATCGAAGATAGCGTTAAATCATTATTAGTGCGTGATAGAGATTTGGCTCAAAGCGTAATTTCAAATGATAAGATAATTGATGATTTATGCAAAAAAATCGAAAACGATTGTTTAAGAGTTTTGCTTCTTGATAAACCATTTGCTAATGATTTTTTAGAAGTAAGTGCAGCTTTAAAAATGATTACGGATTTAGAGCGTATTGGTGATTATGCCGTTGATATTGCTGAAGAGGTAGTTTCATTTCCTCTTGATGTTCCATTTATTAAGAAACTTGAACACATACCTTTAATGGCGAATATCGTTGTTAGCATGGTTGAAGATAGCATTAATTTTTATATTAATAAGGATGTTAAGGGTGCAAGGATGCTCGATAAAAGAGATGATAAAGTCGATGAATTGTTTTTGCTTATTAAAAATGAATTAATCCAAAAGATTAAGGAAAAAGGAGACAATTCAGATCAAGCCATTATTTTTATGATTATTGCAAAATATCTTGAACGAATTGGTGACCATGCAGTTAATATTGGCGAATGGGTTGACTACTCAATTACAGGTAGTCATTTAATTAGTTAGAGTGTAAAATTATCTTATGAAAAAACCATTAATTTATGCAGTAGATGACGAAGAAGCCATACGTGAATTATACAGTTGCACACTTGCGACTGCTGATTTTGACGCAAAAACTTTTGCAAATTATAAGAGCTTTATGGATGCTTTGAATGAAGAGACTCCAGATTTAATATTACTTGATGTAATGCTTGAAAAAGTTAGTGGCTTTGACATTTTAAAGGAACTAAAAAGTAATAATAAATTTAATAAAATACCAGTTATTATGGTTTCTGCAAAAGGTGATGAAATTAGCAAAGTAAATGGCTTAAATTTAGGTGCTGATGACTATATTGCAAAACCTTTTGGACTATTAGAATTAATTGCTAGAATCAATGCGAATTTACGTAAAATAGATTTTAATTCTGATAAAAAACAAGAATATAAAGATATTGTAATCGATGAAAAGAAACGTGAAGTTACTGTTAAAAACGAGATGATTGTTTTAACGCTTAAAGAATACGAATTATTGCTTTATTTTGTTAAAAATCACGATATTGTTTTAAAAAAAGAACAAATTTTTAATGATGTATGGGGTGAAGAGATAATAGAATCGAGGACACTCGACATTCATATTAATTTGCTAAGAAAAAAGATAATTAATAGCGAAACGAAAATCACGACTATTAGAGGAGTGGGGTATTTATATAAATGAGAAAAAAATTAGTATTTTTTAATACGCTTGTGGTTAGTCTCTCTTTAATTATTTTCTTTTCAATTAGTGTTGTACTTAATAAAAACGCAATTTATAACCAAGCTAGCAATGATATTGTTATGCTTACGGAAGCTTATGCTGATAATTATGATGAATCAATTAAAGAATTAGTAGTTTCAAACAATAATGTTCGTGAAACGATTATTGATAAAGATGGTAATGTTATTTTAGACAGTGAAGAAGTCGATGTTTCTAAACTAGAAAACCATCTTAATCGTGAAGAAATTCAAGCAGCATTAAATAATAATCCAAAAGTAGTTATTCGTGATTCTTCTACTTTAGGAGAAAAAATGTTTTATTATGCAGTCAAAGTAGATACAAAAACTTCCTATATTTTTATTCGTGTTTCTTTAATGGTTTCAAATATAAATGGTTATGTTTACTCTTATTTGCCTTGGCTAATTCTTCTTTTAGTGGCGACGATTGTTTTATCAGTTTTCATTAATATGCTTTATTCAAAAAATGCATTTAAGCCACTTGAAGGAATTAGAACTAATTTAGATAACATTAATAAAGGCATTTATAAAGAAAATATAACTTTAACAAATGATGAAGATTTAAATAAAATCATTGTTGATATAGGTGATCTTTCTCAAAAGATTCAAAAGACAATTCAAGAAGAAGAAAAAGAACGTGATGAATTAAAGCTTATATTTGATTCTGTATCTGATGGAATTATTTCGATTAGTAGCAATGGTTTTATTGTTTCGATGAATAAAAAAGCTTCTAATATTTTTGAAATCGAAAATTATGATGGATTAAAATACGATAGTTTAACAAGCAATAAAAGTTTAACGGATAAAATTAGTGAAGTAATTTTAAACAAAAAAGAAGTCACGTTTGAAGATTGTTTCGATGACAAAACTTATTTATGCGTACTTGCTTCTAACGCACGAAATGAGGTTTTGCTTGTTATGACTGATATCTCAATTGAAAAAAATAATGCAGATTTAAAACGAACATTTTTCGGGAACGCTTCTCATGAATTAAAAACCCCATTGACTTCAATTAAAGGCTTTGTTGAACTTCTTGAAATGCAGAATAAAGATAATAAATTAGACCCATACATTAAACGCATTAAGAGCGAAAGCGAAAGAATGCAAACTTTAATTGAAGATATGCTTTCCTTATCTAGACTCGAAGAAACTAAAGAAGTTAAACTTGAAAAAGTATCATTAAAATCACTAATAATTGAAGCAAATAAATCATTGGTAGATTTATACAAAACCAAAAATATAACTTTTAATTTAGTTGGTGATGAAAAGGTTAATTTTAATATTAACGATGGTTATCGTTTATTTCATAACATTTTAGAAAACGCTATTAAATATAATAATTTAAATGGAAAAGTGGATGTGAAAATAAATAAGGTTACTAATCTTGTTTATTGCACAATAACTGATAATGGAATCGGTATAGCCGAAAAAGATTTGGACCATGTTTTTGAAAGATTTTATCGTGTTGATAAATCAAGATCTCGTGAATCTGGTGGAACTGGTCTTGGGTTAGCAATTGTTAAGCATATTTGTGAGTTATATAAAATTAAATTATTAATTGAATCAAAACTTGGATTAGGAACGACAATAACATTAGTTTTTAAAGAAGATTAACCTATAAAATTAAAGGTTACTAGTATCCCAATAACTAAAGTTAAAGCGTTGGCGGCAGCAGTTAAAGGAATTAATACCCATTCTTTTTTAAATTTAATTAAATAGAAAATAGTTTCTATAACAAAAACCAAGATTTCTAAAATTCCAAAATATAATTCGTAATTAGAAGGTATATATTTTAATATAAAATACATCAAAACATTTAAGCATACGTTTGTAATAACGTTTATTAATATTGAATTTAAAGCAAACTTTTTATCTTTGTATCCAAAAAAACAAAAAAATAATGGCTCAATTATTATAGTGAGCAAAAAACAAATGATGGCTTCTTTAAGATAAGTTATGTCCATTATTTTTTACGAGAACAAATAACTGCTATTGCAATAACTATACCAACAACAAGAACGACCCCTCCTATAATAAGAAACATAGGTAAGAAGGTTCCAACAGGTGATGCATCTAAAATCATAAATATCTCCTCTCTTTCTTTAAAAGAATATATGTCACATAAACTAAAACAATGTTAACTAGTAAGAATATATATTTTATAAATTCACTATAACCTAAATAAACAATAAAGTAATTACCAACCATTGTACCAAACATCAATGAAGCAGCAACAAGTCCAAAACCAAAAGCTTTATAGTTAGGCATTGTTCGACGAATTCCATCAAGAGTAAATCCCATTAATAGATTTGGACCTAAGTAAGCAAGTAGCATTAAATATTCGTTACCATTAAAAACAATACCAATTATAGTTAATAATAAAGATAACAAGAATAGCACATGTGCTTTTAGGTAATCAAAGATGAATCCACCTAAAAATTTTCCCACAAATACGATAACAGAAATAATTAAGAAATTATAATCTGTAAATTGGACATTACTACTATATTGACCAAAGAATCCACGGATCATGACACTTATAAAGATAAAAATAAGTGGGAGAATTAATAGTTTAAAATTGACTTTTTTATTTATATAATTATCATCAAAATTAATCTTATAAGCTTCATCTTTAAAGGAATAAGTTAAAGCAGAAATAAAGAGGAACAAAACTAGCATCGACATAAATAGTGCATCATTATGGAATGTAACTCCTAATCCAACACCTAATGAACCAAAAGCAATATATATACCAAGTGGAGCGCTCTTTTTGGTGTGTTCTAATACTTCTTCGCCAGCTGCAACATGATATAAACTATTCATTAAAGCAGTAATTGGAATAGCTATATAATAAATAGGAATTAAACTTGAAAACGCTAATATTACGCATGCTAATAAACTAATTTCTAAGCAATGTTTTCTTTTTGATAAAATTGCTCCAAATATAGGTTGAGTAAAAAAAGCTAAACAATTATAAATAACAGCCCATAAATAAAAATTATCGATACTATTTTTATAAGTAAAAAGAGTGTAAATCGAAAAGAAATCTACAAATAAATGCAAAAAAGAAAAACAGAATATTTTCTTCATGTTTTTATTATAAATGTTAATGATGCATTTTTATAGTAAAGCCGTAATTATTCGCTATTTTTCAAGTAAATCTTCAATATTACACCCTAAAATTTTTGCTAGTTTAGATAATGTTTGTGTCTGAGATTTATTGATGTCGTTTCTTCTTTGCTCATACATTTGAATGGAACGTAAGTCAACTTTTGATAAAGAAGACAATTCACTTTGTGATAAACCTGATGCCTGCCTTATTTTCTTTAAATTAGTTTCTTCGTTTAGTGTTTTTGTGTAAGAATCTAGTGCATCAAAAATTTTGTTAATATCTACTTCGTGTAGTGGATAGTACATCTTTAAAATTTTTTCTAAAGGAATCTTTATTTCGATATCGTAGTAAGAAAGTCCTGTTAGATTTTGATATTTTGTAATTATTTCTCCTGCCCAAAAATATTTATTATAAGTGAGAGGTTTATTATTTATTGTTTTTCTTACTTTATTCTCTACAACATTATAAAAATAGTCTATTCCTGAATGTCCTGCCACAAAAACAGGATTTTCTTTTTCAATTTCTTTTGCTAATTTTGAAGCAATAAATTGATTCCAAAAATAGTCGATATCTCCGAATATATTTGAAGCATACTCAAGCATTGCTCCAACATTTTCGGCTGTATCATCTATATATAAACTATTATTTCGAAGGTTCATTTTTTATTGTACTCCCTCATTATATCAATAAGGTATTTTTCTTTTAGATATGGATTTTTTATTCTGCTTTTTTGGTAGTCTTGTCGTGCCTTTTTGTCTCTTGCCATTCTTTTTGTATAATAAATCTCATTATCAACAATTGCAGAATTAATAAAAGAAACTAATTTGAAAGCTCTTTGGCTAATTAACACAACTTGTTTACCAAGATTCCCAAGTCTCATTGCTTCTGATAGTTTTTCAATGGAAATCGTGTTATTTATAAAATCTTTTGTAAATTGAAAATACGAATCATCTGCTCTGTAACCAATAATTACGTCGTATTTTGTTATATCAATATAAAAATTATCAATTAAGAATTTTCTTGCTTCGATTTGGAAATCGTTTTTTAGGTCAAAATTTCGATATTTCAAAAGTATGGATACCCAATTTAATATGGAATACTTATCATTGGTTAAATCAAGGACAGTTAATTTATCAAGATCAATTTCATATTTATTAACGAAACCAATTGTTTGATTATCAATGCAAGCCCATTCCTTTGCAATCTCAATATTTTTTGTACAATAAAAGCCTAAACCATAATCATTATATTTTTTCCCAAAATTAAAAATTGGCTTTTCTATTATTTTACAAGATCCATGATACAAAAACACTTTATTCATTTTTTTATTCTTCCGTATATATTATATCATTGTAATGATATAGATTCTATATAAAAAAAGAAAAAATTAATAAATAAAATTGTAATTTTGACTAAGCAATATATAATCCGTTTTGGATTTTTTCTAAAGTACTAACAAGCGAAAGCATCGTATCTTCTTTATTTTCAGCACATAAAAGCATTCCATTGCTTTCTAGGCCTCTAAATTTATGTGGTTCAAGGTTTACAATGGCGCAAACTTGTTTTCCAACTAAATCTTCAGGTTTATAGTACATAGCAATACTACTAATTATTTGTCTTTGAAATTCACCAAAATCAACTTGGAACACAAGCAATCGATCAGCATTTGGATGCATTTCACATTTTGTGATTGTACCAACACGAATATCTAATTTATCAAAATCATCTAAACTGCAAATAGGTTTAATTTCCATATTTTTATCTCCAAATATTTATATTATCTATAATACTACATTATTTTAAGAAGCGTTTGTGGAAGAAAATTGAAATTAGTGTATTTCAAGGCTTCTTTAAGAATAGCGGAATACTATGATGGTAATAGGAGGCAATTTTTATGAAAAAAGCATTCTTAAGTTTAGGCGTTTTATTACTAATGGCTTCTTTAGTAAGTTGTGGAGGGAATAGCACAACTACTGATGATTCTGGTACTGATTCAGGAACTGATGATGGTAGCGATACTGAAACTGGTGGTTCAACTACAGATAAACCTGGAAGTGACAATGAAAGTGGTGAATCAGGAGGAAGTGGCTCATCTGGTGGCGGAAGTGCATCATCTACTGCATCAATTACTTATGGGGATATTAGTAGCACACAAGCAGTAGTTAAGATTAATAGTAAATCCTATACATATAAAGCTAGTTTAGTTGTTTCTGGTGAAGAAAAAACTGTCACAGGCGAAACATTTACTAATAGTGATTCTGATTCAAACGTAATTGTTGTTTGTAATGGTGGGACTCTTAATTTAACTGATTGTACACTAAATAAAACTGGTGATGGTACTGGTTATACTAGTGATGAATATAATTTCTATGGTATGAATAGTGCAATTATTTGTATTGGTGAAGGTTCTACTATAAACATGAATAATACAACTATTTCTACTGGTGCAGAAGGAGCAAATGCTGTCTTCTCATTTGGCGGAGCTATAATAAATATTAGTGGTGCCAATATTAAAACAACCAGTAATTCATCGCGTGGTTTATATTCAACTTATACTGGAATCATTAGTGCAACTGATGTAAATATTACAACTCAAGGTGCGCATTGTGCTCCGCTTGCAACAGATCGTGGTGGTGGATATGTTTACTTAACTGGTGGAACAAACTATGTTGAAGCTCATGGTGATGGTTCTCCTTGTATCTACTCAACTGGCGATATCGAAGTAACAAATTTAACTGGTTATAGCGAAGTAGCACAAACCATGGTTATTGAAGGTAAAAATATCATTAAGGTTAGTGATTCTACATTAACAAGTGATTCTAAATCAAATGATGGAATCATGTTATATCAATCAATGAGTGGTGATGCTAGTGATGATGTTGCAAGTCAAACTTATTCAACCTTAACAATCGAGAATTCCACTATTAAATATAATGGATCTGGTGATTATGGTTTATATTTAATTACTAATACTACTTCGGTTGTTAATTCAATGAATGTAACTTATGAGACAAACGATGATGATTTCATTTGGTGTGGTGCTGTTCGTTGGGGAACCGATGGAAGTAATGGTAGGAAATTAACTTATAATTCAGTTGGTGAAACAATTGCAAAGAATATTTCTACTAATACAACTGATTCTACAATTGCTTTGAATTTAGGAACTGGTAGCACATTTACTGGTACTAAAACCGGAAATGTAACAGTTGCATAGATGCGAAGTAGCAAAAAGACCCAATTATATGGGTCTTTTTTTGGCTCTATGTAATCTTATGGGGTTTCATGGGGTTTACAGGAAAAGCGAAGCTTATAAAGTCTTCGCTTTTTTGTTGCGTAAAACAAGTAATGCTCTAAATCTAAATCTCTTAAAACTCTTATATCCATAAGAGACCTTCAAAACCGTTTTAATTAGGTTGTTTGTGCCTTCAGCAATTCCGTTTGATATTGAATAACCTGTTTTGTTTATTGTTATGCAATTAATAATTGGATCTTTCCATTTTTCATATGTTTCACCAACTGATTGGAATAAAGGATTATCAACATTTTTAAGCCTATTAATTATGAATTCTATAAATGTTTTACCAGCATTGTAATTCTCAAATTTTTGTTTTGTTAATATGTCTTGTAAAATCATATATGCTTCAAAAAATATTGAATCTATTTTTAAACAATCAAGAACCATTTTGACGTAATATTCTTCATAATTCATATATTTACATGTGAATTTTTTTCCTTTTACTTTATCCTCTATATCATCTGTGCGACAAAGAAATAGCTTCCAACATTTTTTCAAAAAACAATATTCTTTAGTCTCCGTTTCGGTTATATTATTCATGACAAAAACTCTGTATCTATTTAAAGCTTCGGTTATTTGTTTAACATAATGAAATTTGTCTATCACATAAGAAGATTTAGGGAAATATTCATCTCTAATACTTGAGTAAGTATCATACATATCGCTTACGAAATATTGAACTCGCGAAAGTTCAATAGGATTGATAGCACCGAAATATATTTTAAGAAAAGGTTTTTGCCTACTCTGTATTATATCTATGACATCTCCGGTTTCATAATTGGTAAGCACACAACAATATTTAAATGCTTTTTTTCGCGAAAAATAAAACTCATCAATGCATAAAATTTTAGGCATTGTCAACCTTGGGAAATATGAAAATGAGTTATCAAAAAGTTTTAATACATACGATATAGAAACTTTGTTTTCAAGAGCAATCTGCTTGAAACTTTTCATAAATCTCATTTGTTCCAGCAAAGATTTATTGAACTCATTTGTATGTTGTTTTTTATTTTTTAATCCAAAAAGTGGGTAAACAAATGTTTTTCCGCATTTTTTGCACTTATATCTAACCCTTTTTATCTGAATTGTAATTTGGTTTATTCGTGGAACACCTACTTTTAAAAAGCGGTAATAATAATCTTTTATAACAACGTTTCCGCTATGACAAATAGGGCATACAGAATTTTGTCTTCTTTCTGTTAGTATAAGTAATTGTCCATCTGGATTTTGGATTGGTTCAAGTATTGTTTCAACAAATGATTCAGGCGATAATCCAAGTTGTGCTAAAATATCAATGTAATAGGCCATTACAAAGTCCTCCTTTAATTTTGTTACCACAATAATTATGGAGGATTTTTTTATAAAAATAAAAAGGCCGGTTTAGTTAACCGACCCCATAAGATTACAAAGAGCCCTTTTTTTATGCTTTATTTCTTATTTACGAATGTTATGCCTTTTGGCAACTCACCAATTAATGGTTTTAACCAATCAACAAATTCAGGAGTAATATCATGATTATTTTTTGCTATATATTTAAGAGGCATTTTTGCTTCTGTTAACATAACCTCTTCAATTGGTACTAAGAATGTTTTTGATCTATATGGTTTATTTGAAATTCGTTTAATTCCAACCATAACACCATTCTTTTCTTTTAAGACGGCTTTTGCTGCCGCTTTGCCAACCATTATAGCTTCTTTTCTATCAATTGGACTTTGTTCATAACTGCAACTTCTAGCAATAATCCCAGGTTTTTCGCCACGGCATTTAATACCTAATTTGTTGGTTACTAATTCTGATAAATAAACTGCAACTTCGCCAAAATAACTTGATCTTGAAGTCGATTCTTTGCTAGTGCAAATAGGCGTTCCATTTTTATCATGAATACCTTCACTTGCAACAACAATAAATCCACCATAGGTGTCATAGCAGCGTTTTACATCTTTTAAAAATTCTTCTTCATCAAATGCAACTTCTGGGAAATAGAGTAGTTGTGGGGCATCATTTGTTTCTTCACGTGCAAGAGCGCTACTAGCTGTAAGCCAGCCAGCATTTCTACCCATTGCTTCAATGATTACACAATGAATTGGTAATCCACGGACATCTTGCCAACAATCTCTAATAGTTGCAGCCATATATCGAGCAGCACTTGGAAATCCAGGTGCGTGATCAGTAACAGCGATATCATTATCAATAGTTTTTGGTATTCCCACGCATGCCACATCGACATTTCTTGCTTTTGCGTGTTTATAAATTTTACCTAAACCATCCATTGAGCCATTGCCACCAGTAAATAGTAAATAGCCTATATTATTTTTGACTAGATTATCCACAATTTTTTCATATTCCTTATCGCCTAAAGGGAATCTTGAACTACCAATTGCGGTACCAGACGTTTTCTTTAATAAATCTAGTTCTTTATCGGTAACATTAGTTAAATCTATAAAATCTTCATTATATAAACCTTTGCTGCCAAAACGAGCAGCAAAAATCTTGCCATCAAATCCTTCTTTTCGTAATTCAATAATTACGCCAGCCAGTGATGCGTTTATAACAGCAGTTGGAGCGCCACCATGTGATATTAATAAATTTTTCATAAATCCTCCTAGAATTGTTTCTTACCTAATATATAGGAATGAACCAAGTTTTCATTATCATCTAAAACTATAAAGTTTGCAAAAGCATTTTTCTTTAAACTTCCAATTTTATTATCGGCATGAAGCATTTTGCTTACGTTATAAGACCAAACCATACTTGCGACACTATCCCCAAAGGAAGTAAATTTCTTAAAATTAGTGAAACCTTTAAATGCAGTTAATGTACTTCCAGCTCTTGTATCGGTTCCGGTAATTTTACAATCACCATCTTTAACAGTAATTGGAGTACTACCAATGAAGTAATCTCCATTTGGTAATCCCGCACACATTAATGAATCAGTAATACCAATAATATGTTTATAACCTTTTAATTTTGTTAGCCAATTAACCATTTCTGGATGAACATGAATTCCATCCATAATTACTTCACAATAAGTGGAGTCATAATATAAAGCAGCCGCTAAAATAGAGGGATAATGCTGATGAATTGGTTTCATCGCATTCATGCAATGAGTAAATCCGTTAGCTCCGGCATTGATAGCAATAGTGGTTTCATCAAAATCTGCGCCACTATGTCCAAGAGAAACGTGGACTCCTTCTTTAACTAGCGCTTTAACAAATTCACTTGTATTTGGATGTTCAGGAGAAATAGTTATATAGCGAATTAAACCATTTGCAGCCTTTTGATATTCATCAAATTTTGTTTTTAAGAGTGGTTGTAAATATTCTTTTGGTTGAGCACCTTTATATTCTTCGCTTAAGAAAGGACCTTCAAGATGAATGCCAATAATACATGGGTTTGTTTTTTTAAGTTCACTAACCATGTGTAATTTTTCTTTAATATTTTTATCGTCATCAGTCATGATAGTAGGGAAGACACTAGTAACCCCATTTTTAATATAGAAATCAATAATTGATTGCATCTCTTCAATAGTTTTTGCGTTGTTAAAATCATGTCCATTACCACCATGAGTATGTGGATCAATGAGTCCAGGAATTACTTTTTCTTCGTTAAAATCAATTCCAGGTTTATTAATTTTACCAATTTTAATAATGGTTCCTTTTTTATCATTAATTTCCATATCTTGAATGGAAAATTTATTTTTATAGAGTATATTTGCGTTTTTTATAATCATAATTTTCACCTCGATTTAGTATAGCACAAGTGTTTTTA
>JBAYXD010000018.1:0-18631 GCA_041673725.1 Bacilli bacterium | reverse complement strand
GATTTTGATGTGAAGCATGGGATTCGCGCGGATGAAATTGTTAAATATAAATTGAAGAGTGAAGAGAAAAAGTATTTTGAAAAAGCTGGATGTAATGTAGCAAATTGGATTTTAATTAATGATAAAAACGATATAGATAGAATAAGAGAATTTGCAAAAGTTAATGGGTTTCCAATTTTTGCTAAACCAAATAATGGTGTTGGTAGCCAGCATACTTTTAAGATTGAAAATGAACAAGATATTGTTGATTTTTTAAATAACAAGACGGCTGTTCTATATATTGTCGAAGAATATGTTAATGGAAGAATTGTTAGTTTTGATGGAGTCTCAAATAGTAAAGCTGAAGTTATTTTTAGTGATTCACATGTTTTTGCACCTTCAGTTGCAAATATTGTCAAAGAAAATTTGGATGATTTTTATTATTGCTTACCAAAAGTTCCGGATGATTTAGCTGAAATTGGTCCAAAGATTATCAAAGCTTTTAACGTTCAAAATAGATTTTTTCATATAGAATTCTTTAGAACTTATGAAGATTCAAAACATTTTGGACCAAAAGGATCGCTGGTAGCTCTTGAAGCGAATATGAGAGCGCCTGGTGGATACACTCCAGATTTAATTAATTATGCTAATAGTGTTTCTTGTTATGATATTTATGCCGATAGTTGTGCTTATGATGAAAATCGTGAAGATTTATTCAAACAAAAATATTATGCGGTAACTTCAAGTCGAAGAGATAGATTTAATTATGTTCATTCAGTTGATGAAATATTAACTAAATATAGACTTGATATTTGTATGTATGGTGTTTACCCAAAAGTTTTGCAAGATGATATGGGTGATTCGTATTACTTTGCAAAGTTTTTAACCTATGATGAAGTAATTAAATTTGATGATTTTGTAAGATTAAAAAAATAGCAACACAACGTTGCTATTTTATTTTTTTGTTTGATTTAGTTTGATACGATTTAGTTTATTTACTGCGATTTTATTATATATCTCATCATGTCGTTTGGCCTCTAAGAAGAGTGCCCAATAATAGAATAATATATCTTCAAAACTTATAAATAAATCAACACGTTTCTTTTTAATATTGTTATATTTATAGCCAAAGTATTTTTGCAAGAAGTACTCTTCTTGTTTTTCATTTAAGTTATTTTCACTAACGAATGAAGCTAAATCAAAGTAAGGGTTGTTCATTCCTGCATATTCCCAATCGATTAAAATAACATTACTAAATTTAAAGAGTAAATTATCTTTAACAAGATCGTTGTGACAAAGAGTCATTGGAGTTTTTGCAAATATTTTTCTAACTTCGCGAATAATTCTATTCTCATAAGATTTATCAACATATAAATCTTTGTTAACGCCATTTTTATAGACATCAAGTTTATGAAACATCATATAACCAAAAGGAACGGAAACTTTTGCTGAATGTAATTTCTTTAATTTTTTAGCGACATACAAAATTTGCTCATCAGTAGGGGTTTCGACATATTTTCTTGTGTTATGGCAAAACTTTGAAATTTTAATTCCGTCATTTTCATCAAAATTTAATATTTTTTCACTTAAATTAAGAGGTTCAATAATAGAATAAACTGCCTTCTCTTTTTTGAAATCTAATGTAGGATCGCCATTTAATCTAGGGATGCGAATAACAAAGGCATCGTTAATTAAATAATTTGAATTATTGTAGCCAGTATCTAAATAAGAGGATGTTCTTACCACCCTCTTCATTGTTTTCTCGAATATAACTTTAATTTCTTGGTCCATAAATTTAATATAGGTATATAATACTAAAAATAAGAGGGATTGTTAAGTTTTAAAAATGATAGGAATTATTTTATTTCGACCTGAAAAGCCAGCAAATCTTGGCAATATAATGCGTACATGTGTAGCGACATCAACCAAGTTATTTATAATTGGTCCATTATCTTTTGAATTTGATGACAAATCACTTAAAAGAGCAGGGATGGATTATATTGAAGACTTAGATTATGTTTTTTATAAAGACTATGAAGAATTCGATAAGAAATTTATAGATAAAAACATTTTTTATGTTACTCGTTATTCAAAAAACACTTATTCAAGTTTTGACTATAGCGACATTTTAAATGACATTTATTTTATGTTTGGTAGAGAATCTACTGGTATACCTCATGAAATATTAAGAAAAAATATTGATAAAACGGTACGAATTCCAATGGCACCATGTGCAAGAAGTTTAAATTTATCTAATAGTGTATCGATAGTTTTATACGAAGCCTTAAGACAACAAAAATTCCGTGATTTAGCAACTCATGAAGAAATAAAAGGCGAGGATTTTTTAGAGAACGAAGAAAAAACTAAAAACGTTTAGCTTTTAAAATATAATCTCGCATTTCTGGTCTAATTTTATTCATATGGTAAGTTTCATATTTATTCATTCTAACTTGCCCCAAAGTTGGAGTTTTTTTAAGATACATAACTTTGGCAAAAATAACGTCCCCATCTGGAACTTTGGCTAAATATAAAGCCATTTCACAAGCAAATTGTATGACTTCATCACTTGGATTGTCATCGAAAATAATAATGTGTGGTCCGTGTGCTTTACTAATATGTAGGAAACTATCACTTTTATTTGCTAAATTAAATGTCAATTCATTATTTTGAGAGTTATTTTTACCGAAACCAATTTTTATATTGTTAAACATGACATATGATGGCTTAGAAGCAGTTGTTTTCTTTTTGTTTTGTTTAATCTTTGGCATTTTAATTAATTTATTGTTTGTTAATTCAACAATTAATTCTTGAAATTCCTGGTCATCATAAAAATCAATAGTAGAAAAAATATTTTCTAAATAAGATAGTTCGTTTTTAGTTTGTTCCATATATTTATCTGTTGCATCAATAGTTAACTTACTTTTTTTATAAATTTTATAAAAGTATTGCATATTTTGTGTTGGAGAGTAAATTTCTTTTAAAGGTATTTCTATTCCATCTGCAAAAAAACTTTTGTCTCCTTTATGCACATTTGATAAATTCATTTTTAGATAATCGCCGTAAATCTGAAAACATTCGTGTTGCTTAGCTACCTCTTTTTCTTCACTTAGATTTTCCAATTTTTTAGTTAATGATTTCTTCTTACGTTTAAGCAAGGAAAGCAGTGGAGTGTATTTTTCTTTTAAATATTTTGAATTAATGTTTAGGCAATATTTTTCGATTTTATTTTTGTCTTCGCTTGTAAATTCTTTTTGAGTATAAGTATTTTTAGGGGCTTCGTAAATTAAATTATTCAAAATAGGGTGATTTGTATCGATTCCTTTATATCTAAAAGCTTCAACAATTTTGTTATCAGAAAGCAAAATCATATTGGCATTACTTTTAAATAATTCTATCATTAAATTATAGTTAATTTTATCGTATGTATCAGTTGTTTTAATAAAATCCAAAACTAAAATATTGTCTGAATTAAGAATATTTGAACCTCTAAAACTAGCATTCATTAAGCGTGCTTTTAAATGTTGGAAAAATATCGAATTTTCATTTTGAATATAAGTTTCACTTATTACTTTAATAAAGGGCGTTGGGACATTGATTGAAATCAATAAACTTTTATCTTTTCCCTTGGAAAAACCAAACAAGAAATCGTAATTGCTAATTTGCTGCATTTTATTAAGAAAAGAGCCTTTAAATAATAAATTAATTTGCTTTGATAATTGTTCTAAGTTTTCAATAATTGTCATAAAAACATTATAGTAATTTTGTTTTTATATTCCATAAGTTTATTTTTATGACAGCTTTTGAAAAAGGAATTTTAATCGTTGCATACATGCAACAATTATAAATTGACGTGGCATATTGCTAAAAAAATCTATTTTTTATATAATCTTCATAATATGAAAAAAGGATTTTTAGTTATTCTTAGTGGACCTAGCGGAGTTGGCAAAGGAACAGTTAGATCTTACTTGATGAAAGACGATTCTTTAGATTTGGTATTTAGCGTGTCAATGACTACGAGAAGTCCTAGAAATGGTGAAGTTGATGGAAAGGATTATTTCTTTGTTTCAAAAGACACTTTTATAAAAGCTGTTAATAATGGAGATTTGTTAGAACATGCCGATTTTGTTGATCATAGTTATGGAACGCCAAAAAAGTATGTATATGATCTTTTAGCTAATGGGCATAATGTTTTATTAGAAATAGAAACTAATGGTGCTCGTCAAGTCATGGAAGCGTGTAATAAGAATGACTACATCTCTATTTTTTTAATTTGCAAAGATCTTTGTGAACTTGAAAAACGAATTAGAGGAAGAAAAACTGAGTGCGATGAAGTCATTCATGAAAGAATTGAAAAAGCAAAAAAAGAACTTCAATTGGAGAAGTTCTATCAATATGTTGTTTTAAACGATAACTCAGAACGTGCCGCTAATGAAATTGCTGATATTATTAAATCCAAACAAACTACAAATAAATAAGGTTTTTGACTAGAAAATAGCTTCATATTAATCTATGATTAATACAGTCAAAAAGGAGTTTTTATTGTGATTACAATTACTATACTTGGAATTGATCCTTATCTATTAAGACAAATCAGCGCAAACTGCACTGATAAACTTGCTGATATTTATGAATGTAAAGTTGATGATATTGATTTTTTTGCGCCAGAAGGACTTCTTGTGCATAATGGCGTGGAACAAAATACATGGAATTTATTGATTCGCGTTCATGCCCCATTAAAAGTTAAGGTTATGGAAGATCAAGCCGTTAAGATTCTTCATCAATTTATTAAGGAAGCATGTGTGAATATGTCTATTGAATTTTACTATTATAGTCAAGATAGTCGTTATGAATTTTTATCTGATGACCACCCAAGATTTATGACAGAAGAAAATACTATAGTTGAAGATAAAGAAGAGTTTGAACAAGAAGAGGGTGAAGAACCTTATCTTGGGGATATTTTCTCTGAGTTTAATGGCGAAGTTGAAAAAGAAGAAAAGAAGAAAAAATAATGAATATTTTAGAAGATTCAAAAGAAATTATTGGCGATATGCTAATTAACAAAAAAACTTACGATAAAGCTCTAAGTTCTTTTTTGGTAACTAATATTCGTAATAATAAAGAGCTTGATGAAATTCACAAAGCTTATGTAACCTTCTTTAACCATTATTTTTATTACGAATTCTTAACAAAAGAATTACTATCGAAATTGACGCCAAATTTAATTGCTTTTATGGGTGTAGCATTTATGGGAGTTCGATTTTTCAAGATTAGCATAGATGAAAGTGAAGATTTTTTAAAAAATGCTTTAAAAAATAATAAAGAAGACTATTCAAAGGACATTGAAAAAGCACTTAATGATTATATGATAGGGAAAGATTATGAGTTTAAGAGTTTTTTGGTTGGTAGTATCTCTCATTTATCAGTCTTTTTTAATCTTCCAAGTTGGTTTATTAGTATGGTAATTGGTCAACAAAATAAAGATATTGGTAAAACAGTTTTTGAAAGTTTTAAAACTAATTACAGTAATTTATATATAGAAAATAACCTTGCAAATCATGATGACATCGATAAAAACGAATTAAACGTTTTTGTTCCTTATGGAACTTTTTTCAAAACAAAAAATAAAGAAAGCGAACTAATTAAAAATCACACATTTATTAATAGCGAACTTCTTTATGGAAAAGTTTTTGAAAATAAACTAAACGCAAATAACAAATACGTTACCTTATATCAAGGGTGTAAAAGTAATTTCTATTTTAATTTCTTAAATGAATATTTATTTAAGAACAATGTAATCAATATTGCGATGAAAACTTTTGAAGATAATCCAGATGTTATTAATGAAGTAATTTTAAAGAAGAAAAATGATTTATTTGTTTGTGAATCGACAGTTGGAGAGTTAATTGCTCGATTATCATATAAGCAAGATATTTTATTCTATATGCCTAAATCAACTGATATGCAAAGATTCTTTTATTGCCCTGAGTATCGTGTAAATTTTGATCAAAAATCGATTGATGAGTTAATTGTTACTCAAGAAAAAGGCATAAAAGAAGTGTCAAATTATGTCGCTGATAATGGGAAATTGATTTATGTTGCAGAAACTATCGATAAGAAAGAAACCACAAATATTGTTCATTCTTTCTTAGAAAATAACCAAGATTATATTTTAGAGAAAGAAGAAATGTTTTTACCAACTAAAAACATCAAATCATTTGGCTATTATGCGATTTTAAAGAGGCATAACCATGCTTAATATTTATAATTTCACTATTGAAAAGCTTGAAAAGCAAATGGAACTCGAAGGTCAAAAAAAGTACCGAGCGACCCAACTTTTTAAGTGGGTATATGAGAAAAAAGCCAAAACTTTTGATGAGATGACTGATGTTTCAAAAACATTTAGAGATGTTTTAAATGCTAAATATTCCTTACATAAACCAACAATTTTTAAGAAACAAGTATCAAGCGATGGAACAATTAAACTTCTTGTTGAACTTGAAGATGGGAATAAAGTAGAAACTGTTTTGATGCGATATAACTATGGCGATGTTGCTTGTGTTACAAGTGAAGTTGGATGCAATATGGGATGTGCCTTTTGTGCCTCTGGGTTATTAAAGAAAAAAAGAGGACTTGAAGTTCATGAATTAGTTGGTCAAGTTCTTGTTTTAAATGATATTTTAGATGAAGAAGGTAATGGAGAAAGGATTACTCACGTCGTTGTTATGGGCACTGGCGAACCTTTTGATAATTATGATAATGTAATGGATTTTATAAGAATTTTAAATCATCCACATGGTTTAGCAATTGGTGCTAGACACATCACAGTTTCAACTTGTGGTTTAGTTGATAAGATTAAAGAGTACGCCCATGAAGGATTACAAATAAATTTAGCTATTTCTTTACATGCTCCTAATGATGAAATTCGTAATAAAATTATGCCTATTTCAATTAAATATCCAATGGAAGATTTAATGGATGCAGTGAAGTATTATGAAGAAATTGCTGATAGACGTGTTACTTTTGAGTATATTTTATTATCTGGAGTTAATGATTCTTTAGAAGATGCTAAAGAACTTGCACGTTTGATTCGTGGCACCAAGGCCTATGTAAATTTAATTCCCTATAATCCTATAAAAGAATTAAAATATAAGAGAAGCAGTGATGAAACTATTCATGATTTTATGAATATGTTATTATCATGTGGTATAAATGCTACTATTCGTAAAGAATTTGGCAGCGATATCGATGCAGCATGTGGACAATTAAGAGCAAAAAATGAACAAAAGATTTAATGGAACATATTCCTATCAAAAAGATATCGGAAAAGTTAGGGTTTCTAACGAAGATGAGTGCGCAGTATTAGTAAATGCGGCTGGAGATATTTTAATGATGGTTGCTGATGGAATGGGCGGTCATAAAAAAGGTGATTATGCTTCAAAAGAAACTATTTCTTATATAAAAGATTTATTTGAAACAAAAGGCCACTTCGTTAATCAAATCGATGTACTTCATTGGTTAAGGAAAGCTGTCAGAGACGCTAACAATCACATTTTTTCAATAAGTGATGGTAACGAACAATATAATGGCATGGGAACTACTTTAGTTTTAGCTTTTATATATAAAAATAAATTAATCGTTGTTAATGCTGGTGATAGTAGAGCATATATCTTTAAGAGTAATTTGCTTAATCAAATAACTGAAGACCAAACTTATGTAAATTATCTTTATCGTAGTGGTCAAATCAAAAAAGAAGAGATTGCAACGCATCCAAAAAGACATGTTCTCACAAATGCAATTGGTTTATTCCCTTCAATTTCTCTTGATCTAAAGATTTATGATTATACAGGTGAATCAGTTTTACTTTGTAGTGATGGTTTATATAATAATATTAAAGACCAAGATATTGAGAATATTTTAAGAACTGATCAATCTACAGAACAAAAAGTTTCAACTCTTATTAATATTGCTAATTTCAATGGTGGTAGCGATAATATTTCTTTAGCTTTGTGGGAGACTTTAGATGATAAAGATTAATGATTTAGTTAATAATAGATATCGAGTTACAAATGTTCTAGGGCATGGTGGCATGAGTGATGTTTTTGAAGCTCGTGACATTGTTTTTAAGCGAACAGTTGCTATAAAAATAATTAAACCTGAGTTTGCAGATAAGCCTGAAAACTTAATTCGTTTTGAAAACGAAGCTCGTTTTTCAAGCGCTTTGAATCATCCTAACGTAATTAAGATTTATGATTACAATAAAGAAGATGGATTACCATACATTGTTAATGAATATGTTAAAGGACAAACTTTAAGAGATGCTCTTGATTTTAAGCGTAGATTCTCAGCTTTTGAATCATGTCGAATTATGCTTCAACTTTGTGAAGCAGTAATTTATATTCATTCAAAAAATATTATTCATCGAGATATTAAGCCTCAAAATATTTATTATGATGCTAATGGTGATTTAAAACTTGGTGATTTTGGAATTTCTTATTTGTTAAATTCAACTTTTAATATAAATGAAAACAAAAGAGTAATGGGTACTGCTCAATATTTAGCGCCTGAAATAATTAAAGGTGCGACTCCATCATTTCAAAGCGATATTTATGCAATGGGAATTACTTTCTTTGAACTTTTAACGGGAACAGTTCCTTTTGATGGGAAGACTCCTGGCGAAATTGCTCAATTACAAATTAGTAGTGAAGTTCCTTCACCATTAAAAATTATCCCAACTATCCCAAAAGAAGTTGAATCTATTATTTATAAATCTACTAATAAAGATTTAAATATACGTTATAAAAATGTCGAAGAGATGAAAGACGACATTATAAAACTATATAATAATAAGAAGGCCATGAAAAAAGGGAGATCTTGGTTAACAAGATTCTTTGGTTTTTCAGATAACTAGGAGCAAATATGATTAATAATGTAGAAATTAGTCCATCAATTTTATCTGCAGATTTTAAGTTTCTTGATAAAGATATTAAGGAAATAATTTCTTGTGGAGTGAAATACTTACATTTCGATGTTATGGATGGAAATTTTGTTAATAACATATCGTTTGGGATACCAGTTTTAAAATCTTTAAAAGCAGGTAATTATCCATTAGTTTTCGATGTTCATTTAATGATTAATAATCCAAAAAAATATATTTTAGATTTTATTAATGCTGGTGCAGATATTATTACTTTTCATTATGAAGCAGTAGAAAAGAAAGACATTATTCCAATTTGCCAATTTATTCATAAATATAATAAGAAAGTTGGCATTTCTATTAAGCCTAAAACAAAGGTAAGTGTCCTTAATGATTATTTGAAAGATCTCGATTTAGTTTTAGTTATGTCTGTTGAACCTGGATTTGGTGGTCAACAATTTATGGGCGAAAGTTTAGGCAAAATAAAAGAGCTCGCTGAATATAAAGAAAAAGAGAATTTAGACTTCATTATTGAGGTTGATGGTGGCATAAATGATGTCACTTCTAAAGAGTGTATAAATGCCGGTGCTAATTTATTGGTTGCTGGTAGTTATATTTTTAAGAATATTGATAGAAAGAAAGCTATCGATAGTTTAAAATAGTAATATGGATTTTAGAATTGTATACGCAGTGTTTTTAGCACTTGGAATTGTAGTTGGAGGGTTCGCCTGTGCTTTTGAGTATGTAATATATCAACAAACAGGTTCTAAGAAGTATAACTTCTTAAGAAATTTCCCATATGAATTAAATCAATTTCATCTTGGACAAAAGAAGTCTTTTATCTTATTTGGTGTAGAAATTATTTCTGGATTATGTTTTGTTGCATCAATGGTTTTCGCTTCTATATATTTGGCTAATAATCGTGGAAATCCAACAAGTGCTTATGTATTCTTTGTTGTTGCAACTCTTATTATTATTTCGTTCTTTATTTTAAGATTTACAAAACTTACTAATTATAAAGGTCATCTTGTTTTTGCAACAATTAATGTTGTTTTAAATCTTTTGTTATTGTTGCTTTATTATTTCTTTTTCACCAATAAGAATTACCAATATGTTGTTGATACTGGCGTAAGAGTATTTGAGATTATCTTTATTTTGATATTAATCCTTTTTGAATTTTTCTTAATGATTAATCCAACTTATAAAAACTGGGCAAAGATGGTAAAAATGGATGCTGAAGTTTATAGCCGACCAAAATATTGCTATTTGCCTATTCTTGAATGGGGAAATGTTCTAGTTTATTTACTAGCAAACATCCCATTGTTATTTGTTTTATTTTTCTAACTTATATACATCTAACAAACCATTCTTGAAATGGTTTTTTTCTTCGCCTGAAATTAATGGTAATGCATAATTAAAGAATAATTCATTAATTGTGTCGTTTTCAGAGTCTATATATTCATTAGGTAAATACTTGATTTGGTTTTTCACCAAATTTAAGTCAACCAAATCAAAATCAATTTTATAAGGGTTGTTACTAATCCTTTTAATTGTGACCATTTTATCAGTAATGTGCATGAGTGCGACTTGAAGTGCACGCATGCCAACACCTATTGCCTCATCGATATCAACTTCGCTTGGGGCCATTGAATTAGCCCTTTGTAATAATGATAATTCAAAAGAACGAGTGCTATAGCCAAATCTATTATGAACTAATTCTTCTAGATATCTCGAAACGCCACCAAGTTGTAAATGATTAAAAGCATCATATATTTTATTTTGTTCAAGTAGTGGACGATTGTCTTTATCATGTATGCCTTCGCTAACGCATACAAGACAATGATGTTTTTCCTCATATATTTTTTGTACTTTTGCTAAAAACGAATCAACATCAAAAGATGTCTCTGGAACGTAAATCAAATCTGGTTTCGCTCCGTTGATAGAAGCTAAAGCAGAACTAGCAGTTAGCCAACCTGTATTTCGTCCCATAATTTCTACAATGTTTACTCTACCTTTTAAGTATGAATGATCATCATAGTAGATTTCAGTTATAGTGTTTGCAATAAATTTTGCTGAACTTGCATATCCTGGAGTATGATCTGTTTCGATTAAATCATTATCAATAGTTTTAGGAATCCCAATGCAATAGCATTCATATTCCTTGCTTTTGAGAAATTTACTAATTTGATAAATGGTGTCCATAGAATCATTTCCGCCATTATAAAAGAAATAACGAATATTGTATTTTTTAAAGACCAAATATATTTTTTCTAAACTTTCAATATCTTTATCATAATTGATTTTAAATCTATTGCTTCCGAAAACAGCTCCTGGAGTATTTAATAGTTTAGATAAATTGTTATCATCTTTATTAATTTTAATTAAATCTTCTTTTAATAAACCTTCAAGACCAAAATG
Organism: Bacilli bacterium; assembly: GCA_041673725.1. Lineage (GTDB taxonomy): Bacteria > Bacillota_I > Bacilli_A > RFN20 > CAG-826 > Onthovivens. The sequence continues at coordinate 7,320 of JBAYXD010000018.1, read as the reverse complement.
CATCGCATAAACTTCTTGAATTTCATTGGATTTAAAAGCTTCGGTGAAAAGACCATAGGCTGAAGAATTTATAACACTTGTTGGTCCACCTGATTGTCCATAAAGCAGGTTTCCATACACAATTTGATTACTTTTATTACTCACGAAAACCATTATAAACTTTTATATATTAGTTTTTTGTAAAGAAACCACCAAATTTAACTTTTTAAGCATAATAAAGGCATAAATGTATTATAATTTAACCAAATGTAAAGCATTCTTTACATAAAAGTAAATGATTTTTGGTGTTTTGAAAGCCTCTATAATCGTTTAATTAGGACAGTCAAACGGAGGAAAGTGTTATGACAATTGAATTAGCAAATAGATTAGTAGGGTTTAGAAAAAAATTTGGCTATTCACAAGAAGAATTAGCTAACCAATTAAATGTTTCAAGACAATCTATTTCAAATTGGGAAAGCGGAGAAGTTACTCCATCTATAGATTATTTAAAAGAACTTGCAAAAATTTATGGAGTTTCTATGGATGATCTTATTAATTGCGATAAGCCTATTGATGATGTAATCAATAAAAAGGCTGATGCAAAAAGTGAATCTTCTACAAACGAAGAGAAGACTATGAATGATTCGGAAGACAAATCTACTACAAGTAGCAATGGTGACAAAGTAAATATTGGTAAAGATGGTATTCATGTTCATAGTAAAGATGGCGATAATGTTGATATTGATTTACGTGGGATTCATGTAAATGGAGATGATATAAAAAAGTCTTTCTATGATAGTGATTACAAAGCCACATCAAGTTATTTTATTAAAACCAAAAAAAGAAAAAAGTTGTCTGATAAAGTTAATGGAATTGTTACAAGTGTCTTTAGTTTATTAGTTGTCGTTGCTTATTTATTACTTGGGTTTTTAGCAAATGGTTGGGGAATCTATTGGCCATTATTTATTTTAATACCTGTTCCAGGATTAATTTGTACGGCTATTATTCGTCGTAAGTTTAATGATTTTCCAATCCCACTTGTTGTTACGTTTGCTTACTTAATGGTTGGTACTTATTTCGGATTATGGCATCCATATTGGTTACTATTCTTAATCATCCCAATCTATTACACCATCTTCTCGCCAATTGATAAAGCAATCTTTGATCACAATCTTCAAAAAGAAAAAGATGATAGTGTTATCACAGTAAATGGTGAAGATATTAAGGTTCATAAAGATGTTTCTGATAGCCTTGATTCATTTGATGAAAGAATTGAAAAGTTAAATAATAAAGTTTCATCAATTGATAAAGTTGTTAACACAGTAAAAAAAGAAAGCAGTGATGTTAATAAAGATTTCTTAGATGATATCAAAGATGAAATAGACGATGTTGAAGAAGAAATTGAAAATCTTGAAGATGATATGGATGATTTGTTTGATGAAGGCGATATTCCACTTCAATCCAAGATTGATTATCGTAGTAAAGTAGGGAGTTTAAAAGCTGCTGTCAAAAACGTTAAAGACAGATTATAAGGTGCCTAAATTAGAAGCCAAAATTATTGGCTTCTTTTTTTGTTTTAAACTAAAAAAGATGATAATTATGTTAAAATAACTTCATGGAATTTAATTCGACAAACGATATAAAAATTACTGAGACGATTTTTAACAAAAATGAAATCCTTATTGGGTTCGTGTTAAAAATTCTTTCTCTTATTTGTTCAATTGCTGGGGTCACGCTTCAAGTAATCAAATCTTTTCAAGGTGAATATCCTATTTCAGGTGTTATAATTTTTTCTTATTTTACAATTATTTCTAGCATTGTTCTTGTTATTGGTATCATTATTTCAATTATTTTTGATTGTATAAGATTAGCAACAAAAAAAGATCATCGAAATTCTATTTTCTATATTTATAAGTTTTGTGCGACAGTAGGAATTACAATTACAATGCTTGTTTACTTATTAGCATTAATGCCTAGTGGTTTAGCATCAATGGGACCAATATATTTTATTAATCCAATTGATAACCTATTGGTCCATGTTTTAGGTCCAATCTTTGCAATAATTGATTATTTTTATAGCGACTATAACTTCAAATCAAAAAGATATTATGTTTATTTCCCATGCATTTATGTTTTGTTGTATTTTATTTTTGTTTTAATTTTATCTTTTAGTGGCGTTCGTTGGTCAGCTTTAAATAAAGATGGCAGTGTAATGCCTTATCCTTTTATTGATTACGAAAAGAATGGGTGGTTTACTTTTGATTTAAGTAAAGCGGACATAACAAAAGGAGTTTTTGGTATAGGAACTTTTTATATTGTTCTTTTGATGGTGGCGCTAATTATTGCAATAGGCCTCATCTTTTTACGAGGTAAAAACCATATACAAAGGAAACGATATAATATCGTTCTTAAAGAAAACACCTATAGTCCAGAAAAATAGTTTAATTAAAAATCTTTGCTTTGAATTTTTTGTGTTTAATTAAACCAAGTCTCATCGCTATCTTAAAATAGGTAGTTAACTTTGGAATAGTTTCAAATCTTTCTAGCCTATAAATTGTGCTTACTGAAATATTGCAATCTCTAGCTAAATCTTTTGCCGAAATTTTTTGTTTGATTCTTTCATCCCTTAAAGTTCCTGAAGCATTATAGAGAAAGAACCTGTCCTCTTTTGCTTTTTGAGTCTTTTTACTTAACATAATTTGACCCTCCTTACTATGTAGTGGTAGGGAATTTTAAAATATTATAAAAAAACGACATCTTTTTATCGATGTCGTTTAAAATTTTATAAATTTAGTTTAAATTATTTAGTTTTTTCAATCGCAACAATTCTTTGAATACCAGCTTCTTTCATGGTGTCATCAACTAACATGACAGCACGTTTAGCGCTTAAATCGCTTTTAACTTTAATGACGGCTGGAATTTCAACATACTTCTTCTTGCTAGATTCATCTTTTACAGGAATTGGTGATTGAGCATACTTCTTAGGATTTAATTTATAGTAAACTTTTAATGATTTACCACGGATAGTAATGAAAGCATAAGCAACTTTATGTAATCTAAATGTATCGCCTTCAAAACTTACTCTAGATTTAATTCCATAAGCTTCAAGTTCAGCTTTGATAGATTGATATTTCTTCTTTAAATCGCTATCTGCTTTGCTTAACTTCTTATCGAAACTAACACGGTTAATTTCTAATTTCTTTGCTACTGGTTTTGCTTCTTCAACTTTTTTAGCTTTTGGAGCAGCCTTCTTAGCAGGTTCTTTCTTTGCTTCAACTGGTTTAGCTTCTTCTTTTTTCTCAACAGGTTGAGCAACAGGAGCAGCTTTTTCAGCAACAACTTCCTTCTTCTTAGAATAACTAATAATCCAATATAAGAATGCAGCAACTAAAGCTCCTAATAATGGGCCAGCAATAAAAACCCAAAGTTCATTCATTGGTTCAATATTGCCACCAAAAATCATTGCAAATACAGCAGGAGCAAGTGATCTTGCTGGGTTAACACTAGTACCAGTTAATGGAATGCCAATAATATGTACTAAGACAAGAGTTAAACCAATAATGAGACCAGAGCATTTTTGATACTTTTCTTGGGAAGTAACGCCAATAATTGTAAAGACAAAAACACAGGTTAAAACAGCTTCAACACCAAAGGCAACAAGTAAATAGTTGGAACCTTGTGAGGTTAAAACTTCAGATGCTTGGTTTGCAGCAAATCCACAATTTGCCCCAAATATAGCAAGGAGTGCTAAAACACCTAAGAAAGCACCAGCAACTTGCATAACGACATAAACAAGAAATTCTACGAATGAGAAATTTCTCTTTTTTTTTGGTTGAAGATAGTTATAAATCAAAACACCAAAAGAAACAGCAGGATTGATATGGCATCCAGAAACATTTCCAACTGAATAAGCCATAGCAATAAGACTAAGACCGAATGCTAATGCAATTGCGACATCTTTTGCAGCTAAATCTAATGTGTTTCCACCCCATGCATTAAGAGCACAAGCGGTACCACAACTAAATGCAACTAGAACAAAAGTGCCAATCAATTCAGCAATAGCTTTTTTAAAAAGTTTCATATGAAAACTTCCTTTCCTTTTGTCTTAATTTTAGCACAAAATGATTGATGTTCATTTACTTTTTTACTAAAAGAGGGCACTTTATAGTATGTTTTTTTGTAAATTCGCATATATTGTAACGCTAAAAAAGACACAAAAAAAGCATTCCTAATTGGAATGCTCATTAATTTCTATTGGTGATCCTAAGGCGATTCGAACGCCTGACCCACAGCTTAGAAGGCTGTTGCTCTATCCAGCTGAGCTATAGGACCAGCGAAAATTATTTTAACATAATGATTTTATTTATTCAATACGTAAAACAAATTGAATAAGCTACACTTAAGTGGTATATTTTTTAAGTAATAGGAGTTCAAAAAATCTATTAAAAATTAATAGAGTTCTGAACAAGCCATATTACAATATTTTAATCTCTTATATAGGAGGTGTTTTTAATGATTGACCGCTATAACGTTAAAGAAATTGAAGATTATTTTTCTTTAGAAAGTAGGTACAATAATTTTCTTGAAGTGGAATTATCGGTACTTAAAGCCTATGTTAGATTAGGAGTAGTCCCAGAAAAAGATTATTTAAAAATAAAAGATACTTGTAAGGTAGATGTTGATCGTATTAATTACTTAGAAAAATCTACTAAGCACGATGTAATAGCTTTTACACGTTCTTTATCGGAAAATTTGGGTCCTGAGAAGCGTTGGATTCATTATAATTTAACTTCTACTGACGTTGTTGATACGGCATTATCTTTAACTCTAAAACAATGTGATGAAATGTTAATCCATCAATTAGAAGACTTTAGAAAAACATTAGAAAAGAAAGCAATTCAATATAAATTCACGTTTATTATTGGGCGTACCCATGGAATACATGGTGAAGTTACCTCTTTTGGTCTTAAATGGGCTCTATATATTGATGAATTAGACAGAGATATTGAACGTTTTAATAATGAAAGAAAAAATGTTGAAGTGGTTAAAATTAGTGGGACTGTTGGAAATTTTGCAAACCTTCCTTTTGATCTTCAAAGTTTAGTTGCTGAAGATTTAAATTTAGGCACTCCTAAAATTTCAACTCAAGTCTTATCTAGGGATAGACTTGCTGGTTATGTTGCAAGTTTATGCTTGATTGCTTCTTTATATGAAAAAATTGCTACTGAAATTAGACTTTTATCGCAAACTGAAATAAATGAAGTTAACGAATTTTTTGATAAAAATCAAAAAGGCAGCAGTGCAATGCCACATAAGAGAAATCCAATTGGTTGCGAAAATATTTGCGGCTTAGCAAGAATTGTTAAAGCATCTTATTCAATCGCTCTTGATAATAATGATTTATGGCACGAAAGAGATATTTCTCATTCCTCTACTGAAAGATTATATTTACCTGATGATATCGATTTAATTTCTTATATGACTTCTAGACTTAATAATATTGTTAAAAACCTTGTTGTTAATGAGGAACAAATGATTAAAAACATAAATTCCACATATGGAGTTATATATAGTGGTAGAGTTATGAATTACATTATTGATAATTCAACCATTTCACGTGAAGAAATTTATGATCATATTCAAAAAATGGCTTTCCAAGCGATGGATGAAAAAGTTAATTTAAAAGAATTGATGCTTAAAGATGAATATATTCTTTCAATGATAAATAAAGATGAGATTAATAATCTATTTAATTATAAATACGTTTTTAAAAATGTAGATAAAATATACAAGGAGGTTGGGATTTAGTATGAATAGTATTTTAGTTATTGGTGCTCAATGGGGTGATGAAGGGAAGGGGAAAATTTCAAATTACTTTAGTGGTAAGGCTGATATAGTTGTTCGTTACCAAGGTGGTAATAATGCTGGTCATAGTGTTGCTTTTGATGGTAAAACTTTCCATTTGCAAACTATTCCAAGCGGTATTTTTAACTCAAAGACACTTAATATCTTAGGCAATGGTATGGTTATTAATCCACTTGCTTTATATGATGAGATGCAAAAATTAAAAGAAGCTGGATTTGATTGCAAAAATATTGCTATTTCAACTAGAGCGCATCTTGACCTTGAATATCATCTTGAATTAGATGGATTAGAAGAAGTTGCTTTAAAAGAAAAAAAGATTGGAACTACTAAAAAAGGTATTGGACCTTGTTATAAAGATAAAGTTTCCCGTTCTGGTTTAAGAATGTGCGATTTTATTCGTGATGATTTTGATAAAAAATATGCTGAAAATCTAAAAATCAAAAATTCAGAAATTGTTGCTTTAGGTGGAAAACCAATTGATTTAGAAGAATCTCTAAAAAAATATCATAAAGCAAAAGAATTAATTAAACCTTTAGTGAAAGATACAATTACAATTCTTTCTAAAGCTAAAGAAGAAAATAAGAAGATTGTTTTTGAAGGCGCACAAGGTACTATGCTTGATATTGATTTTGGAACATATCCTTATGTAACTTCATCAAATACTACAAGTGGTGGTGCAATTTCTGGTAGTGGGATTGGTCTTGGATCAATTGATGGCATATGTGCAATTGTGAAAGCCTATACGACACGTGTTGGAGAAGGGCCGTTTGTAACCGAACAAAATAATGAAATTGGTAATTGCATACGTGAGAAAGCCCATGAATATGGCGTTGTGACACATCGTCCAAGAAGAATTGGCTGGCTTGATCTTGTTCAACTTACCTATTCAAGGAATGTTAATGGTTTTAAGCATGTCGCATTAATGCTTCTTGATATTTTAGGCGGGTTAAAGGAAATTAAAGTTTGTGTTGGATACAAATTAGACGGAAAAGAAATAGATTATTATCCTGCAGATCTTGATGAATTAAAACGTGTTGAACCAATTTACAAATCTTTTAAATCTTGGAATGAAGATATTTCAAATTGTAAGGCTTTTGGTGAATTACCAGAGGCTTGCAAGACTTATGTAAAATTCATAGAAGATTTCTTAAAAATTAAAATTAATATTGTTAGTGTTGGCCCTTCAAGAGAGCAAACAATTATTTGCGAAGAAATTTTTTAAAAAAAGTATTTAAAAAAGCGTTAATAAAACACGCCTAAAAATATTTATTATTTTTCGGTTTAGTCGATTAAATCTCCTGTTTTGATTTTATTAAAAAAATCATGTTATTTTCTTGTTGCATTAATGCAAAAATGAGAATATATTTTACGTATATTTGAGGTACCTGTTTGAGGGCCAAAAATTTACTTTTTTAAGGGGGGCTTAAAATGGCCGATAATGATTACATTATTGATCTTAGACATGTTTCTAAGGTA
>JBAYXD010000017.1:0-20408 GCA_041673725.1 Bacilli bacterium | reverse complement strand
ACAGAAATTGGTCTCTTACAATTTAAGCGGCATATTTTTTACGATAAGCATGAACGCAAACATGTTTTTTTACTAGATGCATTCTTGCAACTACCGAAAAATAGTCGACTATCAGCAACAATAAAGGTAAAAATATTCAAATTAGCATCTGTAATGTCCTATTCAAAAGTTGGGAAAAATTTGTCGGACGAATACGCCGTTTCTAAGTCTACAGTCTACAGGACTATTAAAAACACTACAATCCTTGAAAATTTTAAAGATAACATCAGTACGTTGCATGGAAAAATTCATCTTCAATTAGATGAGAAGTTTATTGGATTTGTTAATTCCGCAAACAAGCAAAGGTACTATACAGCAACGATTTTTACAGGAGAAAAGTTCGCTAATGGGCGAAAGGTTTTGGTTGATAAAACAATTTTATCTACTAAAAGTCTTAAAAAATTAGCAAACAAAATAAATTATCAACTTTTAAAAAGATATAAAGTTAAACAAGATGATGAAATATTTATTTCAGGAGATTTTGCAAATTATATCCAAAAATTTGGTAATAGAATCGAAGTTTGTAAGACAAAATATGTACCTGACAAATTTCATGTATTTAAAGCAATCAAAGACTGCTTAGGTCTTGCAAGACTCAATAAATACGATTTAAAACCACAGCTTATGGAAGCATTGTCTAAAGTTGAATGTAGCACAGATGATAATGTTACCAAATTAAATAACTTGTACAAGAAAAATAATAAATGTTTCGATGCTTACTTCGATATTCAATATCTAGGCTGCTCGCAAGAAGGAATGAATTCACATTATTACGCACCAAGATTTGGCAAGTATGCGAATCGATTTAATCCAGAAACGGTAGAAAAACTATCCACTATAATCGAAGCAGAAGAAAACAGAAGTGAAATACAGATTTCTCAAAAAGAAAATTACCCTGATCTTGTGGATTTAGATATAGGGCACACATATATTGAACGAGCAAAATATGTGTTAGATACATCAGAGATGTCTTATATGACTTATAAAATGTTTAACAAAATTAAATATGGTTGGTAAAATCAACACAGTGCACAAAGCTTCTTATGCCTACAAATAAAAAACGCTATCGCGATAATTTTGAATTGTACATTTATTATGATGATATCATCATTAGTAAACATGCTATTTCAAACCAATTAATAAATTATAATGCTAATCATTACAACGACATTGTTAAAAAGACAATACATTACGAAGATTCGATTGTTGAGATTTGCAATAATAACTTAAAAACTTTTGAACATTTAGGAGAATAACATGAGCAATTATAATGTTTTATTAAATAATTTAGATATTTTAGAATTAAAAAAAGTAAAAGAATCGTTACCGCTTGTATTAGATGAAGTGGATAAAGGAATGAGCATAACAGATGCCTTATTAAATCTGACAAATGCTGAGATAGAATTTAGAGATGATAGAGCAAAAAAAGTAAATGTTAAGGTATCTAATTTCCCTTATATAAAGACGATTAGAGATTTTGATTTCACTTATCAGCCAATGATTAGGAAAGATGAAATTATTGATTTATGTACATTACGATTTGTCGAGGCTAAGGAAAATATTATTTTTATAGGTTCCCCAGGTGTAGGTAAAACTCATTTAGCAACTTCAATTGGAATCGAAGCAGCTAGTCAAAGAATTTCTACCTACTTTATTAATTTTTCAACTCTAATGGAAAAATTCAAAAGTGCAGCTAAAGAAAACAGAATTGAACAGGTTGTGCGTCATTATTTAAAATATACTTTGCTTATAATTGATGAAATTGGTTATCTACCAATCGATAAAGAGACAGCATATGCACTCTTTCAACTTGTTGCAGCAAGATATGAAAAGAAACCATTAATCTTAACTACTAATCAAAATTTTAATAGATGGGGAGAATTATTTGGTGACTCAATTATTGCAAATGCAATTATCGATCGTCTTGTACATCATTCAAGAATTATTAAAATTACTGGACAATCTTATAGAATTAAAGATAAGAATATTTATGATGAGGAGGAAAGCTTAAAAACAACATTTTGAGTTTGGCGAAAAACAGCATTTTCAACTTGACGTTATCAATTTGGATTTCAAAAACTAAATGATTAAAGCTTGGAAAATATTTATATAACATTTGACGGGATATATTATTATCATTTGCAATATCTTTCATCGTCGTCCTATAAAAACCTTTAAAAAGAATCATTTTTTTGGCTTTCTTAAGAATTGCTTGTTTGCGTTCAAAAGATTTTTTTGCATAATAACCAGTTGTATTATTTTTCTCGTCATTCATAAATTTATAATATATATATTGGTTTACATTATGTCAATAAGTTTGTTAAATAATGGCGGTCATAAGCGGTAATTTACATAACTATTTTTATAATACTATTAAATTAAGTTGCGTTGTATAATTTTTACATAAAAAAGAGAGGGAACTTTTTATGAAATTAGCAGCTTTTGTTCTTTGCTTATTAGCAACAATTGTTTCGGGTGTTGTGCTTATACCACTTTGTTGGTGTATTCCTATGACTATTAAGGTATATCATGCTTACAAAGATGGGACACCTTTATCAACTGGATTTAATGTTTGTGTTTTACTTTTTGTAAGCATGATTGCGGGTATTTTACTCTTAGTTGATGAAAATAATTAATGTAATATTAAACTAATCATGATGAATAATTCCATTATTTAATAGTCATTTTCGGTATTTTGCCATAAAACTGGAATTTTATTTTGAATACAAAAAGTAACGAATAATTAAAACCAAAAAACTTTCTTCATGAATTCAAAATTTATTTTTTTAAAAGTATCTATTTTAGTTTTGGGAATGATTTAAGATATTGTTTAAAAATTCATATTTAGAAATAATAGTAAACAAATTGTTCGTAAATAAAATAACTAAAAGACAAAATTTTAGAGCATGCATTACTGGCAATTTTTTAAAAAAGCTTCTTAAAACAATATTCCGTTTAAAATAGTATAAAAAATAGAGAGGTTTTTTATGAGTGAAAACAAAAGTAAGAATAGTAGTTCTAATAAAGTAGAAAGTTTTAAAGTTTTAATAAAATATATAGAAAAAGAGGGGATTGACCCTGATATATTCCTACATGATTCTGAAAAGAATATAAATTATTATAAAAATGGTAAGGGTAATCCTAACCTCTTTTTAAGACGAAAGATAATGAAGTCATTTAATAATGTTGATTGGAAGAAAGTTAATAATAATGAGATTTTACTTAGCTTAAATGATGATTTAGGTTTTGAGCAAAAGACGAAAAAGATTCGTTATCTAAATTCTTACTTAGTTAAAAAAGGGTTAACAGTTGCAAGAGTTCTTGGAATTTCTGATAGAAAATATAAAGAACTTCAAAGCGGTTATGATATCCCAAATAATCATTTACTTAAGAAATTAGCAATTTACTTTTCTTTGCCAGTTAATATGTTTATAGATGATTCAATATCTTTGCCAAAAGAAGAAGAATTAAAGATTGATGAAGATTTAGCAAGCATTCAAAGAAATGATCTTTCAGAAATTATTAATTATAATCGTAACAAGTATCTTTTAAGGAGAAACTACAATATTTTATCGCATAAAATGCGTATAAAAATGTTTGTAAGTTTATTTGCAGTTATTATTCCTTTAGGTGGATTTACTGCTTATTCAAGTTATTTAATTATTTCAAATAGAAATGAAAGTATTGCTAAGACGAAAGATAATAATATTGATAGTGACAGCCAAAAATTTATTGATACTTATCTTCACCAAAACAATAAAGAAACAAATGATAAATTAACTTATTGTGATGTTAGCATTGGTGCGCAAGTAAATAAAATATATGATATTCAACCATCAAATGAATATTTTTCCGTAGCAATGAATGTTTGGATGGATTTTAGCCAAGATGAATTCCACACTATGTTTAAAAATTATAAAAATCCAAATTGGGAAGATGAGATTGGCGATAAAGAGATGGATGTATTTACAGTAAATAGCGAATCTAATATTGTCACATATGCAAGTGATGGAATACTCGATTACATTGAACTTGCTAAACCATATTCATTATTAAAAGATATTGAACTTAAGCATCCAGGTTGGATTAGCGATAATCGAGTTGCTTTGATAGATAGTTTCATTAACGATAGTGAATATAATGTGGTTCCTGCTTTGTTTAAGGAAGAAAGACTTAGCTATCCATTGCTTCATGAATCTAACGTTTATGATAAATATCCACGTAATTTTGATATTGGCAAAGGTGTTAATAATGATTCTTTGGCGTATTATTATGCTCCGGGAGAACCATATTATCTAACAAAAGAGGATGGTTCTAAAGAATTTAGGTTTTTCCAAAATTGTGTATTTACTGCGAAAGTTGCAAAAGCTTATGATAATCCACGTTACCCATTAGAAACTGCTCAATTTTGGATTAATATTGAACCTACAAGTTGGCTTCATGTCTCTAATTTGAGATATGTCGCAAAAGATATTATCGATGTTTCAAAAGATCAATCAACTAATAACACACATAAATCATGTTCTATTGATAAAGGGATTTATACAACAATGGGCAAAGAGACTCAATTTACTGATGGGTTAAGATTTGTAAATAATAGTGAAATTAAAAATCATAATGAAATGGTGGAGTATGAAGTAAACGAAGATAATAAGGCTTATTCCTATAGTAAATATACAATAGTTGTTAGAGCAAATAGGGCAGCGTTTACGACAAGCAATTTCTTGCCATCGACTTTCCTACAAAGTTTTATTAACTTATTTGCTGTTATTATTTGGATTATAATTGCCTTCTATAATCAAAGTTATGCTAACGAAGACAGTTTATGGATGCTAGGAACTGGAATGTTTTCAACCATAAGCGCAACTATTGTTGGCTTACAGGCCTTATCTGATGCTTCAATGTTTTCGCTTTTGACAATGATCAATATATTTACATTAGCGGTAATTCTTATAATGACTTATGAAGCAATTATTGCAAAAAGAGCTAATGCAAAAGGTGATAAAATTCTCATTGCTTATAACGGCGTTAAATTAAGAATTTTGTTTTATGTTTTAACAATTTGTACATTAGTTATCTTCGTTGGTTTACCAATTGCTTCTTATATTTGGACACTATAAAACCGATGTGGCCTATATGCGAATTATTTAAAAATGGTGCATTTTACCAAGCGGTTTTTAGGAATTTACTTTTTTTGACAAAGAATATAATAAGAATGTTTGGTTTCTTTTGCTTCTAAAATATTAAATTTATCTTTATAAAAAGCAGCTTCTTCATCTACTGGTTTTAAGTCTCTTGTAAGAAAAAGCGAGGTGCCTTGATGCATCTCAATTAATTCTTGTCGTGAAAAATTATGCATTATTGCAAACTTCCCATTCTTTTTTAAAACTCTGTACAAAGAATTTTTAAATCTATCTAAATCTAAGAAATGTGGATAAGCATTAAAGATAACGATTAAATCATATTCGATTTCATCAAAACAATTAAAATCTCCGCAAATAAACGATATGTTTTTATAGTTTTTATTTTTTGCTATTTTGATCATCTCATTAGATATATCTATGCCTTTAACAATGCCTTTAGATTTTTTATAAAGTATTGGTGTAATAAGGCCTGTCCCACAACCAACATCGAGTATTTTCCCCCCTTGTTTAATTGGCAAAACATTTAAAAAAGAAACAATTTCATTATTAGAATGAAGTTCGCTCTTATCCCAGGAAGGGGCTAATTTATCAAAAAAGTTACTCATTTTGTTTTCAGTCATATTTCATATAATATACTAATTTGATTTATAAAACTACTTAAAAACCCAACACTAATTAAAGTGTTGGGAATACTTAAAAGAAGTAATTTTTAATCTTGAAAATAATAATTAGTTAATTTTTTCCTGTATTCATACGATTTTTATAAGAAACATAGGTTTCGTGATAATCTAAAGTTCCAAAACGTTTAGTAATATCTTCAAAGATTTGATATAGTTCATCAACACTTTCTTTAAAATCACGTCTTGTCCAAACTTCAAGCATTTTTATCAGCGAAGAATTGAAGACTTGCCAATAATAGATGCGATAATCAACAATATTTTTAGCATCGCTGATAGCCATACCATATTGAGGATTGAGTTCAAGATATTTATTGATACGTTCAAGCAATAAATCAAATAATTTATTTTTTTCACAAATAATTAATAATGTTTTTTCTTTTGAGAAGTAATTAAAGAGATTTTTGACAGATTGTTCAAGAGAATTGTTGTTTTCTTGAGGGAAATCGATTCCAATTATTTCATATATATAATAGTCAAATAAGTCATCTTTAGTTTCGAAGTTACGATAGAAGGTTTTTCTAGTAACACCCGCCTTTTCACATATTTCTTGAATAGAAATATCGTTATATGGTTTTATTTGTAGATAACGATAAAAGGCTTCGGCTAATGATTCCATCGAAATAATTACTCTAGGATTTTGACTTAAATTAAACATAAAGTGACACACCTTTCTTAGTTTGTGTAAAATGGGCGTTTTTTTAAAAAAACATTTGGAAGCGCTTTCATTTATGCTCTATAATCTTAACATAAAGAAACAATTGTGTCATTTATATTTTAAAGTTGAGATTCGTCTAGTATGTTTTTTATTTGTATCAAAGGAGAACGGGTATGCCTAAGATGACAGATGACGAACTTGAAGAATGTTGCATGAAAATAATCGCCAATAGTGGCGATGCTCGTAGCAAAGCTTACGAAGCTCTTTCTTTTGCAAAAGAAGGGAAATTTAGTGAAGCAGATAAAAAATTAGAAGAAGCTAATAAAACACTAAATGAAGCTCATAAAGAACACAGTAAAGTTCTAAAAGCTGGAGCAAATGGTGATTTAGATCATGAGACGGTGTTGCTTGCGCATGCACAAGACCATGTGATGTCGACAATGACGGTAGTTGATATGATTAAGGAATTTATTAATCTTTATAAGGTTAAGAAAGATAAATAAATCAAGGGAGGTTTGGGTATGAAGATTTTACTAGTTTGTGCCGGAGGTATGTCTACATCTATCTTAATGAAGAAGATGGAGAAGTATTGGGAGACGCAAAATATACCACTAGAAATTCAAGCGGTAGGTTTAGCGGATTATCTCGATGCTTGCAAAGGTTGTGATTGTGTTTTGGTTGGACCACAAGTTTCTTACCGACTTAAAGAGATTAAAGATAATGTCGGTTGTCCTTGCGATTCAATACCACCAACTGATTATGCACTTGGAAATTGTGCAAACATCTTAAAGATGGTTAATAAGTTGATGGGGAAGTAAATAAATTTTTCAAAAGGAGAAAAATATGGCTGAAAATGCAAAGACCGAAAAGAAAGGAATAATGCAAAGATTTGTTGAATCCAAATTTATGCAATTTCTACAAAAAGTCGGTCAAAAAGTAGGAGCAAATAAGGGCGTTAGTTCTATTACTGCTGCTATGATGAATATGATGGGTATTATTATGGTCGGAGCAATATTTACAATTATTGCTTCTGTACCTACTAGTTTTGGTTGGTTTGGTTTAACGACAGAAAGTACATATTATAAGATACTTATTCTTCCTTATAATATGACAATGGGTTTAATCTCAGTTTTCTTAGTCACTTTAATTGGTTATAACTTTGGACGTGCGCTCAAATTAAAACCATTAAATACAGCGACTGGATCACTTGTAGTATTCTTACTCGTTGCCGCTCCAGTTACTGCTTATACTCTATATAGTGGTACTGATGATGCAGGTAAAGTTATTACTAGTGCTTTAAGTGGAATGAGTGTTTCATACCTTGGATCAACTGGTATGTTCTTATCAATTATTGTTGGACTTTGTGTTCCTGGAATTTATAAATTCTGTGATCACTTCCATATCACAATTAAGATGCCAGATGCTGTTCCTCAATTCTTAACTGATGGATTTAGTTCGATTATTCCTTTATTATTCAGTGTTATTATCTTTGGTGGTATTGATGCTTTATTACGTCTTTATACTCCAGGAATTAACCTTGCTAACTTCACAATGGTTTTCTTTAAAGTTTGCTTTGGTTGGTTAGATAGTTTACCAGGAATCTTTATTTTAAGTATTGTTGCTATGTTACTTTGGTTCTTTGGTATTCATGGTACGATGATTGTTTACGTTATTTTAATGACATCATTAACTGCTGCTGTTACTAATAACTATATGGCTCATATGGGTGTTGAAGGATATACTTTAACTTTCAGTTATGTTTTCTTATTTAGTACATTACTAACTTGTGGTGGTAGTGGAAATACTCTCCCACTTGTCTTAATGTGTATGTTCTCAAAATCTAAACAATTAAAAGCAGTTGGTAGAGCTTCAATTGTTCCAGGATTATTTGGTGTTAACGAGCCTATGACATTTGGTGTTCCATTAATGTATAACCCTTTAATGTTCTTCCCATTTGTTTTAAATCCAATGCTTTGTATGCTTGCAGTTTGGGGTGGATATGCAATAGGATTCTTCCAAATTCCATATGTCATGATTGGTAGTTTGATGCCTATTGGTGTTGGTGAATTCTTAGGTTCTCTTGCTTGGCAAAATATATTTATTCCAGTCGTAGCCTTTATTATTGCTGGACTTTGCTACTTCCCATTCTTCAAAGCCTATGAGAAGAAGTTAGTTGCTCAAGAAGCTGAAGCTGAAAAAGCCGAAGCCTTAGAAGCTCAAGCAGCTCAACCAAAAGAAGTAAAATAATAATTAGTTGTTATAAAAATATCTTTGATCTTCCTTTTTCCCCCGTTAAATACCCTTTGCGGGGGAAATTTTAAAAAATAACCTTCGAAGGAGTTTATATGAATAAAAAAGAAAATGTCTTCCCAAAAGATTTTTTATGGGGTGGAGCAACTGCCGCAAATCAATGCGAAGGGGCATATGATGTTGGTGGAAAAGGTGTCTCAACTGCTGATTGTATTACGGCTGGGGACTTAAAAACACCACGACAAATAGTGTATCCACTTGATCCAAAGCAAAATTATCCATCACATGAAGCAATAGATTTTTATCATCATTATAAAGAAGATATCAAACTATTTAGTGAAATGGGATTTAAAGTTTATCGTATGTCGATTGCTTGGACAAGAATCTACCCTAATGGTGATGAACTTGTTCCAAATAAAGAAGGAATTGCCTTCTATAAAAATGTCTTTAAAGAATTAAAGAAATATCATATTGAACCACTTGTTACTTTATCTCATTATGAAGCACCTATTGGTTTAATGAATAAATTTAATGGGTGGGCTAGTCGTAAAATGATTGATTGTTACGTTAAATACGCCACAACTTGTTTTAGTGAATTTAAAGATTATGTCACTCATTGGCTAACCTTTAATGAAATTAATATTAGTATGATGGGATTTGGTGATTTTATGTCTCTAGACATGAAACCACAAGGAAGAATGGCCATGATGCCAAGTTCCAAAGATCCAAAACTCGTTACAACAAGATTTAATGCTTTACATTATCAGTTTGTTGCAAGTGCTAAAGCAGTTGCAATTGCTCATACAATTAATCCAAATAACAAAGTTGGTTGTATGATTGCTGGGAATATGTCTTATCCATATACTTGCTCTCCAAGCGATGTATTTAAAAATAACTTCCAAATGGAAGTTGGTAATTTCTATTGTGGAGATGTTATGGTTCGAGGTGATTATTCGCCAATTGGTAAACGTTTCTTAGCGGAACAAAATGTAAAACTTGATTATACGAAAGAAGATTCTGCTATTTTAAAGAGAGGAATCGTTGATTTCTATAGTTTTAGTTATTACATGTCTGGTTGCGTTTCAACTGATCCAGAAGTTTTAAAATCAGTAGGGAATATGATGTTTGGAGTGAAAAATCCATACATTAAAGCCAGTGAATATGGTTGGGGAATTGACCCAACTGGTTTAAGAACTTATCTTGATATGGTTTACGCTCGTTACCATATACCTCTAATGGTTGTTGAAAATGGTCTTGGAACAAATGATGAACTTACTAAAGATCATAAAGTCCATGATACTTATCGTGTAGAATACTTAAAAGCTCACGTTAAAGCTATGGAAGAAGCAATCAAAGATGGTGTTGATTTAATGGGTTACACTTGGTGGGGACCAATTGATTTAGTTAGTGCCTCAACTGGTGAAATGAAAAAGAGATATGGTTTCATCTATGTCGATAAAAATAACGATGGAAGTGGAACCTTAGCTCGTTATAAAAAAGATTCATTTGAAGAATATAAAAAGATTATTAAGGCAAATGGTAGTATTATAGATTAGTATGTTTAAGTATAAATTAGTAGCAACCGATCTCGATGGAACTCTTCTCTATCATCATGATAGCGTTTCTTTTAAAAACCGAGGGGCTTTATTAAGATTGCATAACGAAGGTGTCGATGTTGCTATATCTACTGGACGAAATCTACCTATTATCACGCATGAACTCCTAAGCATTGTTGGTGTTAATTATATCATTACGTCTAATGGGGCAGCGATTTATAAGAATAATCCAATAGAACTAATTTATAAGTCTTTAATTGATTATAAAATTTTAAAAGAATTTACAAGGGAGGTCTTACCTCTTTGTAAGACCTTCCAGATTCTTTATCTCGATAAGATGGTGACTACAAATGATGCAAATACTTTGTCTTTTTTTGAATCAATAAATAATGAACAAAAAAGGACTGGAAGTACCGCATCACAAAATTTTATGGACCATATTTTGGCCGTTGATGACTTAGTTGCATATGTGCAAAAGTCTGAAATTGATGCTACAAAAATGGACATAATTTTAAAAAGCGATGAAGATTATACTAAGTTTTTAAAAGTTATGAAAAAGTATAGTTGCTTAAATGCAACTCTATGTAGTACGAATTATGTTGAAGTAACAAACACTAATATTAGTAAAGGAATTGCCTTATTAACATTAGGGAAAATGCTCCATATATCTCCAAAAGAAATTTTAGCTTTTGGTGATAGTGGGAATGACCTTTCTATGGCTGAAGTTGGTTGTGATTTTGTTGCAATGAATAATGCAAGTGATGAAGTAAAACAAAAAGCAAAATTTGTTACAGATGACTGTGATGAAGATGGATTTGGGAATATGATATTTAGAATTTGTGAGGATAATAATCATGGATCAAAATAGTCTTGTTAAAACATATCATGGTATAAACGTATCAAAAGGCGTTGCATTAGGTAAAGTTTTTGTTTATTCGCCTTTTGTACCAATCATAGATAATGCAAAAATAAGCGAAGATAAAGTTGAAGAAGAAATTAGTAAATTTAAACTTGGACAAAGTAGAGCTGTTAAAGAAATTGAAGATATTGTTGATAAATTAACAAAAGCACACGATAAAAAGGCCGATATTTTTGTTGCGCATAAGATGCTTATATTAGATCCAGATATGGAAGAAGAGATTATTAATAGCATTAAAAATAAAAATAGCGCAAGTAAATCTATTGATGAAGTAATTAAAAAATATAAAGATATGATGCTTTTAAATGAATGCGAGTGCATTCGTGACAAAGCTTATGATTTAAGTGATATTGAAAATAGAATCTTAAGATGTATTTTAGGATTTGAAGAAATAAATTTAGCTGATATTAAAGAGCCTGTAATTGTTGTTACACATGATTTAACTCCAAGCGATACCGCGACTTTAAATAAAGAAATGATTAAAGGAATTATTACTGAAGTTGGCGGACAAACATCTCATTCAGCAATTATTGCTCGAAGTTATGATATTCCTGCAGTTTTGGGTGTAACTGACATTTTAAAACATGTAAAAAATGGAGACAAAATAATTCTTGATGCGCTTAAAGGTGATGTAATTCTAAATTATGATGAAAATTTGTATAAAGATTTTGAGAAAAAACAAAAGTGTTATCTAGTTGAACTTGCTGATATTAAAAAATATCTAGATAAAGAACCAATTACCAAAGATGGTACCAATATTTCGGTTAATCTTAATCTTGCTTCAACTAAGATTGAAGATTTAAAGAACGCAAAATATGTCGATGGTTGTGGTTTATTTAGAACAGAATTTATCTTTATGGGTAAACAAACTTTACCAACTGAAGATGAACAATTTGAGATTTATAAAAAAGTATTATTATCATTTAAAGGACGAGTTACGATTCGTACACTTGATATTGGTGGAGATAAAAAACTTGATTGTATGGAACTTCCAAAAGAAGATAATCCATTCTTAGGTGAAAGAGCTTTAAGATTATGTCTAAATCATTTAGACATTTTTAAGACTCAACTAAAAGCAATATTTAGAGCATCTATATATGGGAAATTAAATGTTATGTTCCCAATGGTAGGTACAATGGATGATGTTACCAATGCTTATAAAGTTGTAGATGAAGTTAAAAAAGAACTTGATGCTAAAAAGATTAAATATTCTAAAGATATAAAAGTAGGAATCATGATTGAAATTCCTTCAATTGGTTTAATTAGCGATATTGTAAGTAAAGAAGTAGATTTTGCTTCAATTGGCACAAATGATTTATGCCAATATAGCTTAGCTGTTGATCGACTAAATCCAAATGTAAGTAAGTATTATCAAATGTATAATCCTGGTGTTTTAAGATTAATAAATTATATTGTTACATCGTTTAATAATAATAAGAAAATAGTAAGTGTATGCGGTGAAATGGGTGGTAATCCAATTACTGCTGCGATATTAATTGGATTTGGTATGCGTACTTTAAGTATGTCTGCTAGTAATCTTGCTTGTGTAAAGAAAATGATTATCAATAATTCAATTGAAGATTTAGAAAAGATTAGTAAAAAAGTTCTAACTTTAAAGACAAACGATGAAATTAAAGATTATGTTACAAAACATTTAAAATAGGGAGAAAAATTTATGTATAGTGAAAAAGTAATTTTAAAGAATGCGACAGGATTACATGCCCGTCCAGGAAGTAATTTTGCAATGAAAGCTTTGAATTTTAAATCAAGTATATTTGTTTCAAGATCAACTGAACCTGAAAAGAAATTTAATGGTAAGTCATTAATGAAGCTATTAGCTTTAGGGATTAATCAAGGTGAAGAAATTGTCATTGAAGCAAATGGTGAAGACGAAAAAGAAGCTGTTAAGAGTTTAGTAGAGTTTATAAACTCTGGTTGTGGTGAAGAATAAAAATCAAAAGAATGCTTAGATGCATTCTTTTTTAATAATAAAATAGCACGACAGTTTCGCCTTTATCATTTATAATTATTGAAAAGAGGGAAAAACAATGATTATCGACATTGTAATATTTTGTTTATTAGGAGTAGCGCTTGTTGTAGGTTTATTTCGAAATCCATTTAAGTGCTTAGTTGACCTTGTTTTATTTGTTATTTTTACATTTGCCTTTTATTTTTTATTAGTGAAATTTGGGAATAATATTTTATCTTTATTTAATATAGATGCTCAAGGATTAATTGCTAATTTATCAGCAACCTTATCCGACACTATTAAAAACTTAAACATTACATTCAACGAAATTGGTTCTAGTAATGGTGTTACTTTAGTTGGAATAGATAGTTTATTTGAGAATGGAGTTTTCTATACTGCTTTTGGGAATTCGCTCATAAATTTATGTTATTTTGTTGTTGCAACACTCCTTGCAGATATTTTTGCTGAAGGAATTGGTTGGGCAATTTATGGAATATTTAGAAATAAAGTTAAGGATATGAAAAAGACTCCAAAGCGTTTATTTGGTATGTTAACAAATTTTGTTTTAGTTGCAGTCTCTTTAACTTTAAGTTTCGCTCCAGTTACGACATTAACTAATACAGTAAGTAAAGCTATTAGTTATAAGGATAATGAAGGATTAAAGAATGCTTATACTGAACTTGATGGTTTAGAGACACGTTTAAAAGGTTTAAAAACTTATCAAGAACAAGTTGCTTCTATTAAAACTGATGTTGATACTTATTCGCCTAAGGTAGATGCTTTAAGTGAAAAAAATACGACAGTTTACGCTCATTACACAACTGTTGGAAATAGAATTAATGTATTAGATGCAAAAACTTTAAGTGCTTATGATAGAGCTAGACTTGAACAAATTAAATCTATTTATTCTTCTTATTCATCAGAAATTGAAGAAGGTGAAGCAACATTAAATGAAACAGTTGAAACTTTTACAACTATTAAAAGCGCTGTCTATGCTGCCAATGATTCTTTTTCTCAACTTGATGAAGGTATTGCTTCTATAGAATCAATTAAAACACAATTTTCTACAATAACAGAACAATTGGCCTCTTACGCAGAATATGAGAAATATTGTCCAAAAATCTTCTCTTTCTTAGGCAATTTAGGTTTTGGTTATGGTTCATTTACTGTTACATACACAAATGAAGATAATCAAGAAACTACCTTATCCACAAGCATAAATGAATCAGTAAAGCTTTTGTTTAATAATCTTGATAGCCTTATTGAAAATGATATTCCTGTTGCAATAAGTTCAATCTCTACAACAATAGATGGTTACTATGAACAAGCTGAAGCGTTTGAAACTGAATACAAAAAATATGAAGATCAATATAACGATTTTAAAGAAAATTTTGATAGTTATTATACTAGCGCAGATGCTTCATTAACTGAAGCTGATTCCGCGTTAGATGAAGCTGATACAGTTTTGAGTGATATAGAAAAAAACTATAACTAATTATCGTAAGTCTTTTTGATATGTTAAAACGACACCTTTCCAAGTGCTATCAATATAGTTTTTCACATCACTAGAAAGAATCGCATCTGTGAGAATGTCGATTTTAGTTTTGTATTCAGAATCATTCTTATATTTTTCAGTAGAGGCGGCAATGACATTAGCTTTCGCATCGGCGAGACTTTTGTCTTCGCTTGGAAGGTTTTTATTTTTATCGCTAGTTGCATCAATATTTCCAGTCATAGCAGTGTTGCATGGAAGCAAACCATAATCATAGTCAGGTAAAGAACTAACAAGTAGATTTTCACTAATTGGATGGATATTTGCTGGTAAATTTTCTAAATCCGCGTTTCCATCAGCATCTTTTTTGTATGTGTCAATTATGCCATTAGCAACTAATAAATCTAAAGCTCTTGTTGCATTGCTTACATCATTACATATTTCGAATGTGGCATTTGCGTCTTTTAAATCTTTACTTGCTTTTCCGGCATAAATTCTTAATGGTTCATAATGCACCTTTGCGGTTGCAAATAAAACTTCTTGATTTGCATTATTTGCATACCCAACAAGGTATGGAATATGTTGAAAATAATTTGCATCATAATCCCCATTTTTGACCGAATCATTTTGAATGGTCCAATCAAGAATAGTTAAATCAAGATTGTATCCTTCTTTTTCAACTAAGCCTTTAACGACATTATTTAATATACTTGCGTGTGGCAATTCTGAAGCACAAACCTTTATAGTTTTTGAATTAGATTCGTTACAAGAAACTAAAGATGCTCCAAATAAAACTAAACAACTTATTACTCCTAATTTAATTTTTTTCATTTTGCTTTTCTCCTTTTATCGATTTTTTTATTTAACAAGATACTTCCTTCTTGAATTAATTGAACAATAACAACAATAAGCACAATTATTACCCAGACGGTTGGATATTTATAGAAATCTCCAGTATGTCTTGTAAAGAACGAATAGGCTTCGCTAATTAATCCGCCAGCACCTAAGTCATAAGCGAAAGCGGTGTAGCCAAGAATTGAAATCATGCTGATTGCAACTCCGAGAATAAGTGATGGTTTCGCTTCTTTTAGCATTACTTTAAAGATAATTTGTCTATCGGTTGCTCCCATTGAACGGGCCATCTCAATTACGCCTCCATCAACTTCATTTAGTGAAGATTCAATCATCCTTGAAACAAACGCAAAGGATGAGAAGAATAATGGAATAATCATGGTGAACCATTTGCCACTTCCAGTTCCAAATATTGATCTTGTAAGTGGCATTAAAATTATGATTAACAACAAACATGGAATTGAACGCATGATATTTATAAAAATACCAAGTGGTAGATTTATTGCTTTATTGTGTCTTATGCCATTTTTTGAGGTAGTAGCAAGAATAATCCCAAGTGGCAATCCAACAAGATAAGCTAAGAAGGTAGATATTAATGTCATAAGAATAGTTTCGTAGATTGCTACCCATAAATTACTTAGATTCATTATTTGTTTACCTCCTCATAACTGACGTTATGTATTTTTAAATACTTCTTTAGTTTAGTTATATCATTAGAATTTGTTGGTAGTTTTATTACAACTTGACCATACATTTTTCCATCTATAACTTTAGTATCAGCGTAGACAATTGAAACTAATATGGCGCAATCTTCAACTATATTAGCAATGATTGGTTCATCTAAATTTCCATTAAACAAAAGACGAATCATATGACTATTATCGAGCATTGTTTTTACGTGACTTGAATATATTAATTCTTTAGCAATGTCGGTTTTAGGATTTAAGAACACATCGCTTAAATCACCATTTTCTACAATTTTACTTTTATCAATAATTGCGACTTTAGTGCAAATTGATTCAATGACATTCATTTGATGAGAAATCATTATGATTGTTAAACCTAACTCTTTATTTAACTTTTTAAGTAATTCTAAAATTGAATTAGCAGTTTCAGGATCTAAAGCACTAGTTGCTTCATCGCATAATAAGACTTCTGGATTAAGCGTAATTGCTCGAGCAATAGCGACTCTTTGACATTCGCCACCCGATAAAGTGCTTGGATAATCATAAGCTTTTTTAAGTAATCCAACTCTTTTTAAAGCATCTTTTGCTTTTTCTTCTTTATTTTCTTTTTCGCCTTTAATTTCTAAGGCTAGTTCAACATTTTTTAAAACATTCTTTTGTGATAATAAGTTAAAAGATTGAAAAATCATCGCGATTTTTTGGCGTTCTAGTCGATTGATCTTTTTAGTGTTTGAACAAAGCAATTCATCATTAAAATAAATTTCTCCGGAATCAAAATTCTCTAAACCATTTATGCAACGGACTAAAGTAGACTTACCTGCTCCAGAAAGCCCAAGAATTCCATAGATATCGCCTTTTTCAACTTTTAAATTGATGTCACTTAAAACAATCTTTTTATTAAAAGATTTTGATAAATGTTTGATTTCAATTTTGCTCATATTCCTCCTTACATTAGGAGGATTTTTATATAAAAAAATCGTCCTAAGTTTCCTAAGGACGAGATTAACCCGTGTTACCACCTTATTTTACCTATATAATCACTTATATAAGCCTTGAAGAGTACAAACATACTCATTTGCTATAACGGGCATACCCGAAGTAAATTACATATCATTTACTTAGCTCGAAGGCCATGTTCAATCTCTTTTTGCTGTCTCCATTCCACCAAATTGGAAACTCTCTATAAGCTATTAAGATTTACTCTTCCTTTTCGTTGCTTATGTAATTACTTTACAATAAAAAAGAAAAAAGTAAACAAAAAATAACTGTTATCGATAAATATTTAAACTGAATTTAGTTAAAATAATTTTTGTATGTTGCGAATATTCCGGCTTTATATGCTGTTTTAGCAGTTGAATCATTGCATGTAATTTTAAAGTTTTTATTTGTTAGATTGTTATTAGCATTACCTTTTAAGGCGCTATCATCGAATCGAGTTATTCCAGGAAATATAGTTAATAATGTTAGACTAGAACATTCAAATAATGCTTTATCAAGTAAAGAGGTAATAGTTGTTGGTAGTGTAATTGAAGCAATTGCAGCGCAATTTCTTAATACACCTGGCCAAATCCAAGTAAAAGCAGTATTTGTAGGGAAAGTAAAACTAGTAATACCTGAGCAATAAGCAAACGCTTCGCTTAAAATACTTGTTACTGAATTAGGAATTGTAACCGAAGTTAAAGCAGTGCAGTTTTCAAAAGCTTGTTGACCAATTGTAGTTAATGTTGATGTTGCTGTAAATGTCAAAGTTGCTAATTTAGTACATCCTATAAAGGCTTTTCGTTTAATTTTTAATAAAGTAGTTGGAATAGTAACGCTTGTAATCGTTCGGTTATAAGCAAAAGCAGATTCCCCAATTTCAGTAACGTCATGACTTCCATTAGTTCCATCATTAAAGGTGCTTGGAATAGTTAATATAGTCCCACTTCCTGAAAATTTAGTAATTATATAAGAAGTAGATGTTGCATCGTAAGCATAAATGTATCCATTAGAATCTGGATTAGCATCAAATTTTATAATTAAAGTAGGCGAATCAATCGTATCAATAATTGATTCAATTGTTGTTTTATTTGCATCATCGTTATAAACAAAATCAGGAACTTCAGTTGGTGTTTCTTTATTAGTCCAAGTACCATCAAAAATAGATGATTTATCTTTAAAACTTATATATTCACTTAATTCATCAGCAATTTGAATTGAATATGTTCCAGTTTTATTTGATGAATTATTTTTATATTCGGGAACAAGATTATTCCAACTAAAATTAATCCCGCCAGACCCATTAGAACCAGAACTTCCAGAAGACGAACCAGAACTTGTTTCATTAAAAGAAATAGTGGCGTTTCCACTAACGTTTATATCGTCATTATCAATAGAATTTGTAAAACCAAATAGGACTTTATTATTGTCTTTAACTGGTTCTTCTTTTTCATCAAAAATGCCTGAAAACGAACAAACCATAAAGGATAGTCCAATAACAAGACTGACTGATGAAAATCCAAGGATAAATTTCTTAACTTTTTTCATATTATTCTCAACAAAATTATTCTACTACAAACGGATTTTAAATTATTTAGTTTTTTACTGTTTTTTGATAAATTAATAAGGTTTTAAGTAAAATAGATAATTTTCAAAGAAAAAGGAGTATATCAGTATTTTTATCTTAAGTATTTTTTGGTGTTTCTTATACTGACAAAAAATCTAGTAAAAAGTGAGCAATAAAATTGTATTTATTTAAATAAAAGAGTATAAAATATTTCTTGAAGGGAAGACAGGGAAAAATGGAAAAGATTGATTTAACAAAGTATGGGATTACTGGGACTACAGAAGTTGTTTATAATCCTTCTTATGAAGAATTATTTAAAGAAGAGACTAAGCCAGGTTTAACCGGTTACGAAAAAGGGCAAGTAAGCGAACTTGGTGCTGTTAATGTTATGACTGGTGTTTATACTGGTCGTTCACCAAAAGATAAGTTTATTGTTGTTGATGATAATTCAAAAAATACAGTTTGGTGGACTAGTGAAGGCTATAAAAATGATAACCATCCAGCTTCAATTGAGGCATGGAAAGCTGTAAAAGCAATTGCTCAAAAAGAGTTATCAAATAAAAAGCTTTATGTAGTTGATGGATATTGTGGTGCTAATAAAGATACAAGAATGGCGATTCGATTCATTGTTGAGGTTGCATGGCAAGCTCACTTTGTTAAGAATATGTTTATTCGTCCAACTGACGAAGAACTTAAACATTTTAAGCCAGATTTTGTAATTTATAACGCTAGTAAAGCTAAAGTTGAAAATTATAAAGAACTTGGTTTAAATAGTGAGACTTGTGTTATGTTTAACATTACTTCACATGAACAAGTTATTTTAAACACTTGGTATGGTGGCGAAATGAAGAAAGGTATGTTCTCAATGATGAACTACTTCCTTCCATTAAAAGGTATGGCTTCTATGCATTGTAGTGCTAATACTGATCTAAATGGTCAAAACACCGCTATATTCTTTGGTTTATCAGGAACTGGTAAAACTACATTATCAACTGATCCAAAGAGATTACTCGTTGGTGATGATGAACATGGTTGGGATGATGAAGGTGTATTTAACTTTGAAGGTGGCTGCTATGCTAAGGTTATTAACCTTGATAAAGACAGCGAACCTGATATTTATAATGCTATTAGACGTGATGCATTACTTGAAAACGTTACTCTTGATAAAAATGGAAAAATTGATTTTACCGATAAGAGTGTAACCGAGAATACTCGTGTTTCATATCCAATTAATCACATTAAGAATATTGTAAAACCAGTCTCAAGTGCTCCAGCTGCAAAGAATGTTATTTTCTTATCTGCTGATGCCTTTGGTGTTTTACCTCCAGTTTCGATTTTGACTCCAGAGCAAACTAAATATTATTTCTTAAGTGGTTTCACAGCAAAACTTGCTGGTACCGAAAGAGGAATTACTGAACCAACTCCTACATTCTCTGCATGCTTTGGTCAAGCTTTCCTTGAATTACCTCCAACTAAATATGCTGAAGAATTAGTCAAGAAAATGAAGATGAGTGGTGCAAAAGCTTATCTTGTTAACACTGGTTGGAATGGTACTGGAAAACGTATTTCGATTAAAGATACTCGTGGTATCATTGATGCAATCTTAAATGGTTCGATTTTA